>CAYOKT010000033.1:0-30758 GCA_964404605.1 uncultured bacterium
GTTTCATAAGGGTTTCTGCGACAGGTGGCCCTGTCATCCAAGCTGACAGGGCCACCCTCATGGTGCAGGAGCAAGCAGGGTCTTGTTACCCGGACGCTCGCCCCCTTAATACCGCCCCGCGGACCCCAGCACCTCCATCTTGTGCTCGACCAGGTTTCTCATCTCCCCGCGCGCCGCGCCGAGCAGCTTGCGCGGGTCCAGCAGGCCGGGGTCGGCATCGAAACTCTCCCGCAGCGAGGCGATGAACGCCAGCCGCAGGTCGGTGGCGATGTTGACCTTGCGTACACCCCGCCGGACCGCTTCACGGTAGATCTCGTCCGTGACCCCCCGCGCGCCGGAGAAATCGCCGCCATGCTTCGCGATCCGCTTCACCGTCGCCGGGTCCACCCCGGAGGCACCGTGCAGGACGATCGCCGCCGGCACCCGCGCATGGATCTCCGCGATCCGCTCCAGCTCGATGTGCGGTTCGCCGTGGAACTTGTAGGCCCCGTGGCTGGTGCCCACCGCCACCGCGAGGGCGTCCACCCCGGTGCGACGGACGAACTCCTCCGCCTCCTCCGGGTCGGTCCAGGGCGCGCCGCCCTCGGCCTCGAGGTCATCCTCTGTCCCGCCGATGCGCCCCAGCTCCCCCTCGACACTCACCCCGAGCGGGCGGGCGAGTTCCACCACCTCGCGGGTGAGGCGCACGTTCTCCTCGAAGGGCCGCGCGCTGGCGTCGATCATCACCGAGGTGAACCCCGCCTCGACACATCGCCGGGCGGTCTCCACATCCGGGCCGTGGTCCAGGTGCAGGACCACCGGCGCCTCCACCTCTTCCGCCGCGGTGCGCACCAGCGCGGTCAGGTAGTCCATCCCCATGTAGCGCAGCGAGGAGGCGGACACCGCGAAGATCGCCGGGGAGTGTTTCGCGCGGCAGGCCGCCGCCACCGCCTGGACGAACTCCAGGTTCTCGACGTTGAACTGCCCGATCGCCCAGCCTTCCGCCTCGGCGCGGCGGTAGATCTTCCGGAGGTTCTCCAATGGCATCTCTCTCCCTCCCTGCTTCCCGCCCGTCACGCGCGTGGGGATGTCCGGCGCGTAGGGCCGGCGGCGGCTATTCCGCCTCGTCCTTTTGATGTTCCCGGTAGAGCCGGCGGAACTCGCGGATCGGCTGCACGATGAACACCACCAAGATAAAGAATGCGATCGCCCAGATGCCCCAGGTAATCCAGTCGAACATCGTCCCTCCTACTCGGTGTAGGCGCGCATCAGCCCGCCCGCGAAGTAGATGACCATCCCGGTGATCGCCACGGGTGAGGCGTAGTGTGAACCCGTCGAACCCATGAACACACCGACGAAGAAGGTCGCCAGCCCCACCCCCCAGATGGTCAGCGAGGCTTTCCCGGCGACCGTGCGCGGCACGATGTGATAGGTCGAGCTGCGGTCGGTCTCCTCGGCGGTCGTCCCCCGCGCCGCCCAGACCGCCGTGATCTTCTTCGGGTCCGGCGGCGTGGTGAGCAGACTGACCAGCGGGGTGACGATCAGCGCGGCGCTCGCGGAGACGAACGCCGTCACCGCGAAGGCCATGTTCTCGCCCACCGGGATGCCGAACAGGGGCACCTGCTGCGTGAGCTGGGTGTAGATCCCGAACCCGGCTCCCGCGAGGTACCCGAAGAACGCCCCCTGCCAGTTCGCCCGCTTCCACAGCAGGCCGTAGAAGATGGCCATCACGAAGAGCGGCATGTCGAGGATGGAGATCACGGTGAGGTAGGCCTCCACCGCCGTGCCGATCCGCGGCACCATGTAGGCGAAGACGATCATGATCACACCGGAGACGCCGATCATCAGCCGCAGCACGAACACCGTCGCCTTGTCGCTCACCTCGCGCTTGACCAGGCGGTAGAAGTCGTTCACGAAGAGGGTCGAGGTGGCGTTCAGGTTGGCGGAGATCGTCGAGACCTGGCTCGACAGCAGCCCGCAGAGCACCAGCCCGAGGACGATGGGCGGCAGGTTGCTGGCGAGCAGCGTGCCCATGGCGTCATCCGGCTGCGCCAGCCCGGGGTGGAGGATGCGCGCCGCGAGACCGGGAATCACCGTGAGGTAGGCGATCGGCGCCATGATCACCCCGGCGAGGATCAGCCCGCGGTTCACCGTGCGGATGTTCTTCGCGCTGAACGCCGTCTGCAGCAGCCCCTGGTCGGTGCTCGCCCACTGGATACCGAGCAGGAAGATGGCGATGATGAACAGCCAGTTGTACGGCCCGTCACGGACGACGAACTCCATCGACCCGGGCGAAAGCTGGGCCAGCAGGCCGGAGGTCCACCCCACCTTGGCCATCGCCACCGGGACGATGACCAGCAGGGCGGCCAGCATCAGCACGAACTGGAGGACGTTGGTCAGCGCCACCGCCCACATCCCGCCGAGGGCGGTGTAGATGATCGAAATCAACGCGAACAGGGCGATCCAGCCCGCGAAGGCGAGCGGCCCCTCGCTGCCGGTGACGTTCATCGCCACCTTCACCGCGAGGTAGAGCACCACGCCGAGCCACGCGCCGAGGCGGAACACCCACATCACGCCGATCAACCCGCGCACCCCGCGGCTGTACCGCATCTCGAGGTACTCCGGCACCGTGCGGACGCGCAGCCGGCGAAGGATCGGGAGCACGAAGAGCCCGCTGAACACCAGCGACATCATCCCGGTCCACTCCTGCCAGACGATGCCGATGCCGTGCGCGTAGCTCGTCCCCGCGTAGCCGACGAAATTGTACAGGTTGATGTTCGTCGCCGCCAGCGTCGCCGCGAGGATGAACGGCGTGATTGACCGCCCGGTGACCATGAAGTCGTCCGGGTTGCCGATCCACTTGTAGAACCAGCTCCCGAGAGCGAAAACCATCCCGAGAAAGACGAAGATGATCAGGTAATCGAGAAAGGTCACGGCGCATCTCCCGTTTCGCCCATCACCTGCACCACCACGGTCCGCTCCAGGGGACCGTCGAACTCGAGGAAGTAGATCGTCTGCCGCCCGCCCTTCACAATCGCCCCGTCCACCACCGCGAAATGCACCTGGTACCCGGCGAGCACGCTCTTCAGGTGATCCTCGGCGTTGAAACCGATGCGGCCGTCGAAGTCGAGATAGCGCCGGTGGCGGTAGTCGCCCTCCACCGGCGCCAGCTTGTCGAAGAAGCTCATCAGGTCCGCCTCGAGGCAGGGGATGCCCTCGGTCACGGTGAGCCCGGAGGAGGTGTGCGTGGTGTACACCAGCACCCGCCCGTGCCGCACCCCGGAGCGCTGCACGACCTCCACGACAAGGGGGGTGATGTCCACCGCCACCTCGTCCGCCGGGGTGATCACCTTCAGCGTTTCCGTGTGAATCTTCACCGCGCCGCCTCCCCCAGCAACCGCCGGGCGTTCCCGCCGCCGATCTGCTCGATCGCGCCGGTGGTCAGCCCGGCCTGCTCGAGGATCTCCGGCGCGTGCTTGATCTCCATCCGCGGGTAGTCCGAGCCCATCAGCACCCGGTCGCGCAGGCTGCGCTCGATGACACTCACCGGCACGAGGTGCGTGAACACATGCCGGGCGAACTCGCGCGGGTGATCGTGGTACAGCGCCGAGGTGTCCAGGTAGACGTTGTCGTATTTCAGCGCCAGCGCCGCCGCCTCGGCGACCCACGGCCAGCCGAGGTGCGCGAGGACGATGGGCAGGTCACGGAAGCTGCGGATCACCGGCTCGAGCCGCATCGGGTGGCCGGGCGCGAGGGCGGCGTCCGGCTCCCAGCTCATCCCGGTGTGGAAGAGCACCGGGATCCCCAGCCCGCGGGCCGCCTCGTACACCGCGAACGCCTTCTCGGAGACCGGGTCGAACTCCTGCGTCGGCGGCGACAGCTTCAGCCCCTTCAGGCCGAACCGCTTCACATCCCGCTCCAGCGTCTCCGCCGCGCCCTCCTCCTCCGGGTCCACGCTTGCGAAGCCGATGAAGCGGTCGCTCATCCCGCAGAGCCGCGCGATCTGCTCGTTGGTGAAGATGTCCGCGCCGCGCGCCCGGCGGCAGGCGACCGGCAGCAACACCGCCCGCTCCACCCCCCCGGCGTCCATCTGCAGGTGGAACACCTCCAGCGGCTGCAGGTTGTTGCCGCAGTGGAAGATGTCCCGCGTGGCGCGCAGCATCTCCTCGGATTCCCCGACGATCTCGCGCACGAGCACCGGGTGGGTGTGAAAATCGATCATCCCCATGGACTCCCTCCGCCGCCCGCCCCGCAGGATACCGTCCGCGGACCGGGTCGGTTCTTCCTCATGCCAAACGGTTCAACCCGCGCTCCGCCAGCCAGCGGTCCAGCCCCTCCCGGTCCCGCAGGGCCGCGGTCCCCCCGGGCGCGGTGACCGAGTAGGCCGCCACCGCGACCGCGAAAGCGAGGCACTCCGACGGAGTGCGCCCCTGCAGGCGGGCGTGGACGAAGGCGGCGTCGAAGGTGTCCCCGGCACCGACCTCGTCGGCGACGATCACCCCGGGGGCGGGCGCGGAGAACCGCGCCCCGTCCGGGGTCACCGCCATCGCCCCCTTTCTCCCCCGCTTGACCGCCACCGTCGGCCCGCGCGCCGCCAGCGCCCGCGCCGCGTCCTCCACCACCGCCTCGCCGCTGATCGCCAGCGCCTCCGCCTCGTTGGGCAGGAACAGGTCGGTGTGCGGGAGAACCTCCCGCACGCCCTCCCACCGCTCCTCCGGGTCCCACTGGGGGTCGAAGCTGGTGCTCAGCCCGAGCCGCCGGGCCCGCGCGAACAGCGCCGCGCAGCCGGGCCGCAGCCCCTCCTGGAGGAAGAAGCTGGAGACATGGAGGTGGCGCGCCCCGGCGAGCCGCTCGTCGCTCACATCCTCCGCCGCGAGATGGTCCATCGCTCCCTTGTGGGTGATCATCGCCCGGTCGCCGCCCCAGCCGAGCACCACGGTCGCGCCGGTGACCTCCTCCTCCCGGACCATCAGCCCGCCGGTCCGGACCCCCGCCGCCTCGAGGCTCTCGCGGACCAGTTCGCCGAACACGTCCCTCCCCAGCCGCCCGATGAAGCCCGTCCGCGACCCCAGCGCCGCGAGGTTCGCCGCGAAGATGGCCGAGGAGGAGCCCATCGTCAGCGTCATCCGGTCGGCGAGGATCTCCTTGCCCAGCTCCGGCGGCTGCCCGATCCCGTAGAGGAGCAGGTCCACGTTCAGCTCGCCGACCACGAGGACATCCAGCGGCTCCTTCACAGGGTCACCACCTGGGTCAGGTTCTTCGGCGAGTCGGGGTCCATGCCGCGGGAGAGCGCCAGCTCGAGGCCGTAGAGCTGCAGAAGGGGCATCACCAGCGGCAGCCGCACCGTCTCCGGCAGCCCGCTGTCGAGCGCGGTGACCAGGTCGGCGTGCTCGCCCGTGAGCCCCTCGCCCGACTCGGTTATCGCCCACACCTTCGCGCCGAGCCCCTTCACCTCGCGGAGCACATCCGGCTCCAGCGCGCCGCCGCGGCCGGAGAGCAGCGCGATGACCAGCGTGTTCGGGCCGGCGATGGATTTGGGACCGTGACGATACTCCAGGGTGTGGAAGGGCTCGCTCGCCAGCAGCGCCATCTCCTTCACCTTCAGCGCCGTCTCGCAGGCGAGGCCGTAGTAGGCGCCCTGTCCGAAGGTGACGATGTGCTCCGGCCGGAAGCGATCCATCGCCTCGGCGACCGCGTCCGCCGCGCCGGCGAACAGCCGTTCGCCCGCCGCCGGCAGAAGGCGCTGCGCGTCGAGCAGCTCTCCGTGCCCCGTCACCCGCAGCATCCACCGGGTGAAGGCCATCAGCATCGTGGTGAAGGAGCGGGTCATCACCACCGAGTCCTCGACCGCCTCCTCCACCGCGAGGATTCTCTCGGCGTATCGTCCCATGTCGCCGTCGGGCGAGCAGGAGAGCGCCATCGTCGGGAAGTGGTACCGTTCGCGCATCACGGCCAGGGCGCGGACCGTCTCGGTGGTCGTCCCGCTGCGGGAGATGCCCACCGCCCACACATCCCCGCCGGTGACATGGTCCTCGGGACAGACGAGGAGGTCCGAGGGCGGCACCGCGCGCAGCGGGCGGCCGCTCAACGCCTCGCCGAGGTGGGCCAGCGTGCGGGCGAGGTAGAGGGAGGTCCCCGCCCCGATGAACAGCCCCCGCCCGCCGGGGAAGGCGTCCGGCAGCCCGTCCCCTCCGCGCGACAGGCGCTCGAGCACCTCCGCCCACACCCGCGGCTGCGAAAGGATTTCCCGGCGTGTCACCTCTCCGCTTCCCTGCGCAGTCATCCGCCCTCCCGCTCTTCCGCCGCGAGGCGGAGTGTCGCGCCGCGCCCGAGTTCCGGCAGAACCACGGTGGTCACCCCATCGGCCGTGGTCATCTCAAGGTTCGTCCACCCGCCGAACGGCTCGAGCATACGGGCGCCGGTGAAGTTCACCCCGGGCACCGAAACGCGCACCCCGGCCAGCGGCGTCGCCTCCACCACCTCCCCCGCCTCGAGGCCGGTGGTGTTGAACAGGTGGATCGTCCAGCCGCCCGCGCCCCGGCAGGCTGTCACCTGCACCACCCCGGCGCTCCGCACGCGGACCCCCTGCGCCGCGAGCGGCAGCTTCGGCATCGCCGCCCACCAGGTCTCCTTCCAGCGCCGCAGGTCCACCGCGGGCGCCGGTTCGCGCGGCTCCTCCCACTCCTCGGTGAGCGCCAGGCCGCGCAGCCACTCCCGCTCCGGCGAGCCCGCGATCCACAGCACCCCGCCCGGCGGCTTCGACTCCCCGAGCTGCTCGTTCAGGCTGCCCGTCCGCCCGGTGGCGACCACGGTTACGCCCCCTTTCGCCAGCGCCCTCAACGCCGCCCGCTCCGCGCCGCTCAACACGCGAACGTCCGGCAGGATGAGCACCTTCGCCCTCGTCTCCGCGAGACTCTTCGGCGTCACCACGGTGTAGGGAACGCCCGCCTCGAGGAAGAGCATCCCCGCGCCGAGGAAGGCATCCACCGCCTCCTCCCCCGCCCAGGTGCGCGATTCGGGCGAGAAGTAGAGGGCGTACCCGCCGTCGTGGAACGTCTCCTCCGGGTAGTAGAGATCGGCGTGCGCGCGGATCCAGCCCAGCGCCCGGGCGCGCCACTCCTCCTCGACCGTGGTGCCGCACATCCGCAACCCGCCGCACTCCCAGAACGAGGCGCCCGCCGCGAGGTGGCTGAAGGCGAGGTTCGCCGAGGCGGCGACCTGGTCGCCCGGCCAGTCGTCCCGCGCGGCGTAGGTCAGCATCCAGCTCGGTCGCGTCCCGGCGAAGGCGCGCAGGGCCAGCAGCCCGGCCTGGTAGCGGGCCCATTCGTGCGTCCCGCGGGTCGCCGAGGTCTCGAAGGGGTTGTACTCGTGCGCGATCACGTCGCACAGCTCGACGATCCGGTAGGGGTCCGCGCCGACGACCACCGGGTCCATGTCCACGCCGGGGTAGAGCTCAACGATGAACGCCACCTCCGGGTTCGTCTCCTTCACCCGGTCGCGCACCCTGGTGACGAATTCGTCGATCGCGTCCATCCGGAAGCGTACCCACGCCCGGAAGGTAGAGTCGCTGAAGTCGCCCAGCTTCGCCTCGAAAGGGTCGAGGCCGGTGCGGCGGCGGAACTCGGCCACCGTCGCATCGTCGAAGCTCGCCCAGGTGTCGCCCCACCCCTCGAAGTGCGTCATCCAGTAGGGGATGTCCATGTAGACGCCGTCCACACCGCTGGCCGCCAGCCGGCCGACGATCTCGAGGTAGGGGGCCAGCCAGTCCTCCGCGAAGGGGGAGAGCCAGATGTCCTCCTCGCCCGGCGCGATCCAGAACGCCGCCTTGTCGTCGAACAGGGCCGGGTTGCCCTCCCGGTCGCGCTGCGCCCAGTTGGGATGGTCCTTCAGGGCGGTGTGTTCACCCTCCTTCGAGATGATCTCCAGCCCGGCGATGTAGCAGATCACCTTCACGCCGCGCTTGTGCCCCTCCTCGGCGAGGAACGAGATCATCGCCAGGGCGCTGTCCGGCGCGTTGAAGTTCTCGTAGGTCCCGGTGAGCCCGGCGTGGATGTCCACCACGCTCGCCCCGTCGGCCGCCGCGCGCGCCATCTGTTCGGCGGCCTCGGCGCGGCTCTGGTACCCGCAGAGGCCGACCAGCGTCGCGCCGCGCAGCCAGGAGAAGTCCGCCGCCCGCGCCGCCCCGGCGAGGAGCAGGAGGGAGAGGAGAACCGCTGCGCCGGCGGAGCGCCCCCCCGGCGTCCGCGACCCCGGCCCGCTGCGCCCCCTGTCAGAGGATGACGACAAACTTGCCCTCCTTCGTCCCGATGCGGCTCTTGACGTGGTAGAAGTATACGCCCGGCGCCACGAGCTGACGGTCGTCGTTCAGCAGGTTCCAGAACGCGATGGAGGGCGCCTTCGAGCCCGCCGCGTCGTGCTCGATGGTCCGCACCTTCTCGCCCGCCGAGTTGTAGATGGTGATCGTGCAACGGTTCGGCAGACCGGTGAACTGCAACTCGCGGAGCAGCCCCTGCTCGAAGGCGTCCGCGACGATGTACGGGTTCGGCACCACCCGTACGTTGTCCAGGCTCGACAGCGCGCCGGGGGCGTGGGGGATCACCTCCACCGTGTTGTTGATCTCGTCCGGGAGGGTCGCCGGGGTGTTCTCCAGCGGGCCGACGACGCCGTTGCCGGTGTCGTAGGCGGCGATATAGTACTGGTAGGTCAGGCCGTTCAGGATGTCCCGGTCGGTGAAGGTGCGCACCGGGTCGCCCGGCTGGAAGAGGGTCAGGCCGTCCTCCGCCGTCACCTCGTGCAGCCGCGGCAGGCCGGTGTCGTCACCGAGGTAGTACCAGGCGTACTCCGGCAGCGATTCGTAGTTGCCCTTCAGCCCGTCCTCGAGGTCGAACTGGGCGAGGGGGATGTAGTGGGTCCCGCCCTGGAAGTCCTCGAAGGTACTGCTGCCCCAGGTGACCCCGTTGTCCGCGCTGCGGTAGATCTTGTACCCTTCGAACTCGGGGTCCTCCTCGGCCGCGGTGTCCCAGTAGAGGGTCACCTTCCGGTCGCCCACCACCGCCTCGGCCGTCGGCGCGGGGGGCGCGGTCAGCGGCTGCCAGTCGTTCTCGTAGAGGCTGATCGCCCGCGCGGCGTTGGTGAACAGGTCCTCGCGCGTGGTGCCGAACACCACCGCGATAATCATCGTATCCGCCTCGCCCGGCGCGAGGTCGATGGGCGAGGAGCCGATGACCTGCAGGCCGTCCGCGCCCGAGCCGACGTAGTAGCCCGGCCCGCCGTTCTCGCTGTCCGGCACGCCGTCCCCGTCGAAGTCGTCGTCGAAGTGGTCGCCGTCGCTGTCCTGCGGGTCGTTGTTGTTCAGCAGGTTCCATTCGTAGTACATCTCCGGGTTTCCGCCGGAGCCGGAGGGGGAGGCCTGCCCCTGCCAGAAGTGCGAGGCGTCGTAGGAGGCGACCCGGTGGTCGCCGCCGGGCATCCGCAGGGCGCAGACCCCGCCCCACGGGATCTCCTCGCCGGAGAGCACGCCGCCGAAGGGGCTCACCTCGTAGTCGTTGTCGTCCGTGGCGTAGGCGAGCTGCAGGTCGCCGTTCCAGTAGTGGCGGTCGTCATCGCTGAAGGCGGGCGACCACGCCTCGGGCAGGAACCCGAGGTCGATGTGCGTCCCCACCCGCAGGTCGTGAATCGTGTCCGTGCCGATGTTGCGCACCACCACCACCCAGACGAGGAAATCCTCGTACAGGCTCCCCTGCCAGGCGAGTCCGCGGACCACCATCTGCGTCTTCAGCCAGCGTGTGGTGCTGTTGGCCGATTCGAGCTGGTCCGTACCGCCCCAGCCGTAGGCGACGGAGAAGCTCTCCACGTCGGCGACCCGCTCCCCGCCCGGCCCGAAGCCCGGCCAGCCCTCCGAGCCGACCAACAGCGGGATGTCCGTGTCCGGGTAGGTGGCGGGCCAGGGGTCCGGCCAGCTCTCCGGGTTGTCGGACATGGAGGCCATCTCCGGCGCCGCCAGCTCCGCGTAGGGCGCGAAGTGCTCCTCGTTCCAGAAGTCCGCCGACCCCTCGTCCATCGTGCCGTCGAGGAAGGCCAGCCCGTCCGGGTTGACCCCGCCCCAGGTGCCGTCCGGCTGGTCCGCGGGCGCGCCGACCACGAAGCCGATGCTGGTGCCCCAGTAGAGCCCGGACCCGTTGGGATATTCGAACGCCGGCGACCGCGCCAGCGGGCGGTTCTGCTGGTTCCCGTCGCACAGCAGCCCGGTGTTGTTGAACAGCGTGGCGACCTTGTTCAGCCGGAAGCTGTTCCACCGCTGGTAGACCATCGGGTTCTCCTGCGCCAGCAGGACGTTCGATGGCAGCACCAGCAGGAGGACCACCGCGAGTCGCACCGTTTTCCGCATGCCCGTTCCTCCCCTCCTCATGTTCCGCGATGCGCGGCTCAGCGCCGGGCTCAGAAACGGAAGCCGACGGTGAACTGGTGAACCAGGTCGAAGATGCCCCAGTCCGCGACGGCGTAATCGAACATCATCCGCCCCATGTTCGGCACCCGGAGGTTGAGGCCGAACCCCGCCGACCACGAGGCCTCGTCCCAGCCGAAGCGGTAGCCGCCGCGGAGGAAGACGAAGTCGTTGTAGCTGTACTCCGCGCCGAGGTGCTGCCGGGTGACATGGTCGCGGCTGTCGAGGATGGAATAGGCGAGGTGCAGCCGCATCCGGTCCCAGCGCAGGAGGTCCGTCTCCGCTCCGAAGCGGAACAGCAGCGGCAGGTCCCAGGACTCCGTCTTCAGCACCGCCGGCACCTCCTTGCCGGACGGGCTGCCGGGCACCTCGTAGATCACCTCGAGGTCGCGCCCGGTGAACTTCATCTTGCTGCCGAAGTTCGCCAGCGTCGCGGAGAGGACCATTTCATGCAGGAAACTGGTCCGGAAGGTGGAGCCGAGGTCGAAGGCGAAGGCGGAGGCGGACGCCGCGGAGAGGTTCTCGTGCACGTACTTCAGCTTCAGGCCGACGGCGAAACGGTCGGTCAGGTTGGCGGCGTAGGTCCCGCCGAGCATCAGGTCGCTGGCGGAGAAGAAGCGGCCGGTCCCGTCCTGGTCCCCGAGGGTGGTCTCCTCCATCTCCCCGGAGCCGAAGTAGTCGATGTCCACCCCGAAAGTGCCGATTCCCGGCATCGGGTAGGAGGCGGCGATGTAGGTGATCCGCGTGTCCACCAGCCACCGCATGGTGGCGAAGGTCACCGACCCCTGCGTCCCGGCGGCGATGGCGGCCGGGTTGTACATCGTGCCGGCGGCGCCGCTGCCGCCCGCCATCGGCGCCTCGCCCATCGCCGTGTTCCGCGCCACGGGGCTGACCTTGAGGAAGTTCGCCACCGAGGTGCCGGCGTAGTTCACATTCTGCGCCAGGCCCGCCGCGACGACCACCGGGACCAGCGCAAGCGCCAGGGTTACATGCCGAAAGGTTTTCATCGTCCCTTCCCCTCGGTTAGAGGATGATCACGAACTTGCCGGATGTCTCGCCCACGGGCGACGTGATGTGGTAGAAGTACACCCCCGGCCCGACCAACTGATGATCGTCGTTGAGCAGATCCCAGGTGCGGATGGACTCCGCCTTCGCGCCCGCGGCGTCGTGCTCCAGCGTCCGCACCAGCTCGCCCGCCGAGTTGAAGATGCGCACCGTCGCCCGCCCCGGAAGGCGGGTGAACTGGATCTCCCGCGAGCGCCCCTGCTCCCAGGCGTTGCTGACGATGTAGGGATTGGGGACCACCCGGACCTCGTCCAGGTCCGACGCGGTGGCGGCCGCCGCCGCGTGCGGGACGACCTCCACCGTGTTGTTCACCTCGGCGGGGTTCGTCGCCGGCGTGTTCTCCAGCGGGCCGACGACACCGTTGCCGCTGTCGTACGCGGCGACGTAGTAACGGTACTTCAGACCGTTCATGATGTCACGGTCGGTGAAGGCGTACACCGAATCGCCCACCGGGAAGCTGCTCAGCCCCATCTCGGCGGTCACCGCCTGCTTCGCCGGCAGGCCGGTATCGTCGCCCAGGTCGAACCAGGCGTACTCGGCCAGCGTCCGGTAGTTGCCCTTGATGCCGTCGTCCAGGTCGAACCGGGCCATCGGCACGTAATGCACGCCGCCGGAGAAGTCGTTGAAGCTCCGATCGCCCCAGGTCACCCCGTTGTCCGCGCTGCGGTACAGCTTGTACCCCTCGAACTCCTCGTCCTCTTCCGCGTCGTCCGACCAGTAGAGGGTCACCGCGCGGTCGGCCACCACCGCCTCGAGGGTCGGGGCGGGGGGCGGGGTCAACGGCTGCCAGCCGTTCTCGTACAGGTTCAGCGCGCGCCGGGCGTTGGTGATCAGGTCGGCCTTGTTGATCCCGAAGACGGTGGCGAAGATCAGGGTGTCGATCTCGCCCGGCGCCAGGTCGAAGGGCTCCGAGCCCATCACCTGCACGCCGTCCGCGCCGGAGGCGACCCAGTAGCCGGGCCCGCCGTTCTCCACGTCCGGCACGCCGTCCTCGTCGAAGTCGTCGTCGATCCCGTCCCCGTCGCTGTCCTGCGGGTCCTGGTCGTTGACCAGGTTGTAGAGGTAGTAGAGTTCCTGCGAGGCGCCGTTGCCGCGCGGGGTGGTCGCGTTCTGCCAGAAGTGGAAGACGTCGTAGGTGTGCACCCGGTGGTCGCCGCCGGGCATCCGCAGGGCGATGGCCCCGCCCCAGGCGATCTCCTCCCCGCCCACCGTGCCGCCGCTCGGCAGGATCTCGAAGCTGTTGTCATCCCAGCCGTAGGCGAGCTGGAGCTGCGGGTCGTAGTAGTGCCGGTCCTCGTCGTAGAACGGCGCGGCGAAGAACTCGGGGAAGAACCCGAAGTCCACGTGCACCCCCACCCGCAGGTCCTGGATCGGGTCGGTGCCGATGTTCTCCACGGTGTACACCCAGACGATGAAATCTTCGTACAGCGACCCGGACCAGGCGAGGCCCCGGCAGGTCAGCTCGGTGTTCAGCCAGTGCACGTTCTCCGTCGCGCCGGACTCCTGCGCGTCCGTCCCCTTCCAGCCGTACATCGCGGTGAAACTCTCCACCTCGGCGACCTTTTCGCCCCCGGGGCCGAACCCCGGCCAGCCCTCCGAACCCACGGCCAGCGGCCGCCCGGAGCCGGGCAGCACATCCGGCCAGGGATCCGGCCAGGACTCGACGTCGTCGGACATCGGGGTGCGCTCCACGGTTCCGAGGAAGGGGTAGGGCGCGAAGTGCTCCTCGCTCCAGAAGGCCGCCGACCCCTCGTCCATCGTCCCGTCCAGGTAGGGCTTCTGGTCCGCGTTGTCGCCGCCGACCGCGCCGGGGAGCTGGTCGGCCGGCGCGCCGAGGACCACCCCGACGCTGGTGCCGTACTGGATCCCCGACCCGTTGGGGTACTCGAAGGCGGGCGGACGGGCCAGCGGCATGTTCTGCTGGTTGCCGTCGCAGAGCAGCCCGGTGTTGTTGAACTGGGTGCGCACCAGGTTGTAGTCGAAGATGTTCCACCGCTGGTTGACCATCGGGTTCTCCTGCGCCGCCGCGAACCACGCCGGCGCAAGCCCCGCGATCAGCAGCAGTGCCGCTCGGGTACGCATGAGTCTCCTCCTCACTGCGCCCACAGGCTCAGCCCCACCTGGATCCGGCGGCCGGGCCCCCACATGGCCGGGTTGTTCGTGTAATCGTAGCTCGTCGCCGGGCTGGCGTCCTCGCCCGGCTTGCCCGAATCGGCGTACACCCACCACACGTTCGGACGGTTGATCAGGTTGTTCACCTGCAGGAACAGCCGCTCCTTCAGGCCGAAGAACCCGAAGTCCTTGTAGGCGTAAACGTCGAGATTAATCTGCATCGGACCCCGCTCCTCGTTCGGGGCGAAGGCGTTGAAGGTGTACGGGAACCCGCTGGAGAGCCCGCCGTTCAGCGTGAAGCCCCACTCGCTCGGGAAGCGGAAGGCCACCGACCCGCTGAACACGTGCGGCTGGTCCCAGTCGGCGAGGAAGGTGCGGGAGACATCCGTCGGCTGCTCGAACAGCAGCGAGCTGGAGACGAGGGTCTGGCTGAAGGTGTAGTTGATGAAGGCGCTGAACGAGCTGCTGAAGCTCTTGCGCAGCGTCAGCTCGATCCCCTTCACCGTGGCGTAGTTGATGTTGTCCAGCGCGGGGAAGCGGGCGCCGCTCCGGTCCTCGACCACCAGCGTTCCGATCAGGTCGGAGGTCTTGCGGTAGAAGCCGGTCAGGTCCAGCTTGAGCACGTCGCTGAGCCGCGCCTGCAGCCCGGCCTCGTAGTTGATCGTCCGCTCCTCCTTGATGTCCCCGGCGGCGATCGCCCCGGTGACGCTGTAGATGTTCGGCGAGGGGTAGTTGGGATACTTCAGGTTCGCCCCCTGGTACACCTTGTAGAAGTTCGGGTACTGGTAGTAGTGGCCGTACCCGAAGCGGAAGGCCGCCTTGTCCGAAACCGGGTAGGAGATCCCGATCCGCGGGGAGAGGAAGAACGAGGGGTCCACGTCCTTCACCGTGGAGACATCCTGGGTGTTGGTGAGGTCTGCGGGGAAGCTGCGGTTCGGGTCGATGTAGTCGGCCCGCAGGCCGATGTTGAGAATCATCCCGATGCTGTTGAACTCCATCTTGTCCGCGAGGTAGGCGGACGCCTTGAACGGGATGTAGGAATAGTCCTCGATTTCGCTGAAGCCGTCCGGGTTCAGGCGGCGCAGCTTGGTCAGCGCCTCGTCATAGGTGGCGCCGAAGCGGACCAGGTTGCGGTCGTCCGCCTGCGTCGCCAGCTCCAGCGACCCCCCGCTGCGCAGGTAACGGCTCTCGAAGTAGACCCAGTCCTCGCCCGAGATGGAGAACTCGCCGGTGCTGTTCTGCGGGATGGTCAGGTAATCCGCCAGGTTGTCATAGACCCGGCTGAGGAAGATGCGGTCGTAACGGGAGAGCGTGATGTTGTAGTAGGTGCGGTCGCTGATCGCGTGGTTCAGCTTGATGTACCCCAGGTTCTGGTCCAGCTCCACCTGCGGCGTGCCGTAGGGGTTGTACTTGAAGAAGTGGCTGTACAGTCCGCGGTTCGTGTGCCCGTAGAATCCCCCGAGGCTGAGGCGCATGTTCTTGCGCGGCTGGTAGAGCAGCTTGCCGGTGTTGAAGGTGACATCGTAGAACTGCATCGGGACGACTTCCGGGTCGCCGGATTTGTCGGCCCCCTCGCTGTCGACGTAGTTGGGGTAGATGTAGCCGTAGAGGTAACCGTCGGTGGAGTACAACCGGCTGGAGAGGGCGAAGGTCAGGTTGTTCACCATCGGCACCGGCCCGGACAGGGAGGCCTCACCCTGCCAGGTGTCGTCCGAGCCACCGCCGGGCCCCGTTTTCCCCCCGACACGGTCCGTCTGCCCGGTGAGACGCCACCGGTAGGTCCGCTCCGGGCGGCTCAACGTGTTGAACAGCATCACCCCGGACATCGCATCGCCGAACTCGGGGCCGAAGGTGCCGGAATACACCGTCAGGTTGTCCAGCCCCTCCGCCGACAGGGCCTGGATGTCGAAGCCGCCCCACAGGTCATCGCGCACCGGGACGCCGTCGAAGTAGAAGTTCGCCTCGCCCTCGCGGCCGCCCCGGAAATGGAAGCCGTCCGTCGGGATGGTCGCGAACTGGCCGAACACGGGCCGGCCCGTCACCGGGGTCGTCTCGACGTTCCGCGTCACCCCCGCCTGCAGCTCCAGCGCCTGGGAGATATCGACCACCGGCATCGTCCGCAGCTCCCCCACATCCAGCTCCTGCACCTTGAAGGTGCGGTCCACCTGGATCTGCGGCGCCTTGTAGGTGACCGTCACCTCCTCCAGCATCACCGCCGAGGTCCGCAGGGTGAAATCGAGCCGGGTGGTCATCCCGGGACGGACCTTCACCCGTTCGATATCCACCGTCTGGTGCCCGAGGGCGCTCGCGGTCACCGTGTAGGTGCCGACCGGCACGTTGACGATGAAGAAGTAGCCGTCCAGGTCGGAGGAGGCCCCGGTTCGCAACCCCTTGACGAGCACGTTCGCACCGACGATCGCCTCGTCGTTCTCGTCGGTGACCCGCCCGGCGATCTTGCCGGTGGTCTGCGCCGCGGCCTGCCCCAAAATGAGCAGGACGGCCAGGGCCGCTGCAGCCCACGCCTTCGTCACGCTTCGCATACGTCTTCCCCTCTGATCAGACTGCGCCGTCCCGCCGGACGCCGAACGCCGCAAGCAGATGAACCCCCTGGTCCTGATGGATGACATAAGCCCGTCCTCCCACCTCTTCGATGGCCCGCGCGACGCGCCGGGGGTCCTCGGGCGCATAGGCGAACATGCACCCTCCCCCCCCGGAACCGTTGAGTTTCCCGCCCAGCGCGCCCGCTTCCATCGCCGCGCGCAGCATGCGGTCGATCTTCTCCGTGGAAACCTTCAACCGGCGGCCGAGAATCGCCTGGTGCTCGTTGAGCAGGCGTCCCAGCTCCCGCGGGTCGAACCTCTCCGCGCCCAGCACCTCGAGCGCCTCGCCGGTCAACTCCCTCGTCTCCAGGGTGCCCGCGAGCAGCTCCCGCAGCTCCCGGCGGCCGTCGGTCAGCTCGCCGATTTCGTCGAGCCGGAGCTCCCGCAGACTCGACCCTTCGCCGCGCAGCGCACTGTCCACCCCCTCGAGCGCACCCCGGATGCTCGAGAGAATCCCCTGGGTGTCCTTCGGCTCGCCCGAATCCCCGAGGACGAAACTCCCCGGGTCGAGGCGCAGCGGCCGCACGCGCAGCTCCGGCACGAAGCGGATCGCGAGAATCCCGCCGTGGGCGATGGTCACATGGTCCATCCGCCCGCCCGAGCCGCCGCCGTCCGCCACCTCCGCCAGGAACCCCCATTCCGCGAGCCGCGCCGGATCCGCCTCCTCCCCCGCCGCGGCGAGCAGGAACTGCATCCAGGCGAGGGTCAGCGCCGTGCTCGAGGAGGTCCCCGAGTTGATCGGAATTTCGCTGTGCACCCTCGCCCGCACCCCCGGAAGCGCCACCCCCTCCCGGAGAAGCCGGTTCACCACCGTGGAGAGAAACCACTCCTCGCCCGGAACCGTGACCTCCCCGGCGCCCGGGTCGAAACGCTCCACCCGGCCGAGGTCGTCGAGAAACACCACCAGGCCGCGGCCGTTCGTCACCTCGCCCTCGACATGAAGACGGAGGTCGATCGCCATGGCGATCACCGGCAGGTTCAGGTAATCCTGGTGCTCGCCGAAGAGGCAGATGCGTCCCGGCGCGGATGTGATGATGCTGTCCACTCTCTCCCCCGCGCCCGCCGGCGGCGGGCGCTCCACCGTTCACCGGCCGGCGGGTTCGGGCGCCTCGAGGGCGCGCTCGCCCTTCATCCGGCCGGCCATGCGTTCCAGTTCCTCCGCCGTGTTCACCCCGAGCAGCCGCTCCGGCTCGGGCGCCCGCCACGCCTCGACGACCAGCCGCCGCATTACGGCGAGGCGTACGATGTCCGTCAGGTTCTTCTCCCCGCTCCTTGGCTTCGGGCGGAGCAGCGCGAGCAGCTCCCAGAGCAGCGGCGCCTCGACGAGGTACTGCGAGGTGATCACCTCCCGCAGCGCGCGCTGGGCCTCCGTGGCGTCCGCCTCCTCGATGATCCCGAAGATCCGCCCCGCCGAGTCCCGCACGATCCTGCCGTAGGGCGGCGTCTCATCGTACACCGCCGAGGCGAAGGTGAGCGCCGCGTTCCGCGTTTCGTGGTGTTCAGCGAGGCCCCGCAACTCCTCGGGCCGCACCGCCGGAGCATCCCCGACCAGCAGGAACAGGCGGCCGGCGAACCCGCCGAGCGCCACCCGCGCGGCGAGGGCGGCGTCGCCCGTGCCGAGGGGGCGCTCCTGCACCACGAAGACGACCCCGTCGCCGGCGGCCTTCCGTACCTCCGCGCCCCCGGCTTCCCCGGGCGCAACGACCACGACGATCGGTTCCGCACCCGCACCGCGGGCGGCGTTCACCACCCGCCGCACCAGGGGTACGCCGAGAAGCCGCCGCGCGGGCTTCGCCTCCCCCCCGCTCATGCGGCTGCCCCGCCCTGCGGCGAGAATCACCGCACCTGTTGCCGTTTCAGGCCCGTGCATTCTTCTTCATCCTTTTCTCCTCCGGGCGCTCTTCGCCGGCGAAGAGGCGCTCGAGCATCAGGCTCGCCGCCCCGATGGCCGCCGCGTGGTCGCCGAGGGTCGAGACGACGATCGGGACGTCCTCGAACAGTTGCGGAATGGTGTACGCCCGCGCCGAGGTGCGCAGCGCGTCGATCAGGATCGATCCCACCGCGGAGACATAGCCCCCGACGACGATCAGGTCCGGGTCGAAGAGGGTGATCAGGATCGCCAGGCCGCGCCCGAGGGTGTTCGCCGCCTCGAGGAGTGCATCCACCGCCAGCGGATCGCCGCGGAGCACCGCCTCGACCAGCACCCCGGTGTCGATCGCGTCCAGGTCGCCGTGCACCATCTCCTGGATGCGGCTGGCCTTGCCGGACTTCATCCGCCGGACCACCTTGCGGACCATCGCCCGCCCGCTGCACAGGGTTTCGAGGCAGCCTCGCTTGCCGCAGTCGCACAGCTCTCCGTCCGGGTCCATCGAGATGTGCCCCAGCTCGCCCGCGTGGCGGTGGGCGCCGAAGTAGAGCTTTCCCCCGGCGATGATCCCCATGCCGACCCCGCCCCAGCCCATGTTGACCACCAGCGCGTTTTCCGCGCCCTTCGCGGCGCCGTAGGCGAACTCGCCGAAGGCCATCGCCCGGGCGTCGTTGTAGATCGCCGTCGGCAGCTCGAAGCGGTCGCTCAGCACTTCGGCGAGGGGCCGGCGCGTCGTCAGGTAGGTCAGCGATTCCCCGCTGCGGTTGTCCACCAGGCCGGGGAGGGCGAAGCCCGCGCCGAGGGCGGTTTCCCGCGGCAGCGCGTTGTCGCGCAGGAACTCCCGCACCCAGTCGGTGATCAGGTCCACCGCCTCGTCCGCCTCGTGCAGGTCGGGCGAACGGAAGGTCCGCGCGGCGAGAACATCGCCCTTCATCCCGAGGGCCAGCAGGCGCGTCGAACGGCGCCCGGCGTCCACCCCCAGCAGCCAGCCCGCGCCGGTGCGCATGCCGTACAGGGTCGGCCTCCGGCCTCCGGTGGAGTCCGCCACTCCCTTCTCATCCACCCAGCCGGCGTTCATCAACCGGCGGAGAACCGCCTTCGTCGAGGGCAGGCTGCGGTCGATTCGCCGCGCGAGATACGCCACGGTTACATCCCCCTCGCGCATGCTCTTCAGCGTCGCCTGCTCGAGGGGGCCAAGATCCCGCAGCCGGTTTCTGATTTGCATGAGGTTCACCCGTTACCTGTGGAACCAGATTCGTTCAGCGTTCTCGACACAGATCTTCCTGAGAACGTCCCCGGGAATCTCCCAGCCGTCCACCGCCCACCGCTTCTCCCCGACGAGGATCGTCCCCTCGTTGCCGTCGAAGGGGGTCGGGATCTTCGCGTCGCGCGTCCAGAGGATGCGGTGCGCGCGGCTGTAAAAGACCTTCGACCACTCCGCCCAGCCCTCCTCGAAGCCGTCCGGCGACCAGATGCCCCAGTCCGTGCCGAAGAGGATGCGGTCGGAGTACTCCATCAGCACCCAGCGCGTCTCACGCGCGCGCTTGCTCAACTCCCCGTAGCGCGCCGCGGTGTCGATGTACACGTTGGGGTACTTGTCGAGGAGGTACGCCATGACCAGCGGCTCCTCGCTCCGGTTGCCGAAGTGCGCCCCGACGAAGGTGGTGCCGGGGTGCTTCGCGAACACATGCTCCAGCTCCCGCAGCAGCTCCTCGCGGAAGGGCACCCCGGTGCCGTAGAAGGCCCAGGACTCCTCCTCGATGGTGTTCGCCTCCGAGGGCGGCATCCAGAAGCGCTCCGGGTCGCCGACGTGGATCAGGATCGGCATCCCCAGCTCCCCGGCGGTCTTCCACAGCGGGTCGAAACGGGGATCATCCACCGGGATCAGCTTGCCGCCCTTGTCCCGCAGGTAGACGCTGGAATCCTTGTACAGCTTGATCCCCGCGAACCCCCTCTCCTTCGCGCGGCGCACCTGCTTCGCCAGGTTCTCCTCCCAGCCGGGCTCGTCGATTCCGGAAAAGTCGATGTAGGCGAGCACCGCGAACCGGTCGGGATAGCGCAGGAAATCGTCCACATATTCCTCGAGCGGGAAATTCGGGATCGCGAGCACCACCATCCTCCCGATCCCCCACTCGTCCATGTGGGCGACGACGCTGTCCGCCGTGCCCGGCGCGAGGTGCAGGTGCGAGTCGATCGCGGAGAGCGGGGGGAGGAACTCGCGGTCGAGCCGGAAGGGTTCGTACCGCTTCGGGCCGCCCTGCGCCGTCATGGCGGCGAAGATAACAGCCGGCGCCACGAACAGGAAAACCCGGCGAAACCTATGCATAACGCAGCCTCCAGCTTCCGGCGGCGAAGTAGAGCAACATGCCGCCCATGGTCATCCACGGCGCCCAGGCGAACCCGCGCCCTCCCGCGACCACCCCGGCGAAGAACAGGGCGAGGGCGCCGAAGAGGACCACCAGCGTCGCCCTCCCCGCGCGGCTCACCGGGATCACGTGGAAGCGGCCGTCACGGTCCGCCTCGCCGTCCTCCACCCCGGCGCGGGCGAGGAGGATGTCCGCCACCTTGTCCGGGTCGGGCGAGCCGCGAAACAGCCACGTTCCGAGGGGCATCCCGACCAGGGCCGCCGCCCCGCTGCAGAGGGTCGCCCCGAAGAACTCCAGCCCGAAGCCGAAGCGCGCCGCCGACCCCGCGGCCACCCCGAGAAGGACGGCGGTCATCGCCCCGCGCGGCTCCGCCCGGCGGCCGAGCCCGTAGAGGACCGCGATGACGAACAGCGGCATGTCCATGATCGAGATGACCGTCAGGTAGGCGTCCACCACCCCGCCGAGCCGCTCCACGAGAAAGGCGAAGCCGATCATGAACCCCCCGGTGAGCAGGGTGAAGAGCCGCGCCATCCGGATCACTTCCCCGTGCGTGGCGTCGCGGCGGAAAAAGCGGCGGTAGAGGTCGTTGGTCAGGATGGTCGCGGTGGCGTTCAGGTTGCCCGCGATGGTCGAGATCTGGCTCGAGAGCAGGCCGCAGAAAACCAGCCCGAGGACCACCGGCGGCAACAGGCCGAGGTACAGGACGGGGATCGCCTCGTCCGGTTTCGCCAGCCCGGGATGGATGACACTCGCCGCCAGTCCCGGCAGCAGCCAGAGCAGCGCGAAGGGGGTGGTCACGATCCCCGCGAGCACCAGCCCCTTGGCCACCGCCCGCGTCGAGCGCGCCCCGAACGCCCGCTGGAGAAGCCCCTGGTCCACCGAGGCCCACTCGATGCCGAGGAAGAAGATGGCGAGGATGAACTTCCAGTCGTAGGACCCGGTGGCCGGGACCAGGTCGAGCCGCCCCGTGCCCGCGAGCTTCTCGACCAGGCCGGGCATCCACCCGACCTTCGCCATCGCCAGCGGGAGGACGATCAGCGCCCCGGCGAGCATCAGCACGAACTGGACGATGTCGTTCAACGCCACCGACCACATCCCCCCCGCCATCGTGTAGAGCACCGTGATCACGCCGAACACGAGAACCCACAGCACCAGCGAATGGACCCCGGTGAGCATCATCGCGGCGATGCTCGAGGCGTAGAGCACCACCCCGACCCAGAAGGCGAGGCGGAACACCCAGAGCACCCCGACCAGCCCGCGCACCCCGCCCGAGTACCGGCGCTCGAGCAGCTCGGGCACGGAGCGGATCCGCAGCCGGCGGAAAACCGGGAGGATGAAGAGTCCGCTGAACACCAGGGCCATGTTCCCCGTCCAGGTCTGCCATATGATCGAGATCCCATGCCTGTACGCCGTTCCCGCCTGCCCGATGAAGCTGTAGAGGTTGACATTCGTCGCGGTGATCGCCGCCGCCAGGATGAACGGCGGGAGGGCGCGGCTGGCGACGAAGTAGTCGTCGGGGCGGCGGATGAACCGCCCCCCGAACAGCCCCACGGCGAAGGTGAATGCGAGGAACACGGCGACGATGACGTAGTCGATGGCGCCCATGGCTGCGTGCCGGTGTCAGTGCGCCGCGCGCGGCAGGGCGCGAAGCAGCAGGTGGTGCTCGAAGTTCACGTCCAGCCCCGCGACCGGCCCCGTCACCTCGCCGTAGCTCCGGTCCCGATCGTAATCCTCCACCGAATAGCGCCCGCCGGGCTCGAGCCCGCGCAGGTCGAGCCTCCCCGCGAAATGGTCCGCGTAGAAGCTGTAGTACAGCGTGTCACCCACCCCGAAGGCATACGCCTCCGGCTGGTCGAAGCCGAGGATGTACAGGTTCAGCGTCTTCGCCCGCGAGAGGTTGTTCTCCTCGTACACCTCCAGCCAGTGCCTCTGCAGCTTCTCCCGCTCCGGGGTGAGCAGGAAGTCCCCGGAGACCGGCTTCGGCTCCGGCCAGATGAACTTGCTTCCGGGCACGCCCCCCAGCCCCACCGTCGAGGCGAAGTCGCTCCCGCCGTCGGAGAGCTCCACGTGGTCCCCGTAGAAGGCGATCTTGTCCCCGATGATCGCCCGCAGCACGTAGTGTTTCGTCCGGATCTGCCAGGACGAAAGCGGGTCGGAAGCGACGAACTGGTTCGTGTAGGGCATGTTGTACAGGTTGAACACCGTGCCGCAGGGGCAGGTGTGCAGGATGGCGTCCGGCTTGATCTTCAGCGCCTCGTCCATCACCGCCTTCAGTATCTCCGGCGTGTGCGCCGGAACCTCGTAGGGCGAGCTGTCGTAGTGCGACGGGACGAAGGAGGGCGGCACGAGGTTCAGGTGCTGCCCGTCCGTCTTCAGCGCGTCATACCCCCAGTCCCCGAGGAAGCGGTCCACCAGCTCCCGCTGGTGTTCGAGCACACCCGGCACCGTCGGGGCGAGATACTCCGTGTCCCACCAGCTGATCATCGCCGGCTTGCCGCTGCTGTCCCTCACCACCCAGTCGGGATGCTCCCGGACGATGCGGCTCTCCGGGTCCGCGTCGCCCGGCACCCACCAGAGCATCGCCTTCAGCCCGTACGCGTGGATGGAATCGACGAGGGCCCGCATCGAGGCGTCGCCGCGGGGAAACTTCTCCCCGTCCAGGTCCCAGTCGCCGTCGTGGAGCTGGTAGCCGTCGTCCACGCCGACCCACTTGTAGCCCAGCTCCTTCACCTTCGGCAGGGTGGCGAGGATCTCGTCAGGGTGGAAGCGGCGCTCGTAGCCCCAGGCGCACCACATGGGCTCGTAGGCATCCTCCGGCGGATCGGGGAAGCTGAGCCCCTTCGCCTCCATGATGCGCCCGTAGGCGTGCAGCCCGTTGTAGGCGTCGCCCTCGTGGGCCAGCACCAGGACCGGCACGCTCTCCACCGCCGCGCCGGGCGCGAGGGTGAAGCCCCGCCGCTCCTCCAGGGACGCCAGCACCCCGTCCGGCAGCCCCCGCACCGGCAGCGCCACCGGATGCCAGACCGGCGATGTCGAGGCGAGCAGCAGCCCGCCGGCGGGCGTCCACAGGTCCACCGCCGGGATTCCCCCGCCGTAATCCGGCGCGTTCATCCCCTGGTAGTCGTCCCGGAAGAAATCCGCCGTGACCGGCACGATCCAGTCGTACCGCTCCTCGTAGCTGCCGCCGAGAAACGCCCAGTACTGCCAGGGTTTCAGGTCCGGCCGCCCCACCGAGGCGTCCAGGGAGAAGGTGGCGTCGTGCATCCGCTGGACGGCGATCGCCTGCGCGCCCCGGTTCTCGTACCGCACGCCCAGCTCAACCCCCTCACCCGCCTCCGGCGCGCGCGAGGGCGCGACCCGCAGGGTCAGGGTGACACCGACCGCCCCGTCAGGCGAGGCGCCCTGCACACTCCAGCGCCCCTCCTTTTCCTGCTTGAGACTACCCCAGTCGAGGCGGTACTCCACCGGCCGGCCGTCCACGATCATCGCCGGGCCGGTCGAGCCGTCCGGGGTGGTCAGGGGTGTCTCCCCGCGCGCGGTCTTGAGGAACACCCTCGGTTGCCCGCCTGTGGCGAGCACCAGCACCGTGTTGCCGGCCTCGAAGCGCAACCCCTCGTCCGTCACCCGCGGCCCGCCCCTCGTGGCGCACCCTGCGAGCGCCAGCAGCCCCGCCGCGACCAGCGGGAGGAGAACGATTCCGGTCCGTCCATCCCGCCTCATTTCACCCTCCCGACGGCGAGGGCCTTACCCGCGCTGCTCGTCGTCGCCGTGCCGAGGATACGCAGGCTGCCCGGATCGACCACCGTGTAGTTGGACTCGTTGGCGATGGCGGCGAAGAGGATGTCCCCGGTCGGCGGGGCGCCCACATCCCACACCCGCGCGGGCAACTCCAGGTAGCGCGTCGCCGTGCGCCCCGTGAGGTCGATCTCGACCAGGAAACCGTCCAGCGTCAGCATGTAACCGGTCCCCCCGACGACCGCCATCCCCTTGCCGCGGTTGCCGACAACCGTCGTATCACCGTCGGCGATCTCCGTGATCTCGGCGGAGAAGTGGTCGAGGACTTCGCCCGTGGCGGGGTCGAGCACCGCGATGTTCGCGCTCAGGTCCTCCTGCAGGAAGACCTCGCCGCCGCTGAAGACCACCGCGGCGGCCGCCCGGCCGATCTCCACCTGCCCGGCGATGTCCACCGACGCCGCCTCGCTCAGGGCGTCACCGTCACGGCGGAGGATCTTCACCAGCCCCGGCGCGTTGTTCCTCGAGGAGGAGATGATGACCCGGTCGTTCTCCGCGTCCAGCGCGAAGTGCCCGGGATCGAAACCGTCATCGAAGCTGTACCGGTCCACCTCGCTCGCCGAGGCGAGGTCCACCAGCGAAATCGTGTTCGCCGAGGTGTTGATCACGTAGGCGTAGGAGTCGTCGAGTTCGACCTCCTCCGGCCCGGCGTCCAGCGGCACATCCACCCGCGAGGCGAGCGTCGGATCGTAGATGCTCAGGTAGCCCTCGCTGACCTTGTTCGTCACCACGACATACTGCCCGTTGGGGCTCACGGCGATGTCGGCGGGGGAGTCCAGCCCGGCGTCGGCCACCTCCGCCGAGTCGAACCGGCTGGTCATCAGCAGCGAGTTCGCCGGCTTGTCGAGGATGTACACCGGGTACCACCCGCCCTGCGAATAATCCCCCTCGGTGAAGAACCAGGAGGAATCGGCGTAGTTCGGATCGATGGAGAGCGAATTGCCGTGAATGTCCTTCACCCCGCCGGTGAGCAACACCTCGTACACCGAGGCCGGATCGTAGGGCTGTGTCGGGTCGAACTCGAGGTAATAGCTCCAGATATACCGGTAGGTGAAACTGGTGTCGGTCCCCGAGACGATGGTGTCCTGGACGGTGGAGTCCACGATGGCGCTGCCCCCGTCCGTGAAGACCCCCACCGCCTCCTGGCCGTCGTGGGCGATGGTGATCGCCCCGTAGGCCGAGGATGGGTCCACCTTCTCGTTGAACGCGAAGGTGACGCTCCCCTCGAGCGGCACCTCGATCTCACCCAGCGCCGGCGCCGTGATCCCCATGAACTGGGGCCTCGTGATCTCCTCCGGAGTCACGGGGTTCCGGTCCGGCAGGATGCCGCACCCCGCCAGGAGCGCCGCGGAGAGGATTCCTGCCATCCAACCGCGTGCGTGCATGGTCATCCTCCAACTGCCGGCCGCACCCGTCCGCCGACCCCGGCGACCCTGCGGCCACTCTTCAAAAGAATCTGATCCCCCCGGGAAACCCCGGGCCTGAACATACTACTCGTGGTTCCCCACACTCCGCTCCTCCCCCGCCCGCACGGGGCGGGCCGGGGGGGAGGGAGTAGGTCTGCGCCATGAACACGCAGAGGAGAAACGTACGGTGTCGCTGCCGCTACTTGACGAGCAGCGTCCGCGCGACGGCGTTGCCGGTTTCGCCGGAGACGCGCACGAAGTACATCCCGGTAGAGACCGGCGAGCCGGCGCCGTTGGTACCGTTCCACACCGTCCGGTGCGTTCCCGCGGTGACGTTGCCGGACAGCAGGGTCTTCACCAGACGGCCCATGATGTCATACACCGCCACGTCCACCACGCCGGTGTTCGGCACGGTGTAGGTCACCCGGGTGGTGCTGTTGAACGGGTTCGGATAGGTGGAGACGATCCGGTAGGCATCCGGCAGGGCCGGGGTCGCCGGCTCCTCGCCCACCGATACCTCGCCCGCGACCCAGGGGAGGTTCCACGGGCCGTCGAACACGCTGTAGTTGATCGCGTAGGTCGGTCCCGTGGTGTTATTCCAGTCGTTCGGGACCATGTCAGAGTAGTCCCAGATGAAGTCGCCGACCGAGTAGATGAAGGTGTTGAAGTAGGGGCCGTTGTTCAGGATGTCCCAGGGGACGCTGAACTCGAGGGCGTTGTCGTCGCCGTTGATCATCACCGTGGCGGTCCCGACCTGCGTCCAGATCTCGGTCCATTCGCCGGCGCCGCTGTACGGGCCGGAATAGGCCATCACCGTCACCTCCGTGGTCGGCTCGTCCGGGTTGTACGCCTCCTGCAGCTCGATCACGTAGTTCGCGGTGATCGGCCACCAGCCCCAGCCCAGCCCGCTGGTGTCGTCCAGCGAGGTGTCGAGGAACAGCTCGAGGATGGGCGGGTTGGTGTAGTTCAGGTAGGCGTCGGTGAAAGTCGCGCTCGGGTCGATGGCGATGTAACCGTAGAAATTCTCCGCGTCGCTGGCCAGCTTGTACTCGACCACGTCGAACTCGGCGCCGGTGGGCATGTCGCCCGCCGCCTCGGCGGTCTCATCGACCGCGGCGAGGGGGATGCTCTCCCAGTCCACCATGTCGCCGTCCACCGTGATCGCATCCACCCGCCAGTCGCCGACCTGCTGCAGGTTGATCGCCCCGTCCTCGACCAGGGAGTACCAGATGGTGTAGCCGGGGTCGTTGCCCTCCGCCGCGTCGTTGGGGACATACTCCTCGTTGTCCCAGATCTCGTCTCCGACGAAGTAGCACATCGGCTGGAGCACCTTGCCGAACAGGTCCCGCGCGATGGCCGCCCGCGGCACGGCGATCTCCAGCGCGTTGTCATCGTCGTTGACCGCGATCTGCGCCACGCCGACCGAGTCATAGATCTCCTCGGAGCCGGCCCAGTCGGAGCCGTAGTGGTACACCGTCACCTCGCCCGCCGCCACGTCGGGGTTCAACGCGTCGCCGAGGTCGATCCGGTAATCCGGCGCGAAGGTCCAGAAACCCTCCCAGCCGAGCCCGATGGTGTCCGCGGCGTTGGTGCCGAACCACAGCTCGTAGATGGCCACGTTGGTGTAGTTCAGGAAGCCGCCGGTGAAGGTGCCGGACGGGTCGATGTCGATCCGGCAATAGACGTTGTCGCCATCGCTGGTGATGTAGAAGTCCACGATGTCGAATTCCGGACCGGTGGGCATGTCGCCGGTTTCCTCGGCGGTCAGCCCCACGTCGGCGGCATCGACCTCCGCCCAGTCCAGCATGTCGCCGTCGATGGTAATCGTCACCGCCCACCCGTTCAGGGCCAGGGCCAGCACGACGACCAAAGCGATCGCAAATGTTTTCCGCATAACCATGCTCCTTTCTTTGGGGCCCGGACCGCCGCCCGGCACCCGCCTCTTCCCCACGTTATCGGATCAAGATGAGTCTGCCTGCCGCTGCCGTCCGCCCTCCGCGCGCCGCGCGGACGATGTAGGTCCCCGATGCCGCCGGCGCGCCGCTGTCATCCGTTCCCGCCCACACCAGCCTGCGACCGCCCGGAGGGAACGACCCCTCCGCAAGCGTCGCCACACGGCGCCCCAGCAGGTCGAAGACCGCAACCTCCAGCGACGGCTCCGCCGCGCCGAGGCGCAGCTCGATCACCACCGTGCCGTTGAACGGGTTCGGGTAAGCCCCCGCGAGGCTGACCCCCGCCGGGAGAGCCGCTCCCGCGCCCGGCTCGGGCACGGAGAGGAGCGGCGCGTAGTCGTACGAGTACACCTCCGTCTCCGGCTGGTCGGGGGCGTCGTCCTCCACGTCATTCCCGGCGTCGTAGATGTTGAACACCAGCGAGATCGTCCGCCCGATCCCCTCCTGCCCGACCATCACCCGCGGGACCGCCAGTTCGAGGTCGCGCCCGCCGATGGCGTCGGGGATGTCCCCCGCCGCGCTCCAGCTCCAGTCGCCGCCGCCCGCGCCGGTGTAGGCCCACAGGTTGCCGTTCTCGACCATGTAGTCCGCGCCCATCGCCCATTCGCCGCTGTGAAAGCCCGTTCCCGGGTCGTCATCGCTGTCGAGGAACACGTGCCAGAAGCGGTTGTTGTAGTTGAGATCCGCCGCCGCCCGGAGGCGGAAGTAGAGGTTGGCGGCGTCGTGCGCCACCCACACATCCTCGATGTCCGAGGCCGCCGGGGCCGCATCCCCCGCCTCCTCCACCGGGCGCGGAGGCGTGTCCAGGCGCTGGTAGGGATCCCAGTCCGAGACCTCCCCGTCCACCACGATCTGCGGCGCCGACTCCACCTCTCCCTCGAGCACCGTCAGGTTGTCCTCTTCGTGCGGCGGGGTCGCCGAATCCCGCGCCCGCACGAGGAAGTAGCAGGGCAGCGCCGGGTCCAGCCCGCCCACCGTGGTCCGCAGGTCGTACCGCTCCCCGGGCGAGGTGACCACGTCCTCGAGGCGGGTCCCGGTCGCCGGGGTCAGGGAGGGTTCGGTGCCGTAATAGACGCTGTAGTGGATCGGCTCGGTCATGTCCACCGCCGCGTCCCACTCGAGGACCGCCTCGCCGCCGTCCGGCGAACGCTCCGCCCGCTTCAGGCCGCCCTCGTGCCCCCCGAGCCACCCCCAGGTGGGCGGGTTGTCATCCACCGCGTGATGGTGGAAGGTGTCGAAGCGGACCTGGTCCAGCGAGAGGGCCGAGATGTGGTTCAGCCACCCCGCCTGCGCGTTCACGGCGGCGAGCTGGCTCGAAAGCATCTGGTCGTAGTTCGGCTGGTCGAGGTTCAGGTAGTCGAGGATGAGGACCGTGAAGCCGTCCGCCAGGTCCCCCTCCGCGTGCAGAACCGGCGCCCAGGTGTCGCGGTTGTCCGCGAAATAGGGCGACACCACCCCCGCGCCGCCCTCCCACTCCGTGTAGTAGTCCTCGAACATCACCCCGTTGATCAGCGGCCGGATGTTGTATTGGTAGGCGCTGTTGGAGGGGTTGAAATAGAACAATCCGCGGTTGGCCACCAACAGGGCGTCGGGATACCAGCCGCGGATCTCCGCGATGAGGTTCGCCATCCCCTCGGCGGTCCAGCCGTAGGACGACCAGGGCGAGGCGGTGTCGATGGTGTCGAGGAAGAACCCGTCCGCCCCGAGCACCTGCATCACCCGGTCGGCCTCCTGCTGGACAACCGCCCACCAGTTCGCATCCCCGGCGTTGACGTAGTACGAACCCCAGAAGCCGTTCTCGTCCGGCCGGTCGTCACGGTCCTCGTCGTCCAGGTAGTACGAGGCGTAGCCGCCGTTCGTCGCCACCACCTGCGAGCCGTCCCAGTACACCGGCCCGGTGCCGTCCCCCGCCGCGGGGGGATCCGTGTCGTCCTCGCCGATGGTGATATACATCACCACGAGAACGTCGTCCTCCGTGCCGGACACGTCGTCCAGGCCATCCCGCACGTCCGCGATCCGGGCGGGCGTTGGGTCGGCCCCCGGGTGGAGAATCACCAGGTCGAACAACTGGAGGTCATGGACGACGGCGGGGTTCAATGGCCCGTAATAACAGGCGTAGTCGTCCTCCGCACCCAACCCCGGAATCGGGCCGGACTGGGCCTGGGCGCCGGATGCGAGAGGGAGAAGAGAGAGGAGAAAGAGGAGAACGGGGAGGAGAAGGGTGCCCCGGGTAAAACTGCGCTCCCTGTGCGCAAAGGACATACAATTCCCCACGATGAACTTTTGTAACTTATAGTAAAAAGTTACGCAAGTCAAGCATCTTATTGGATAAATTTCATAAACCCTGGCCGTAACACCCGCCTCCTGGAGCCCGCCTGCTACGGTCCCTTGGGGGGCTTAGTGGCTTTTTCTTCAAAGGGTTACGGTTGTTCACCGTTCGCAGGTCCCCTCCCATGCCCGTCTTGGAGGGTGATGGGGATCACTTCATGAGGTAGCACGGCCGGGTGGCCCCGTCAGCAGGTCGCCCGGCCTCGTGTCGCCGGGGAAATAAAAGCTCCCGGGGTCAGACCAAGCTGCACTCGGCTTCGTTGTGGCGAGCAACCCTGGTGCGAGACCCGGGACTGAAGTCCGGGCCACCCGTCGAGACTACGCTTTTTCGCCGCCGTGATGCATAGAGGGAATCTTCTAGGGGGAATTCCTAAGGGTGCTGTAACAGCTGGCATCGCCGCGAAGCTCCCTACGCCGCCGGTTCTGCTCCGCGCCTTGTACCATAAGAAAGCCGCGGCGCTTGCGCGCCGCGGCGGAAGGTGTCGTATCAGACAATCGGAACCTTAGCGGCCCTGACGCTGAACGTTACGGGCCGCGGGGCCTTTCGGACCGCTTTCGACCTCGAACTCGACCTCTTCGCCTTCCTCGAGACTACGAAAACCATCACCGCCGATCGCGCTGAAATGCACGAAAACGTCATGGCCGTCTTCCGCCTCGATGAAACCGAAGCCCTTCTTCTCATCGAACCACTTCACTCTGCCTTTCATCGGGTACTCAACTTTCTGTTACATCTAACCTCATGCGGAGGCCCCAAATGGCTCCACTTGACCCCGAAATGTAGGGCATGGACATCCATAATCCAAGAAAAAAAGATGTGGAGAGTCTCCTCCCTGCAAGCGGAACCGGT
>CAYOKT010000034.1:0-23225 GCA_964404605.1 uncultured bacterium
GGCGGACTACGGCGTGGCGGAGAGGCGCAGCCCGATAGGAAACCCGGGACTGAAGTCCCGGGCCACCCCTAAAGGGTCAGGACCGGGCCACCCCCCCTGCCTTGCCGGGTCACCCGCCGGGGGCCGGGCCACCCATCTCTCATGTGAATGGAGTGGGAAGGGCACGGCACGCCGCGCCCCTACGAAACACATCCCGGGCCACCCTGTCGTCGGACGTCCAGCGGAGCGAGGGACCGTTCAGGCGCTTCCGCCCGGTTCCTCTTCGGTGCTCGGGGTCGCCGGCGCTTCGGCTTCCGGAGCGGGTTTCGGTTCCTCGGGTGCCGCGAGGGGCTGGGGTGGAGGCGCCGGCCTGCGGAGGGTGTTCTCCGCCTGGTCCATTTCCGTTTTCTTCACCCCGACGAAGCGGGAGGCGAACAGGGCGAGCCCGATGAACAGGCTGATAAAGCCGAATGAGAGCGCCACCTCGTCTCCCTCTCCAAACACGACCATCATCAGCAGGGCGAGCCCGAAGCCGATGAAGACGAACGGCCAGGCGAAGGGGTAGTTCGGTTTCGGCCGTGTGGGCATCGCCGGGATCGGGTACCCCTTGTCAATGGCCTTCATCCTCTCCTCGTGGTCCAGTTTCTTCGCCCGGTAGCTCCTCTCAATTCCGAACAGCACGATTGCGAGCCCGACCAGCATCGCGACAATCGGAATCAGCAGGCTTACGAGGGCCGCTTGTCCGATAAAGTCCATTTTCTCCTCCCAGCGGAAGTTCACCCTTCCTTCTGCCCGTTGGACGGTTTGTTTCGAGAATCGGTTACACCGCCTTCCGCCGCGGGACCGCAGGCGCCGGGGGGGGGAGGAGTACAGCGCGGGGCGGAATCGAGAGATCCGGCCGCCGGGTCGAGCGCTCTTCTTTCAACCGTTCTACATTACGGCTCACTGCGTGTCGAAGCAGGTCCTGCCCGGAGGCGGCGTCCCGGTGGTCGCGCGGCTGGAGGTGTAACCCGGCGAAGTTTCGGGACGTCCTATGACCGGAGGGCAGAAGCGGGGAGGGGACGCGCTGACAGAGGAGGTGTGGATTCGCAAGGCGCAGGGGGGGGACGAAACCGCGTTCCGCCGGCTGGTCGAGCGGTATTCCCCCGTCGTCTGGACAGTGATCAACCGGATGGTCGGCGATGCGTCGGTCGCGGAGGACCTGTTCCAGGAGACGGTGATCCGGTTCTGGCGGGGGCTCCCCTCCTTTCAGGGTGCGAGTAAGCTCTCCACATGGCTCTATCGCATTGCATACAGGGTCTGTCTCGATGGGATCGAAGCCTCGGGGCGGCACGGGCAGTGGGTCAGCCTGGATGAGCAGCTTGAGCCGCACGGCGAGTGGTTCACGGACGAGGATGCTTCCGGCGCCCGCCTGGAGAGCCGCCTCGCCGCGAAAGATGCCGTCCGCCGGGCACTGGACCGTCTCGACCCGGAGTGGAGAACGATGGTCATCCTGCACTACTGGCGTGGCTTGAGCATGGAAGAGATCGCCCAGATCGTCGATCGTCCCGCGAACACCGTGAAGGTTTACCTGCACCGGGCGCGGGCGCTGTTACGGCGGCACCTGGAGAGCGGCGGTTGGCCGGAAGGAGCCTCGAGTGGCTGAAACCCGTGACCAGCTGCTGGCCCTCGTTCCCGCCTACCGGCGGGGCGAGATCAGTCCGAGCCGCGCGGCGCGGATCGCTCGTCTCCTCGAGGAGGACCGCCTGTTCCACCTGGATGCGGAGCGCGAAATGCTGGTGGTCGAAGCCCTCGCCGAACTCGAAACCCTCCCGCTGCCGCGCGGGCTCCTCGAGCGTTCCGTGAAGCGTGCCGTCGGCCGCGCCGCCGTTCAGCGCTGGTTCAGCACCGACAACCTGCTCATCGCGCTGGGCGTCGGCATCGGCTGCGGAGGAGCGGCGCACCTCCTGGCGGGCAGGATCAACATCATACCTACCTTCGGGCGGTGGCTGGGTGAACTGGCGGGGGTTGCGGCCGGGGGGTCGTTCGCCGATTTCCTCGGCGCCGTCGGCCTCCTGTCCCTCGGGATCCTCTCGGCGGCGGCGTGGTACGTGGTGCGCCTGTTCCGGTCCTGAGCCGAACCCGGCGCCTTGCCGTGTCCCATCACGATGATTCGAGAGGCGGTCGGCGAGAGCAAGCCGCGGGTCTTTCGAGAGCGCTCGCGAGACGAGAAGCAAAAGACCATTCCGGGTGGAAACCCCTTTTATTATCGCTTTCCTTCATGTAGATTCCGTCTCAAACTTGGAACTCCCCGTGATTGGCACCGGTGCAAAAGAGGGGTGGCGAGAGGTCGGGGCTCGCGGCTCTTTGGCATCGACGGGAAGTAGGTTGTATCTTGTCCGTGTTTGACACTTGCGGAACATCGTTCCGGCGACACGTGTGGGGTCATTTCGCAGGCGGTCCGGCGGAAGGTCCCGGAGAGCTGACAGTCTTTGTTAGGAGGTGCTTGGGATGCATCGTGTACTGAAAAGGCGGCGTAGAGGGTTCACTTTGATCGAGATTCTAGTGGTGGTGGTGATTATCGCCATCCTGGCCGCGATCTCGGTGCCGATCTATATCCAGTATGTGCGTGGGGCTCGTGCCGCGGATGCCCAGTCGCAGATCGGAGCGATTTACAACGCTGCGAAAATGTTCCGGCAAGATCAGGATCGGTGGCCGACCGACGTCGATGAGATGGAGCAATTGGGCTACCTTTCCATCGACGAGTCGGTGCGCCGGCAGTGGACCTTCTCGACAGAATTCCCCGAACGCATTGTCGCGACCTCGACCGATGAGATGTCCGGTGGTGCCGGCCAGGAGGTGGTGTACGACATTCTCAACGGGATGTTCTACGGATACGGTCTGCCGAATGAAGGCGAAGCCGTCACCCCGTAGCACGCCGGCCTGCGCCGCACCGGACGGGCTGGTTCGGCGCTACTGGCGGTTGGGGTGAACGGCGTTCATTGACGGTTGATGAGTACGGGAGGCCTTCGTGAATATCCCCGATCTTCTTCGGTTTGCGGTGGAGCACGGCGCTTCGGACCTGCACCTCTCTTCGGGTTCGGTGCCGATGATCCGCATCGACGGCAGTCTGGTCAAGCTGGACCTGCCGCGGTCGCAGGATGCTGATCTGCGCGAAGCTCTCTTCCAGATGCTCACCGAGGAGCAACGGGAGCGCTTCAGGGAGCTCAAGGAAATCGACTTGAGCCAGAAGCTCGAGGGGCTGGCCCGCTTCCGTGTGAACGTCTTCGAGCAAATCCAGGGTATCGGTGTGGTCTTCCGGACGATCCCGGAAGAGATCCGGTCCTTCGAGGAGCTCGGCCTGCCGGAGGTGATGCGCGAACTCTCGATGCAGGACCGCGGCCTGATCCTGCTCACGGGACCCACCGGCTCCGGCAAGAGCACCAGCCTCGCGACGATGATCGACTGGATCAACGACCACAAGCAACTCCACATCATTACGATTGAGGATCCGGTCGAATTCTTCCATACCTCGAAAAATTGCATGATCAACCAGCGCGAGTTGGGCGCCACCACCCACTCGTTCGCCGCGGCGTTGCGCTCCGCGTTGCGTGAAGACCCGGATGTGATCCTCGTCGGTGAGATGCGCGACCTGGAGACGATCTCCCTGGCGCTGACCGCCGCCGAGACGGGTCACCTGGTCCTCGCGACGCTGCACACCAGCTCCGCGGCGAAAACCATTGACCGGATCATCGACATCTTCCCCGCATCACAGAAGACGCAGGTTCGTTCGATGCTGGCCGAATCCCTCGAGGCGGTGATCTCGCAGAAGCTGCTGCCTCGCAAGGATGGGGGTCGGACGGTCGCGACCGAAGTGATGATCGCGAACACAGCAGTACGCAACCTGATCCGGGAGGACAAGATTTACCAGATCCCCTCGGTGATGCAGTCCGGCGGCAAGGAGGGAATGCACCTCCTCGACCAGGATCTGCAGCGGCTTCTGCACCAGGGTTTGATCGACAGGGAAACCGCGGCCTACGTGGCCGAGAACCCCAAGCTCTTCGAGGTGGACCTGTCGGGCTGACCATGCACGGTTCGTGGAGGGTGGCCCATGGGTGTGGGAAAGAGATTGCACCGGGGAGGAATAAGCCGGCGGTTGCGCCGCCGGCGCGGCGGGCTTTCGTTTATCGAGCTCGCCACCGCACTGCTGATTATCGCCGTTGCGAGCCTTGGCACGGTTAAATCTTTCTATATCGCCCACGATGAGTTGTCGCGGGCGAAGCGGCGGTTCCGGGCGAACCAGTTTCTCAAGCAGGAACTCGAGTTCTGGGTCGCTCGGCTTCACAAGGGTAACCTCTCACCGCAAGAGTATAACCTGCCAAGCCGTGAACGGTCCGTGGTGATCGATTATCGTGGACCCGGCCCCCGTGATAACATCGTCGGACATGTCCGAATGGTGCGGATCACGCCCTACGATGACTTCGACACCGCGGAGGATCCCGATTACTGGATTGTCCGGGTGGCCATCCGCTATGACGAACCTCGATACGTGGATGGCCAGAAGGAGGAGTACCAGGTTGTCTACAAGCTGGACGGGGCGATTGTCAAGGCCGGGTAGGACAGCGCCCGCGGGAACGACTGGCCGGATGTGATGAGCGGGAAAAAGGGCAGAAAGTGGCGGGAAAACCTCATGCGGCGGCTGCGGCGGGGTCGCGGACGGACGCTGCTGCATCGCGGACGGCCGGGGCTCACCCTGCTGGAGGCGCTGGTCACGCTGCTCATCGCCTCCACCATGGTCCTCGGGCTCGCGGTTCTCGTCGTCGAGTTCCGCAACCAGTGGGTGATCGAGTGGGAGCTGCGCGATGCCGAGGAGTTCGGCCTCGCGTACGTGAACAACTTCCAACGGCATGTACACAACGGGCGCAATGTTGAGATCATTCGGTGGACCCCCCCCAGCGAGCTTCATGTGGACTACCCGATTCCGGGCGATGCGCTTGGGAGGACCGAATCGTACCAGTACGAGTACAACCATCGCACCGGCTTTCCCACGATCCGGGTCAACGGGCGGCGGGTCGACATCGACCCCTCGTTCCCACCGAAGGGGGACGGGCGCGACCGGTTCTACGTTCCCCCCTCCTCCTTCGTGATCAGGCCGTGGAATGACAGCCGTGACGATCAAGTGAAGAGCATTAGGGACTGGATGTTTGAAATCCAATTCTCGATTGTCTATACTCGAGAACCGACGTTCTCTTTCTTCGGCCAGCAGCCGTTTACGAGAGTGCTGAACTTCACCTCCGCCGGCTACGAGGTGAACGCGAACTGGGTGGTCGGCGGCGACGACCCGTTGGGAGAAAGCACGGGGCCGTGAAGGCGTGGCCCCCGATACGATAGACAGTGAGTTTGACGGACATTATAGAGAACATGAACCCTTCCGGTGGGACACCGGACTCGCACCATCCGGCGAGACACCCTGCACCCGAAACGAGCGTGAAGTGCCACCAGACGCTCACGGGAGAACGAGCATGAAGCTCGCATTGCAGCGCCGCCGTCGCGGCAGCCTGCTGGTCAACACGATGATTCTGCTTTTCCTGCTCATCCTGACCGGCTTCGCGTTCATGCGTTGGGCGGCGGACGAAGTGTATCAGGCGGATTTCGACCTTGCGCGCACCCAGGCGTATTACATCGCCATGCAGGGTGCACTCCAGCAGGGGATGGTCTATCTCAGGTCGCGCAGCGTCGAGGAGTTGCCGCCCCATGAAGTCCCCTTCCGGCCGGGGTCGAACGAGGTGTACGGCGACTACGTGGGGCGCGTGGTGAGCGGCAACATCAAACCGGTGATCGACTATGATGAGACGGTGAGCGAGTTCGAGCAGCGGCGGGAGTACACCATCACCTCCACCGGCCAGGTGAACTTCTTCGACGGCACCTCGGGCCGAACCGTCCCGGTCCGGCGCTCCGTCCAGATGCGCGTCCGGCTCCGCTCCTACGCCAACTACATGTACCTGACCAACTACGAGACCACGCGCTTCGGGGAGGTGATCTGGTTCTGGACCCCGGATACGCTGTACGGCCGGGTGCACTCGAACGAGCAGATCGCGATCAAGATGTCGCCCCGTTTCCTCGGTCCGGTATCGACCACGGCGGACGACTTCCTCCACGGGTCCGGTTACAACCCCTATTTCGCCTTTGAACCGCAGTTCAACGTTCCTCCGGTGCATTTCCCGGAGACGCTTTCCGAGCTGCGGAACGCCGCGGGGGCCTACGGCCACTACCTCGACAACAACGGCGGCCTGCTCCAGACCCGCATCATCGCGGAGAACGGCGGCTGGCGGTACATGCAGTGGGCTGTCGGCGCGCCCTTCGACTCGACCGCGCTGGTCAGCGAGGGGAACATCGCCTACGGCAACAACGTCGTCATCTTCATCGAAGGCCGCGCGGAAGTCGCCGGGGACTGGGTCACGGGGCGCTCCTCCATCGGCACCGAGGGCAACATGTTCCTCATCGACAACATCAAGTACGCCGATGTCAACCTGACGACCGATCCCCAGATCCCGGAAGGGTCGGGGAACATGCTCGGCCTGATCAGCGAGAGCAACATCATCGTCGCGAACACCACGCCCAACGGCCGGGGGAACGGGCGAACGTACGCCACGGGCTACGGTGACCACAGCCGGCAGCACATCGTCATCACCGCCGCGCTGGTCGCGCTGGGGGAATCCTTCACCTTCGAGAACCAGAACGACACCTGGGATGCGTATGTCTTCTGCGACCCCGCGGGTGAGCATCCCGGCGAATCGGACGAGCGGGGGACGATTTTCCTCCGCGGAGCGGTCGCCCAGTACCGCCGCGGGTATGTCCACCGCGGGGTGAACAACTGCGGCGGAACCGGGTACGCGAAGGATTACTCCTATGATTTCCGCCTCCAGACCAACCCGCCGCCGATCTACCTGACGGCGCGGGATGACCGGGGCAATGGGTTGTTCGACATCTTGTCCGTGCAGGAGTTGGACCCGTAGTCGAGAACCGGGGAGGACGGCGCGGGGCCGCGCGGCGGCCCCAAGCAGGTCATACAAGTGGAAGATGAGCGGGTAGGTCGGCCGTATGGCCGGCGAATTGACGGGTGAACTTAGACGTGGTTACTTGACCGTTCCGGATCCGCCCGCGAGGGTGGGCGGGACCGACTCCAAGCGGGGAGGTTCCGTCCGGGGCTGACGGGTGATGATCCGGAATTTCTTTAGTGGAGTGGGGAGCATGCTCAACTTGGGTCGCAAGCTCCGTGTGGGGTTGGACATCGGCAGCCACACGATCAAAGCCGTGGTGGTCGAAAAGCATGGCAACAGCTTCCGGGTGCTCAACAGGGCGGCACGGCCGATCTACACCGAAGGCAAGGTGTGGAACCCTGATGGGCCGAAGCGCAGCCAGCTTGTCCCCCTGCTGATGGAGATCTTCCAGTCGTTCAAGCTGCATCCGAAGCGATTGAAGGATGTGCGCGCCACGGTGTTCGGCCTGCAGGTCGCCGCCAAGGAGATCGTCGCCGTGCCGCTCGAACAGCAGGAGATGGCCTCGGCGATGCTGCTGGAGGCGCGCAAGCACATCCCGCTGGACGGCTCGGAGACGCAGGTGGACTACCAGCTGATGGGCGAGCACCCGCAGGACACGGAGAAGGTGCGGGTCCTGCTGGCGGCGACGACGAAACGGTTGTTCACCGGGCTGTTGGACACCCTCGGGGCGTTGGAGATCCGACCCTCGGTGGTGGACATCGAACCGCTGGCGATGGCCAACAGCTACCTCACCTTCCATGACCTGCCGGACGAAGGCGTCATCGTCATGCTCAACATCGGCTGTCGCAAGACCGGGGTCATCATCTTCGGGCGCAAGGACATGTTCTTCACCCGCGAGATCCCGGTGGCCGGCGCCCAGTTCACCGAGGAGCTGATGAAGAATTACGGCCTGGAGTATTCCAAGGCCGAAGAGATCAAGATGACCCAGGGGATGAACCCCGATCTGCCGCGCAGCGAGGAGGAGAGCGGTTCCCTTCGGCTGGCCCAGAAAAGCGTGATCGAGCGGTTCGGCGACGAGATCAACCGCACCCTTCGCTACTACGTGAAGGAGACCAGCCAGAGCCTGTTCACGAAGTTCGTTCTTGTCGGTGGGAGCGCGAATCTCCCCGAGCTGCGGGAATACCTGGCGAACAAGTTCAATGCGACCGTGGATCTTTACGATCCTTTCGCCCGACTCGAGGTGGCGTCCGAGGATGGTGGCGGGCACCCGGCGCAGTATGCCGGGGCGGTGGGCCTGGCGATCCGGGAGGCCTGAACCATGGTGCATCAGTTCACGATCAACCTCAACCGTGAAGAGGGCTTCGTCCAGCGGATGGAGCGCAAGCGGCGCATCCGTGACCGGGCGATCCTGATCTCCTTCTCCGTGCTGCTGCTCGCCCTCGCGATTATCTCCTGGCGCAGCGATCGCACGTTCCGCAACATTATCGACAGCAAGGAGCGCCAGCTCCAGAGGATCGTCGCCCAGATCGACAGCCTTCAGCAGGCCGGGCAGAACGTGAGCAAGGAAGATGTCCTCGCCCTCGCCCGGCTGGAACGGGAGCGCGTCCTCTGGACCAAGAAACTGCGCGCCCTCGCCGAGCGGATGCCCGAGAAGATGGTGATCACCCGGATCACCCTCCAGCGCGGCCTGCTCACGATCGAGGCGATGAGCCAGATCCGCCCGAACGAGAGGGAGTTCGACAAGGTCAAGCTGTTCATGGACCGCCTGCGGGCGACGCCGCTTTTCTTCAACGATTTCAAGGACATGAAATTCAAGGAGAGCAAGCGTTTCAACCATGACGACCAGCCGCTGCTGAGTTTCGTCATCACCTGCACGCTGAAGCCCACGGCGCTGATGAAGCGGGCGAAGACCCAGACAACCCGCAGGGGGAGGAGAGGCTGAGATGAAACGCATCCTGTATTATCTCTTTCTGACGCTTCTCTTCGGCGGGGGCCTGTTCTATTACTACCGCGTGGAGTATCCCAAGCTGCCGCTCGAGGTGAAGCGCTTGAACAACCGTATCCAGGCGAAGAACGAGAAGCTGATCAGCGCCCAGATCCTCGCCCAGGAGCTGGACCTGGTCGCCCGGCTGATCGACAGGAACCTGGCGATCAGCAACCGCGATTCCCTCGCCCAGGATGCTTCCCTGCCGTTTCTCGAGTACATCACCGGTTTGCTGGACAAGCACAAGATCATGCTGATCACCCTCGAGCCGAGCCGCCACAGGGTCACCCAGCACGATTACGTCAAGACGATGTACAACATGACGATCGAGTGCAATTACAAGAGGTTCGGCAAATTCATCAACGATCTTGAAAAGTCGGACCGCCTGATCACGGTGGAGAGTTTCGAGATCAAGAATCAGCTGGGGAACGTCGAAGGCCAGAAGAAACAGAGGCGGGCGGTGGATTCGCATCTGTTCGAGCTGACCGTCAGTACGTTGACATTGATCAAGCATACGTAGCGAGGTCGAGGTGGACCGTCGACGTGAAGATCTGATCGCGAGCTTTCTGCTGCTCCTCCTGTCGGTGGTGATCATCGTCGGGATTGTGCAGTGGGTGAAAGTTGAGCGGGAGATCAAGGAAATTCATCAGGCCGATGCCCAGATGACGATCGGTACGGACCGGAAGCTCGCCGAGACGGTTCAGTCTCTGGAGAGCACGCTGAAGGAGCGCATCGAGTACCAGTTCGATGTGAGTACCGATCCGCTGGACATGACGAAGGTGATCACCAGCAGGAAGTTTCTCGAGAAGCTGGGGGTGGACAGGATCGAGCGGATGCAGCAGACCATGCGTCTTGCGGCAACCGTGGTCGGTTCCGACGGGAGCGGCGCCATCGTCGTCCGTTACCTCGGGCGGAACCACATCCTGCACAAGGGAGACATGCTCGCCGGCTGGCGCGTGGTGGAGATCGGCACTCGCACGGCGACCCTCGAGAAGCAGGGCGCGCGCCGGGTGTTGAAGAACCGGCCGGCCGTGGAGGGGGCCGAGGAATCCGGCTTGCGGCTCAGCGTCCTGCCCGGTGATACCAGCGATCCGTCGTCTTACGATCCAGGGAACTACTGAAACGGCGGAATGAATTGAAGACAACTTACGAGGCAAGCGTTACCACCCAGGGAGGGTTTCATTTCATGCGTTGCTACCGCATCCCCGCGCTGGTGACGGCACTGTTTTTCGCGCTGTCGCCGGTCTTCGCACAGACCCCGCCGGAAGCCGGCGAGGAGAGGGAGGTCGCGTCCAACCTGGACCTGAGGAAGCCTGTGAATATCGACGCGGACGACGCCAGCCTGCCGACCGTGCTTTCGATCCTCGCGGCAGAGAGCGGGTACAACATCGTGACCGGTCCAGGCGTGAACAAAGAGGAGAAGATCTCCATCCACCTCGAGAACACACCGATCGAGGAGGCGATGAATCTCGTCGTCCGGGCGGCAGGTCTCGCCTACGAGGTCGTCGGCAACTCGTTCCTCATCGCTTCGGCGAACAAGCTGAAGACCGAGGTCGGACTTCGCTCCTATGTCATCGAGCTGCTCTACGCCAACGCCGAAGAGGTGGCGGCGCTGCTCAAGGACTTCAACGCGCAGATCCAGGTCGATGTCGCCGGCAACAAGCTGCTGATCATCACCAGTCCGAAGGTGATCAGCGAAATCCGGAGCGTCATCGCCGCCGTCGATCTCCCCGCCCTGCAGATCATGCTCGAGGCGCGGGTGATCGAGGTCGCCGTCGAGGACGAGGAGAAGCTCGGCATCCAGTGGAACAAGCTGACCCCGTTCGAGACCGTCGTCTATGAGGGCACGGAGACGCCGAACCCGTTCCGCCCCAAGGAGCTTCCCCAGCAGGTGCCCTTCCTGCAGATCGAGGACTTGAACACCTTCGGGAACTTCGGGTACCAGGAGCCGGTGTTCCAGCTCGCCATCGACTACCTGTTGAAGAACAACCTCGCGGAGGTGCTGGCGAACAGCCAGATCGCGACGATGAACAACCGCGAGGCGTCGATCGAGGTCGTGGATCGGATTCCGTTCGTCCTCTCGGCGGGCGGTGTCGGCGGGCAGGTCCGCACCCAGACCGAAGAGGTCGGCGTGAAGCTCCACATCAAGCCGACGGTGAACACGGAAGGAAACATCACCGTCCAGATCACCCCGGAAGTCTCCAATGTCTTCCAGCTCATCGGTCCGGATCAGAACATCCCGTGGGTGGTCAGCCGCCGGGCGACGACGACGATCCGCGTGAAGGACGGCCAGTCGATCATCATCGCCGGCCTGCTGGGGGTGAACCGCAAGAACACCCTGTTCAAGGTGCCCTTCCTCGGGGATATCCCGTTCATCGGCGGACTGTTCCGTCACAAGTCGATGACGTCGAAGAAGACGGATTTGATTATTCAGATTACTCCCCATATCATCAACGAGTTGGACACGGGGATTGTGAAGAGCAAGCTGATCCGTTCGGCCGAGGAACATGCGATGCGCCCGACGGATTTCGACACGGGCGAAGAGGCCGCCAGGGCGGAAAGGGCCGCCAAGGCCGCCAGGGCTGAGGAGGCTGCGAAGGCGAAAGCCGAGAAGAAGAAGATGAAGGAGAAGCAGCCGAAGCCGAGTCCCGACGAGGATTTGGAGCTGTTGAAGGAGTCGTTGCAGCAGGGCAAGTAATCGACATGACAGGAAAACTGGGGCATTTCCCCGGTTGGATCGCTGCCTGCCTGATACTCTTCGGCGCGGGAGCGGCCGCCGGTCAGGGACTGCGCTCGGCGAAGGAGACGGAGGAGACTACACGGGCGGCGCAACTCCGGGCGGAGACGAAAGCGGTGGAAGTCACCGCCCTCGAGGAACCCATCGATCCCGCCACCTATGTTCTCGGGCCTGGAGACCTTCTGGCGGTCTCCTTCCGGGGCGGCGTGGACCTGTTCCAGGAGGTGCGGGTGTCGCCGGTGGGGACTCTCCTGCTTCCGAAAGTACCCCCGCTTCATGTCGGCGGTATGACCCTCGCGGCGGCGACCGAGATGATTTCCAACCGTTGGGGCGAGATCTTCCCGAACGGCCGGATCGACGTCTCCCTGGTCGAACTTCGGACGTTTCGGGTCACCGTGGCCGGAGCGGTTCTTCATCCCGGGACCTATGTCGTCTCCGCGGCGGATCGCGCGGCGACGCTGGTGGAGAAGGCGGGCGGCACGCTGGAGGAGACCGCCAGCCTCCGCCGGGCGACTTTGGAGCACTCGGACGGCCGGGTCGAGCATGTGGACCTGCTCCGGGTGCGGAATTACGGCAGCCGGGAGGCGAACCCGCGCCTGACCGACGGCGCGCGGCTCCAGGTGGAATCGTTGCGCGACGATGCCTTGACAATCCAGGTGGGCGGCGGGGTGGATCTGCCCGGGGAGTATGAATGGGTACCCGGGGATCGCCTGCTGGACGTGATCGAGGTCGCCGGGGGATTCGTCCCGGAAGGGGATCCCGGGAACATTCAGCTCACCCGCTTCGATGAGACCGGCGGCGAGCAGACGCGCCTCGAGTTCGATGCCACCAGGTTGATCGAGTCGGGCGAACGCGGTCCGGAAATCGAACCGGGCGACCTGGTCAACGTGCGCATCCGCCCCGACCGGCCCCGGCGGACATCGGTGACCGTGACCGGCGAAGTCCGCTACCCGGGGACCTACCCCATCGTCGAGGGGGTGACCCGGCTGAGCGACATCATCGAGGCGGCCGGCGGATTCACGGCGAAGGCGTACCTCCCGGCGGCCACGGTGTGGCGCGAGAGAGACCCGGAAGATGTCACATCGGTGGAGTTGGCGAGGATTGACAGCCTCCGGCTGTCGGGGCGGACAGGTATTTCGTATTTCGAGCGGGAATTCCTTAAATTCAATGAGAGGGCGTTACGCAGGGAGTACTTCTCGGTGGATTTCGGGAAGATCTTCGAGGAGGGGGAGAAGGCGCTGGACGAAGACCTCCTGCTGGAAGACGACATGGTCGTCGAGGTCCCCGACAACCCTCGGATGGTCCTCTTGCTGGGCCAGGTGCGGCGCCCGGGGTACTATCCGCACCACGAGGGATACGGATACAAGGACTATGTCCGGGAAGCGGGCGGTTTTCTGAAAAACGGCTACAAGTCCCGGACGAGAGTTATCAAGTACACGAGTGCCGTCTGGTTGAAACCGAAGGGTCACTACCGGATCGACCCGGGCGACATCATTCTCGTTCCCGAAAAGAGCGAGGCGACGACCTGGGCGCAGTTCATGAACATCTTCACCCTGGTTACGCAGACGGTTACGGTTCTCGCGCTGGTTATCAACATTTCCCGCATCTGATCCTCGCCGGTGTCCGTGGAGGCGGCCCGGCGGAGCGATGTGAATAGGAGGAGGCCCCGTTGGGGGGCGAAAACAATCCGGAGTATCGACTCGATGCTTCTTGCAAGAGAGTTATTCGGTTGCATCCCCGGAGAACCGCGGACGGGCGAAAGCTCGTCAACGAGGAGGATCGTGGCATGCTTGTGAAACGGTTCCGCGTGGCGGGAATCTCGCTGCTGCTTGCGTTTGCCGCGGTGTGGATTTCCTGTTCGAAAAACCCGGCCGACTCCACTGGTGGAGGAACTCCAGGGTTCGGGGATGCTTACGTGACTGACATCCAGATCGGTTTCGAACGGTCCATCATCAGCAACTTCTTCGGGAAGACCGACACTCTCGAGGTGACGGCGAAGGCGATCGATGCGGACGGCGTGGGCGTCGAACGCGCTCATATCAACTTCGGCATCGTCTCCGGTCCCGGAACGATCCTGCGCCAGGACTCGCTGACCAACACCGAGGGCGACATCACCGCTCTCTACGTGGTCACGCTCACCCAGAACACCTCGGTGCAGATCAAGGCGAGTGTCGGCACCGTGGAGCAGATGCGCACCCTGCAGATCCAGACCAAGGACATCACTCTCAGCGTGACGGCCGATCCGGACACCTCGCGCGTCTCGGCGGGCCAGGAGGGAACCTCCACGATCACCGTGCGGGTGACGGACAACCAGGGCGCGCAGATCCCGGGAGTTCCCGTTAAGGTCGAGCGGCTGTCCGGCGAGGGGACGCTGACCCCGGTGACCGAGACGGGGATGGACGGTTCGGCGAGTTCGACATTGACCATCAACGAGGTGACTGAGCGGCACTCGGTGATCGTGCGCGCGTTCGTGGACGTCGAGGGGACCACGGCGAAGAGCGGCGGCGGGATCGCCTCCCTCGTCCACAAGGTGAAACAGCGCCTGACCCGCGACCTGCAGCTCGGCAAGGGCCGCACGACCTCGGGCGGAAAGGGCTCGTCCACGCGGGGCGTCTCCGCCAGCGTGACCGCCGACACGGTCGAGGTGGTCATCATGCCGCTGGAGTTGGACGTGGACACGATGTTCGTCTTCGTCTCCCCCCATCGCCTGGTCGTCGCGGAGGACTCTTCCGCCCAGGCGACCATCACCGCGGTGGCGCGTGACGAGAACGGCGTCGGCATCTCCGGTCTGACCGTGGACTTCCGGCTGCGGAACCTCGAAGAGGGCCCCGTCGGGACCATCTTCAACGTGCAGCCCACCGATGCCACCGGCCAGGCGACCGCCTCCATCAGCACCGACCGGCAGTATGGGAACTGGGTGGTGGAAGCCCGCCTCGCCGGCGTCTCGACGGTCTTCACCGACACGCTGAAGGTGGAGAGGACTCCTTCGTCCGGCGGCACGCTGTTCCTCTTCTCCACGCCGGATTCGATCTACGCCGACGGCGGGATCACCGCGGCGCAGATCACCGCGACGTTGAAGGACGAAAACCAGGTCGCAATCCCCAGCGACACCGTCCGTTTCGCGGCGGTGGGCACCGGCCAGATCGCGGCCTTCGGGGTGACCGACTCCACCGGCACGGCGAGGGTGCAGTACTACGACACGGAGGAGATCTCGGACAGCGCCCTGGTCATCGCCCGCTACGACCGCGGCACCCGCCACCTCGTCGATTCGCTGTACGTGCGGATTCTCCCCCCGCGCGACGTGACCACGCTGAACATCAACATGCAGCGGACGAATTTCCAGGCGAGTCTTCTCGACTCGGCGGAGGTGACCGTCCGCGCCACCTACGCCAACGGCGACCCGGCCGTACCCGGGACGGAGATCTTCTTCGTTATCGTCAGCGAGGGGGAGAGCGAGGACCTGGGCATCTTCGATCCGCCCTCCGCGGTGACGAACGCCAACGGGGTGGCGAAGTCCATCTACCGGCCGCTCACCAACGCCGGCCAGTCCGAGGTGTACGCCTATGTGATCAACACCGGCGGCGCCCAGGTGGAAACCGACCACCTGACGATCAACATCAGCCCGACGGGGGCGATGATCGTCGACGTGACCATCGACCGCCTGTGGATGTACACCAGCGACCCCCTGCCCGCCCAGGTCTACGCGGCCGTGTCGGACAGCTTCGGGAACGCGGTGAACGCCGGGGTCGGCGTCAGTTTCAGCGCGGAGCTGGGGTCGATCACCCCGAACGCCCAGACGGATGACAACGGCATTGCGCCCGCGCAGTTCATCCCCGGCACCTCGGCGGGCCTGGCGAAGATCATCGCCCGGATCTCGCCGACGTCGGCCGACTCGATCTACATGCAGGTGGTGGCCGGTGAGCCGCAGTCCATCGAGGTCGGTGTCAGCCGCCAGGAGATCGCCGTCGCCGGCACGGGCGGCATCGAAACCTCCACCGCCATCGCGACGGTGAAGGACCCGAACGACAACCCCGTGCCCGACGGGCACCAGGTCTTCTTCCGCCTGCGGGAGTACCCGATCGATACCCGTGAGGGAGCGCTCCCGGTCAAGCTGAACGAATCGGACGGGACGGAACCGGGCAACCCCTACGGCACTCCGTTCGACTCCGCGCAGACGAACAACGGGGAAGCCAGCGTCTCCATCTCCGCCGGCACCATGCCCGGCCTGTTGCTGATGGACGTCTGGACCTATGTCGATTCGGCGCGGACGGACTCGGTGCTCTCGATCTTCCGCGACCTGCAGATCGTCTCCGGTCCCCCGGATTCCATCGCGGTGGGGGTCAACGAGGACCAGATCGTCGACGGCGGCGGTGACGTCTGGATCGCGGAGGTCTCGGCCCGTGTGTTCGACGCGCAGAACAACCCGGTGCGCGACGGGATCGCGGTGCAGTTCACCCTCGAGCCGGCCGTGGCCCACATCGAGCCCGGGTATGTCGGCAACCCGGACAATGACGGTGTGACGACGCCCGGCGTGGCGCATACCAACATGTACTTCCTCAGCCACGAGATCGGCCAGGTGTCCGACATCATCGCCAGCGTGCAGCTGGAGGGGAGGGTCGTCAGCGGCCACCTGCCGCAGTACCGGTTCCCGCTGGTCGATCCCCAGGCGTTGCTCTACTGCGACCCGACGAACTACTTCTATCCCAACGCGTTCGACACGGCGATCTTCGACGTGAGCATCCTCGTGCTGGACGGGCATTCGATCCCGGTGAACAACCAGACGATCCTCTTCCGCACCACGCGGGGGGACTACTACACGACCCCCGGGCCGATCGGCGGCATCGAGGAGAACCACGCCATCACCGGGCCGGCGGATTACAACTCCGTGTTCGAGGATGCCGACAGCACCGGCTGGGCGCAGCGGTATCTCCGGATTCCGTTCTCCATTGCGTTCCCCGATCCCCAGGAGCCGACGCAAACCGTACTGGTCGAGGCCTGGGTGATCGGGTATGAAGAGGCGACACCGGAACCGGTGAGTCTCTTCCTGATCCACTAAACAGAACCGGGCGGGAGGCTCCGCCCGTGCATTTCCCCGCCTCCGGGCCCTCGAGGCCCGGAGGGGGGTGGTTGTGTGAAAGGATGTTGGATGACCTCTGATATCGGCGCCGCTCCGAAGCTGGGAAACATCCTCGTTGAGGAGGGACTGATCAGCGAGGAGCAGCTCAAGAAGAGCCTGCGGGAAGCGGAAGAGAAGAAGCTTCGCGTGGGGGAGGCCCTGATCGCCCTCGGGTACGCGGTCGAGGAGAACGTGTACTACGCTCTCGCCCGCCAGATGGGCTATCACTTCTTCACCAACGATGATCTCCTCGAGGCGTCCGAGGAGACGGTCCGGATCATTCCGGAGGCGTTCGCCAAGGAGAACAACCTCATCGCGGTGCGGCGGGAGAACGGCCGCCTCGCGGTGGCGATGGCCGACCCGGACGACATCATCGCGGTGGACAACCTGCAGAAGCTCGCGGGCGAGGAGATCGAACTCGAGCTCGGGATGGCTTCCCCGCAGGGCATCCGCCATGCGATCGACCAGCTCTACGTCCGCATCCGGAAGCAGAAAGAGACCAGCGAGGTTATCGGAGACCTGCACTTCTTCGCCGAGTCGGACGAAGGCGAAGAGGGCCTGGTGGACATGACCAAGGCCCAGGTCGACGAGGACGCTCCGATCATCAAGCTGGTGAACCTGATCATCGGCGAGGCGCTGAAGGAGCGCGCCACTGACATCCACGTCGAACCGCGCGACAATGATGTCCAGGTCCGTTACCGGATCGACGGCGTGCTCATCGAGCAGATGCGGGCGCCGAAGAACGCGCACAACGGGATCGTCGCGCGTATCAAGATCATCTCCAAGCTGAACATCGCGGAGAAACGCCTGCCGCAGGACGGCCGCTTCACCATCAAGGCCCGCGACCGCGAGGTGGATGTCCGCGTCAGCATCCTGCCGACGGTGAACGGGGAGAAGGTGGTGCTGCGGCTCCTCGACAAGGGAGCCTTCGGCTTCAACCTCTCCACCCTCGGCTTCGAGGAGCACCAGCACAAGATCTTCAAGCGGAATATCATCAAGCCGTACGGGATGATCATCATCTCCGGCCCCACCGGGTCCGGTAAATCGACCACCCTGTACGCCTCCCTGAAGGAAGTGATGTCCGTCGCGGACAATATCACCACCGTCGAAGACCCGGTGGAGTACCACCTCGACGGGATCAACCAGGTGCAGGTGAAGCCGGGGATCGGCCTCACCTTCGCCTCGAGCCTGCGCTCCATCCTGCGCCAGGACCCGGACCGCGTGCTGATCGGTGAGATCCGCGACGAGGAGACGGCGGACATCGCGGTGAAATTCTCCCTCACCGGCCACCTCGTCTTCAGCACGGTGCACGCCAACGACGCTCCGAGCACGATCACGCGCCTGATCGACATCGGCGTGCCGCCGTTCCTCGCCGGTTCCAGCCTGCTGCTGGTGATGGCCCAGCGCCTGGTGCGAACCATCTGCCCCAACTGCAAGGAGCCGTTCACCCCGCCGCCGGAGGAGTTCGAGTACCTCAATCTGAATCCCGAGTCGTTCGACGGCGTGCAGTTCTATCACGGCAAGGGCTGCGTGCGCTGCCGCGGGACGGGGTATTACAACCGGACGGGCGTCTTCGAGATTCTGCAGGTCACGCCCGAGATCCGCCGCCTGATCTTCGACAACGCGAGTCAGGACGAAATCCGCGAGATGGCGATTGAGCAGGGCATGGAAACCCTGCGCCAGCACGGCATCAGCAAGGCCACCCGGGGGATCACCACCCTTGCCGAGGTCCTGCGGGTGACGACGGAATAGACGAGCTTGCACCTGGACGCAAACGGGACGGACCGCGATGCCAACCTTCACCTATATCGTTACGGATCCGGACGGGAGCCGGCGGGAGGACAAGATCCGGGCGGCCAACTACGAAGCCGCCTGGGAAAACCTCACCAAGCGGGGCGCGAAAATCGTCTCCCTGCGCGAGATCAAGATCTCCGAGCAGGCGCAGTCCACCTCGGTTCTCGATCAGATCTCGATGGCGATCTACCGCATGCGGACAGCGGTTCCGCTGCAGAACCTCGTCTTCTTCACCCGCCAGCTCGCCACGATGTTCTCCGCGGGTCTGACGATCGAGAAATCCATCGCGAACCTGATGGTGGAGGAGAAGAACCCCCGCTTCAGGAAGACCCTCGCCGAGGTCGCGAACGACCTGAAGCGGGGCAAATCCCTCTCGGACGCTCTCGGCGAACACCCGGGCGTGTTCGACAATCTCTACTGTGCCATCGTCAACGCCGGTGAAGTGTCCGGTTCGCTGCACATCGTCCTCGAGCAGCTCTCCACCTATCTCGAGTTCATGGCGGACACGAGGCGCAAGGTGGTCGCGGCGCTGGCGTACCCGACCTTCGTCATTCTCTTCATGATCTTCATCCTGTCAGCCCTGCTCATCGTCATCGTGCCGCGCTTCACGGCCATTTACGCCCAGTTCGGCGCCCAGCTTCCCATCGCCACCCGGATCCTGGTGGGTACGAGCCAGTTGATCAGCCACAATTTCTTGGCCTTCGTCGGGATCGGCATCGTCGCCTTCATCTTCGGTTGGATTATCACGCTTACCCGCGGGGGCGGAATCGCGTGGGACACCTTCCGGCTCCGGTTCCCCATCCTCGGGCAGTTGCACCGGGATTCGATGATGACCCGTTTCTCGAAGACGTTCGGCATCCTGATGGGATCCGGCGTGCCGGTGCTCGAGGCGCTGGGGCACTGCAAGAAGGTGGTCGGCAACCGTGTCTTCCAGCGGGCGCTGGAAGACGCGAGCACGATGATCCGGGACGGTTTCGCCGTTTCGGTCGCCTTGAAGAAGACGCATGTCTTTCCTTCGACCCTGGTGCAGCTCATCGGCACCGGCGAGGAGACCGGCGAGATGGACCGCCTGCTGGAGCGTGCTTCATACTTCTATGAGAAGCAGGTGGAGTCGGTGGTGGACCGCCTGACCGGCCTGATTCAGCCGTTGATGATCATGCTGCTGGGCGCCGTGGTGCTCGTAATCGTCATCTCCATCTACCTGCCCATCTTCCAGATGGGTGCGGCGATGCGGCAGGGCATCGGGGGATAAGCCCCCCGGAGGCGGACGACTACCCGGGCGCGCATGGCGCGCCCTTTTTCTTCCACGGGGAGGCGCTCATGGCGAACCTGGTCGCGGCGGTGAAGGAGCTGCCGTTGGGGTTCTTCCTCTTCGCCGCCGCGGTTCTCGGCGCGGTGATCGGGAGCTTCCTCAACGTGGTCATCCACCGCCTGCCCCGGGAGGAGTCCCTGCTCCGCCCCGGCTCGCACTGCCCGAGTTGCGGCACCCCCATCCGCGCCTGGCAGAACGTGCCGATCCTCTCCTACATCCTTCTGCGCGGCCGTTGCGCGGCCTGCGGTGCGAAAATCCCCCCGCGGTATCTCGTCGTCGAGATCCTGGCGGCGGGCGCGGCGGTGGTCGCCGTGTGGCGTTTCGGACCGGGTCTCGATGCGCTCGGCGGCATGCTGCTCGCCTGGCATCTCATCGCCCTCGCCTGCATCGACTTTGAAACCCGGACGCTGCCCGATCATATCGTCCTCTCGATGGGGCTTTTCGGGCTGGCGGTCGCCCTGCTGCGGGAAGGCCTGCCGGGACTGGTGGAGGCGCTGCTCGCCGTGCTGGTGGGTCTGGTGCTGCTGCTGATCGTGCGGGGGGTTACGCGGCTGTTGTTTCCCCGCGCCCCGGGCGGCGGGATGGGGGGAGGAGACCTGACGACCACCGCCGGGTTCAGCGTCTACCTGCAGGCGCTCTATGTTCCCTTCGCCCTGGTGATCTCCGCGTTCACCGGGTTGGTGGGCGCAGCCCTCTGGTCCCTCTTCAGCGGCCGGTCGCTGCGCGGGAAAGAGTTGCCCTTCGGCCCGGCTCTCGCGGTGGGAGCCTGGGTCACCTACCTGTTCGGCGCATCCATTTTGCGCTTCGCGCTTGACGTGGTTTGAACAGACTCTGTATTATGAAGGACAGGGTATAATCAGGGTGGATGGTGGCTGCGGGCCGCCTTGGAGGGGCGGCCTGTGTCGCATTCCCGTGCTTTGGAGCCGGGTTGCTCACGGGCCGGCGGCAGACCTGCGGCGAAAACATTGGAGGGATGTATGCTGAAACGCGCGACAGCGTTGTTGACGGGATTTCTACTCGCTTTCGGCGCGGCTTGGACCTACGCAGAGGGTCTCAGCGAGGTAATTCCTGATGATCAAAAGGTCCAGCCGGTGCTCACCGGGGCGGAGGAGATTCAGCTTCCCGACCATGCGGCGCGGCCGGTTCTCCCCACCGACGAACTGGACGAGATTGTCGGCGACACGGTGATCGTCGGGTACTCGTACTGGGACGCCCAGCACAACGGCACCGTCGGGAGGATGATCGCCTACGATCCCGCGGATACGACCCTGGGTCCGGTCGTTCACATGGTCTACGCCCGCCTCGAAGGGGAGACGACCGGTTCGACGCGCCACGTGAGATACAACCGGGTACTCATCGGGGACGACGGTTTCACGGTGGAGGAGGCCTTTGACGGCGGGTACAATGTCGATTCACGCCAGCGGGCCGGCTACACGACCCTCCCGATGGACTGGGAGAACCATCTGCCGTTTCCGGCCTTTCACAGCCGGGCGACTTCGAACGACCCCTGGGGTCAGACCATCGGCAACGAGTTCATTTTCCTCCCCGGCGTCTTCAACCTGTACGATTTCCCCGAGTACACCGGCAACGAGGTCCTCTGGCCCCGCGGAATCTTCGGGGGCGGATACGCGCACGTGGTGGGCACGGCCAGCCGGACGGACAACGTCGCGGAGACGGTAATCACCTACTCCCGCGTATCTTACGACCCGGACACCGGCTGGAACATGGCGACCCCGGACGGCCTGCAGCAGCTTGTGACCGACCACGGGATGAACATCTCCGCCGATGTCGGGGTGTCGGATGATGGTATGCGCATCGTGATCGCGCAGACCGTGAGCCGCGACTGGCTCTATTACGGTGGCGGCGGGTACGACGGCAGCGGCGCGGGGCAGTGGAACAACGACATCTGGGTCTGGGAGAGTACCGACGGCGGTGTGACCTGGAACTGGGACACCCCGATGGACCTGACCCAGTGCATCTTCCCCGACGAGAGCTACCTGCCGGACACCCTCGCCGCGGAACGGGACACCTTGCGCCCGTACACCGACACCAACGTCTACATCGACCACGACGGCATCCTTCACATCGCCTTCACCGCGATGGAGTATTTCGTGATCGAGGGTGTCGGCACCTACACCAGCATCCTCTACCACTGGGATGAGGAGAGCGACGTTTTCACGCGCATCGCGGACGGGCGCCACTGGAACTATGCGCGCCCGGAATCCTGGGGGCGTGTCGTCGAGCGACCGAGCATGGTCCAGGATCCCGAGACCGGGATCCTCTACTGCGTCTACGAGAAGTACGGCGAGCCGGACGAGTTCATCGAGGATGACGACGGTTTCCTGCACGGGATGGACGCCTCGGACGATGGATATGCCAACTCGGACGTCTATGTCGCCGCCTCGCCGCCGAACAACATCTTCGGCAACTGGTACGGCCGGATGTGGTCGAAGGGCGTGAACATCACGAACACGAAGTCGACCGACGGCAACCTGCTGCCGGGCGAGAGCCGCAGCGAGCAGGACCCCTCCGTCTCGCTGGTCAATGACAGCGACTACCTCTACATCCAGTATCTCATCGACCTGGACCCGGGTATCGCGATCACCGATCCGCCGGAAGGGGAGATGACCTACAACCCGGTCGTCATGCACCGGGTGGCCAAGACGGACCTGATGGATGCGATGGAAAGCCAGGCCGAGTGGGTGACGAACTATCCCTTCCACGTCGACTCCACCCGGTTCTGGTGGGACACGGAGTACGAGTATGCATGGGATGATGTCGGTGGATTCTACCGTGACCAGGGCGCGGTCGGGAGTGAGACGGGGGAGCTGCTGCCGGGCGAGTACACGCTCGAGCAGAACTACCCGAACCCGTTCAACCCCTCGACGCGGATCGCCTTCCGGATCGAACGCGCCGGGGCGGTGAAGCTCACCGTGCACGACCTCCTCGGCCGCGAGGTGGCGACCCTGCTGAACCGGCCCCTGGAGGCCGGGCGGCACGAGGTCAGCTTCGAGGCCGGAGACCTGCCGAGTGGCGTCTTTTTCTACACGCTCAGTTCCGGTGAACGGTCGGTCACGCGCAAGATGGTGCTGATGAAGTAACAGGCCGGCGACTGGTGGACCGGTTCATTAGGCATTGGCCAACATGGCGGCCCCGGGCACTCCCGGGGCCGCTTTTTGCGAGGGGGTTATGGGAGTAGCCTGGGCAGAAAGTTGCGTCCGTTACGGAAACCCTTATGAAACCTGGGACTGAAGTCCCAGGCCACCCGCCCGGGGCCGCTTTTTGCGAGGGGGTTATGGGAGTAGCCTGGGCAGAAAGTTGCG
>CAYOKT010000034.1:23325-30692 GCA_964404605.1 uncultured bacterium
CCCGGGGCCGCTTTTTGCGAGGGGGTTATGGGAGTAGCCTGGGCAGAAAGTTGCGTCCGTTACGGAAACCCTTATGAAACCTGGGACTGAAGTCCCAGGCCACCCGCCGCTTTTCTCGAGGAGGTCGGGTCGGCGGCCGGGTTCTCCGCGTGACGGGCGGCGCGGCGGGGTGGCCCTGTCAGCTTCCCGGCTACGCCGCGGCAGGCGGCGGGGTGGCCCTGTCAGCTTCCCGGCTACGCCGCGGCAGGCGGCGGGGTGGCCCTGTCAGCTTCGATGACAGGGTTTGAGTGTGCAGCCCGTGAGTGGTCCTCAGAAATACACCGTCCCGCGGGCGAAGAGGGTGAGCAGCCCCGGCGGGAACGCCCCGTCCTCGTCGCCGGTGGTGAAAGCGCCGAACAGGGTGAGGTCGGCGTTCTGGGCGATGGAGACATTGATCCGCGGGTTCACCATCAGGTTGCCGTCCCCGGCGGCGAAGAGAAACAGGCTCCCCGTGGCCAGGTCGCTGATCTCCTTCCGCAGCCCGGCGAGCAGCCAGCCGGCCCCCACCGGTTCGCCGTAGGCGAGGTTCGCCAGCCAGTCCTCCGCCGGGTAGGGTTTCACCTCGTCGCCCCGGTCGTTCACCAGCACCTCGGCCATCAGGTAGAGGCCGTTCTCGAGGGTGTAGTCCAGTCCCGCGATGAAACGGTGGAAATCGTCCTCGTTTTCCATCTCGTTGTAGTTGCCCTCGAACCAGAATCCGAGGCCGAGAAGCTCCCCGCTGAACTCGAGCCCGGCGGCCCGCCGCCGCTGAATGCGGGGCAGGAGGGTGAGGGGGGAGACCGAGGTGGAATCCTCCACCTGGTGCAGGGTCACCGCCACGTCATAGCCGATGGATGCGACGTGGGTGCCGAGGCGCAGGGCGTACCCGGTGGTCGCGGGGGTGGCACCGGGCGCGGCGATCAGCACCGCCTGCCCGCCGATCCCCCAGCGGTACTCGAGGCGCAGGGCGTTGACCCCTTCCTTCTCGTAGGTCGGATCGAGGATGTCCTTCCGGTGGAAGAGGTCCGTGGGGTTGTAGCTGTATCCCGGTCCCCAGGAGAGCTGCTGCCGCCCGGCGCGGAAACGCCAACCGCCGTGCCTCCACGTGAGGTAGGCGTTGTCGAGGTACAGCCGGCGGCCGGGGAAACTCATCGTCACCGGCAGCCCCAGGCTGCGGAATTGCGCCGTCACCGCGTCCGGCAGGTAGGGCTCGATGTCGAAGGTCCTCGCGCCCGAGTAGGCGATGGCGACCAGGTCCGCCTTCAGCTCGATCTCCTGTTCGGCGAAGCCGCTGCCGAAATCCAGCCGCAGCTTGTTCGCGTTGAGGATCTGCGGGTCGATCTCCTCGGTGTAGATTCCCTGGAGGGTGTTCTCATAGTAACCGCTGAGTTCGATCCCGGCGGCGCAGGTCGTGCGGGGCGAGGTGAAGGCCGTCAGCAGTCCGAGGAGGAGGGCCGCGAGGCCGTGCCCCACGCGGAACCGGGGGAGGCCCGGGCCGGCGTGCGCGGCTTTTCGAGTCGATTTCTTCGTCATTTCCCTCTCTCCGGTCGAAGAGTTCTCTCCCATGGGGTCCGGTTCACCGCAGTTCACGGGTGAGGGCGGACTTGGTGAACAGGGAGGGATCCGGGGCCTGTTTCAGGTTCACCGAGGTGTAGCGCATCACGGTGCTGGACCCCTCGCGGTTGTTGGTCATGACGAACCGCATCGCCAGTTTCCTGCCGTCCACCTCCCGGAAGTCTTCGAGGGTGAGGGTCTTCAGCAGGCCCTTGTCATCGTAATATTCGATTTTGCGGCTCAGGTGATCCTCTTCGCCGGCCCAGAGGACCAGGTGATCGTAGCTCGGTCCGCTCTCGGTGGGGGTGAGTTTCAGCTTCACGCAGGGAACCTTTCCGACCGTCTCCCGGCCGAGGAGTTCCGCCGTGTAGTCCTTCACGAAGTTCCCGGAGCCCAGGTCCTCGTAGGAGAAGTCCGATCCCATCGCGCTCTGCCGCCGTGAAGTGCCGGTGAAGTGGCGGACGACATCCCGGCGCTTCATGTAGTACCAGATGTTGTCGCCGCCGTCCCGCAGGAGGATCTTGTCGCCGCGGACCCGCGGCGGGTCGGTGTAGAGCATCAGGGAGACGCTGTCGTTGTCGGCGGACCAGTAGCGAATCGTCAGGGTGCGCTCGCTGCCCCCGGAGGTGGTGATGATCTGCTCCAGCACCCCCGTCGCGTGGGGGATCCGCTCCGCCGCGTCGATGGCGCGCAGCCACTCGGCGCCGCTCTCCTGGCTCCGGGCCGGCAAGCAGAACAGCAACAGGCCGAGGAGGGTGGAGAGGCCGGCGGCACCGATCACACTGCTTCTTTCACGTTTCGTTTTCATCTCGCTCCCCTCCGGGTTGGACCGTTTCCAGGGCCGGTGTTTGTCCGGCGGCCGCCGCCGAGGCGGACTCCCTCGCGACCTTCCCGCCGAGGAACAGCCGGAGAATCGCGGGGAGGATCAGCACTGTCGTCAGGAAACAGAAGCCCACGCCGAGGAACAGCACCTGGCCGAAGCTCGCCATCCCCCGCATCTCGTGGAACGCCACGCTCCCGAACCCGATCATCGTCGTCAATGAGGAGAGCAGAATCGCCCTCCCGACGAAGCGGTAGCTGTCGTAGATCCGCGTCGACCCGTCACCCACCGTCTTGCGGAAGCGATGAATCACGTGCACGCCGTCATCGATGCCGATGCCGAGGATGATCGGGACCGTGATCAGGGTCATGTAGTTGTGCTTCATCCCGAGCAGGTACATCAAGCCGAGCATGAACAGCGAGCCGAGGGCGAGGGGGAACAGGGCCAGCCACCCGGTGGGTCCGCGGAAGTGGAGCAGCATCAGCAGGGCGATCAGCGCGAGGGCGAGCAGGGCCGCCCGGCGGCCCTCTTCGAGCGTGCTGTCCATCATCAGCAGGAACAGCCTCTCGGACCCCGAGATGGCGGGATCGACCGCCTCCGTCTGCTCGGCGAAGCGCATCAGGGCATCTCTGTCCCACAGGTTCTTCCGCGGGAAGACCATCAGCAGGTAACCGGTCCCGGTCCGCGGCAGGAAGGACTTCCGGACTACCGGCGGCAGATCATCGATCTCCACAGGCTCCGGGTCCGCCATCTCGTGGAGGGTCGCCCTCATCCTTCCGTTCCACTCCGCCGCCGCCTGTTGCGCGAGGCGGGGGTCGACCCCGGCGCGCAACTCGCGGGTGAGAGAGGGCAGGATCGCCGTGGTGTCGGTGGTGTTGGTCTCCGTGTCGTACCCGGTGAGCTGGTCGATCACCTTGACGATGCGGTCGAGACCGGCGGTGAAGGCGAGGTTGCTCATCAGGTCGAGGTTGTCCCACAGGCGGTTCATTTCCGCGGCGAGGCGCTTCTCATCACCCGGTTGCCAGGCAGGCGTGTTCCGCCGTTCCAGCCCGCGGCGGAAGGCTTCGAGTTGCGGGGTGTATTCCGCCAGACGTTCCGCCGGCGGGATGTAATCGCTGATCGAAACCACCTCGCCCACCAGGCTCTGACGCCGCAGCTTCTCCTTCAGGCTGCGGCTCTCCTCGATGCTGTCCGTGATCACCCAGGCGGAGTGGTCCGCCATCCCGAACCGCTTGGGGATCTCGCGCTGGAGATGAACCGAGACCAGCCCCTTCGCCTCCAGTTTGAGCCAGTCGTACTCGTAGCCGGTATGCTGCATCCCCCAGTAGGCGGCGGCGGCGAGGACGGTGGTCACCGAGAGGACGATGCCGGGGTGGACCCAGCTCCAGCGCGCGATCCGCCCCAGCAGGTTGAATGCGGTGTGTCCCTCGCCGGGCTTCACCTCTGCCGGTGCGCCCGCCGCCTTTGCAAGGAGCTTCTCGCGTTTTCTCCTGGCGAGGACGAGCAGGGGAGGGAGAAAGAGGAAGACGGCGATGAGGGTCATCAGGATACCGGTTCCCGCGGCGGCGCCGAACTGAAAGATGCCCCGTGTCTCCGCGGTCATCAGGGTGAGGAACGCCAGGGCGGTGGTCAGGGCCCCGGTGATCACCGCGGTGCCTGTGGCCCCCAGCATCCGGGCGAGGGAAGTCGGCAGGTCGCCGCCGAGCGCGGTCTCCTCGCGGAAACGGGAGATCAGGTGGATGGAGAAGTCGATCCCCAGCCCGAGCAGCACCACCATCATCAGCGAGGTGAATATGTTGAGCCCGCCGAACATGAGGTCGAGCAGTCCCATCGTCCAGATGATACCGATGACCAGCGGCGTGAGCGCGATAATCGGGATCAGCCAGCCGTTGAAACTTCGCGCCAGGAGGAGGAAGATCAGGATGAGGGCGGCGAGGGTCATCAACCAACTGAAGAGGTTCACCGTGTTCATCTCGTCCTGGCCGATCTTCCCTATTCCCGTGAAGCCGACCTTCACCGCCGGGTGGAGGGGCGCCACCCCGGCGGTCACCTCCTCGATCTCGCTCACCGCGGCGAGCAACCCCTCGATGTCCGAGTACATGTTCGCCTTCGGGGTGCAACTGATCAGCAACATGCGGCGGTCGAGGGAGAGCATCCAGGGTTCCCCGAGGGCCATCGCATCGGCGGCTTCCGCGATGCTGGTGTCCTCCTCCGCCCCGGCGAACCTGTTCCGCAGGATCTCGAGGGAACGGGTCAGCCCGAGGAGACTGCGCGCGATCTCCACCTCGTCCCGCTTCAGGTTGGATTCGCTCTCGGTGTACTCGCGCTCATAGTCATCGTTCATCCCGCGGAAGGTGCCCACCAGGCTCGGGTCCGAGAACATCCGCAGGCTGCGCTTGAACAGGTCCGGCTTGACATTGACCAGGGCGTGATGACGGAAGAACTCTTCGGGTAACTTCGCCTGGACGTTGTACATGGAGCTGAGCGCCTCGAGCTTCGGAACGAGTTCCCCGGCCATGGCGACCATCGCATTACGGTCTCCCTCGAGGGCGATCACCACGGAGGGGTCGCCGAACCGTGTCTGCACCTCGCGATAGGAGCGGACGATCGGGTTGGTTTCCGGGAGCAGGTCCGTCCAGTTCATCCGCATCTCGAGGCGCGAGGCGAAGACGAGCGCGACCAGTGTCACCACCACCCCGCCCAGAAGAATCCAGACCGGACGGCGAATCGACAGTTTCGCATAGGCGACTGCCCAGCGCTTTTCCTCAGTTCTCATGGTTCACTCCATGCACGCCGTTCAGGATGAAGCTCTTCACCTCGTCCACCATCGCCCGGCTCGTGATCCAGTCCTGGTCCCGGTAAAGCTCCGGGGCAAGCAGGAAGACGGAATCGAGAAGGGAGAGAATGATCCACAGGGTTTTTTCCGGGTCGATCCCGCGAAAATCGCCGCTCTTGATGCCTGCGCCGAGGATCTCGCCCAGGGTGAGGACGATCGGGGAGAAGTAGATTTCGCCCATCATCGCCCCCATGGCGCGGAGAACATCCGGGTTGTTGAAGGTGTCCCGCCAGATCGGGTGGGAGGCGATGTGGGACACATACAGCTCGATGAAGGAATCAAGTTTACGGGTCGGACTCAGCTCGGCCGGCAACTTCTCCTTCCACCGCAGCACTTCCTTCTCGCTGATCGCGAACATCATGTGAAGGAAGAGGTCGGCCTTGTCATGAAACAGGTCGTAGAAGCTGCGTTTCGAGGCTCCCGCCGCGTGGCAGATATCCTCCACCGTGGTCTTGCGGTAACCGAAGCGGGTGAACAGGGGCTCGGCGGCCTGATAGAAACGTTGCCTCCGTGCCTCGGTGTCAGGGTCTTTCCCGAGCGTGCCTGAATTGTTCCCGGGGGGGCCAATGCCCGCCTCGGAGCTGATAGCGCCCGTCCCGGGCGTGTCGTGCTGGTCCATTTCCTTCTCCGCCGCCATCTCTCTCTCCGCTGCCTGCCCGATTCTCTCCTCTCCGCCACCCGCCTAAAGGGGTGGTGTCCCGGGTTCAAGGAAACGGTAAACGTAAATACGTAATTCGTGTAGATGGAACATAGGGCCTATTCTCCCCGTTGTCAAAGGGGGGATTTTCTCTGTAGTGCCTGCCGTGCAGGGTCGGCGAGCGCGGTTCGTCCCGCCTCGACGGGCTCTCCGGCTCTCTTGCCTCCATGCAGGGTTGCCTCCGGGAGCACTACTTTCCGTTGCCCGACCCGGGGAGGAGGGAAGAGAACGCCCCGGGGTCGGGAGGGTTCAACCTGACGGAGACGTGTTCGATGCCGAAGAAGTGGACACCGGACGACGAGGCGTACCTCGTCGCGAATTACAACAAGCTCCCCATCGAGGAGCTCGCCCAGCAGTTCGGAGTGAGCAAGAAGGCGGTGCGTGTCAAGTACGGGAAACTTCGCGACCGCCCCGACTTCGATGCGCTCGCCAACAAGGCCCCGGAATCTCCCCCGGTTCCCCAACCGGGGATGCAGCCGCGCGGCCCGCGCAAGTGGTCGGAGGATGACGAGCGCTACCTGCTCGCCAACTACAATACGATGAGCCTCGAGGAGCTCGCCCGCCATTTCGGGGTGACGAAGAAGGCGGTGCGGGTCAAGTACGGCAAGATCAAGCACAAGGCCGCCGAGCTGATCCCGGAGAAGGGGGTCAGCGAAGCCGAACAGCTCCAGGTGGGACCGCGCAAGTGGAGCGAGGAGGATGAGAAGTTCCTTCTCGCCCATTACGAGGACCTCGGTCCGGGCGCCCTCGCCGAACATTTCGGCGTTTCGACGCAGACGATCAAGACGCGTTACGGGAAGATCCGCGAGAAACGCCGCCCGCTCCTGCAGCGTCCCATTCATCGGAGCCGGCCGCCGAAGCATTCCCTCGAGGACCAGATCCGCAGGCGTAAGCCCATAGTGCCGCTGGTGAGCATGTCCATGCCGCCCCTGATGAAAAAGAAGGATGATACCCAACGCGAGGTCGAGGGGGAGGAGCCGACTCACCTGATGGTGATGACCGCCGACGGCTGGAAACCGCTGCCGATCCGGCGCAAGCGTCTCTCGCGGTGAGATGGGAACCGGGATCTACCTCGTCCTGATCACCGCCCCGGCGGGCGAGGCCGCCCAGCGCCTTGCCGATACGCTGGTGCGGGAGGGGTTGGCGGCCTGTGTCAACCGGGTTCCGACGGTGCACTCGACCTTCCGGTGGAAGGGCGCCGTCCAGCGGGAGCCGGAGGACCTGCTGCTGGTCAAGCTGCCGGGAGGGAAGCTGGAGGAGTTGAAGGAGAGGCTCCCCCGGCTGCATCCCTACGAGGTGCCGGAGCTCCTCGCCTTCGAGGTGAGCGAGGGGCTGGCGAGCTACCTCGACTGGGTGCGGGAGACGGTTGGGGAGGACGAACCGAGCCGTTGAGACTCGCGGTGCATCCTGAGAAGAGTCAATGCCCGGGCTGTTCGCATCAG
>CAYOKT010000035.1:0-30587 GCA_964404605.1 uncultured bacterium
TTTATTCTGTCATATAGTATCATAGAAACCTGTCAAACCCTGTCATCGGAGCTGACAGGGCCACCCATCCGGCGCGCCGTGCCCTTACGAAGGGCTCAGCGGTGTTCGAGCTGGAGGATGTGCTGCGCGATGCGGTCCGCCTCCGCGCCCGCAATGTTGGCGAAGTCGGAATACTGTTCGACTTCGAGGCCGGTCGGATCGGGGATATCCGTCATCTCGGGCGGGGTTTTCCGGCCGTATTCCCGGATGGAGAAGACCTTCCCCTCCAGTTCCGGGAACTTCTCGAGGAGGTTCTCCGCCTGCCAGCGCTCCATGGTCAGGACGAGGTCCGCCTTTTTCATCATCGCGCGGGTGAACGGTTTTGAGCGGTGTCCCGCGAGGGTGAAACCGTTCATCTCGGCGACGATCTTGATCACCGGGTGGGGGGGGCTGCCGGCGAAGGCGCGGACGCCGGCGGATTCCACCAGGATGGGTCTCCGGTGTATATCGGCTTTTTCATCCAGGGCGTTGCGCAGGCGCTGCGCGAAGTAAGGGCTGCGGGTCACATTGGCGGTGCAGACGATGATGATCCGGAGTGGCTTGCGTTTGCGGTTGATCAAGCGTGAGATCATCGGTGCAGGGGCCCGATCCGGGTTGGGGCGGTCTGTGAACGCCCGGTGAGTCTGCCTTGTCTCAGCGTATCACGGTGATGGCTGTAAGCACTTCGCCGGCCTTGCGCCAGGGTGTCAGACGGACCCGATGGGTGAGCACACGCTGCGGGTCCTCTTCGATCTTCGCCAGCAGGGCATGGTATACCCGTCTCATCGCCTCGGAGGTGAGCAGTTTCCGCGCGGCGCCCCGCGGCAGCAGCCGCTCCGCCTCTTCGTAGGCTGCTTCGGCGAGGGCGATCAACGCGCGGACGAGGGTCTCCACGTGACTGCTGCGCCGGCCGTGGGCGATATCCTCCACCGTGACCCCGTGCGCTTCGAGCAGCTCGCGGGGCACATAGACCCGCCCGCGTATGGCGTCCGCGCGCAGGTCGCGGATCACGTTGGTCAGTTGCAGCGCACGGCCGAGGGAGACCGCGTACCGTTTCGCCTGCTCCCCCGCGACGCCGAAGATCTCAATGCAGAGCAGCCCCACCGTTCCGGCCGCCCGGTAGCAGTATTCGTCCAGCTCGTCGATGGTGTTCAGCGCCACCGGGCCGATGTCGCCTTCCATGCCCAGGATCAGGTCATCGAAATAGCGCTTCGTCAACCGGTACCGCCCGACCGTGTCGGCGAGAGCCAGTTCCATCGGGGTTTTCGGGTTGCCGCGATAGACCCGTTCCAGCGCCCGTTTGACCAGCGTGAGCGCGGCTCGGCGCAGGGAGGGTTCCGGCAGCTCGTCCACCGCGTCATCCGCCGCGCGGCAGAACGCGTACACCGCGTAGATGCCGTAACGCTTCGTGCGGGGCAGGAGCTGGAAGGCGAGGAAGAAGTTGCCCGCGCTGCGCTTCACGATCTCCCGGCAGTACTCGTAGGCGCTTTTCAAGTGGGGGATGCTGCGGATGACGTTCACAACGGTACTCCACGCAAGGCCCGGAGCAGCAGGGCGGTCTTTTCCACCCGGCTTACCCGGACCGGACGGCTCGCGGGATTGTAACCCGAACAGCGCAGTGCCCGCAAGGCCAATCGCCCGCCTCCATGAAACAGGACGAGCTGGCGGGCGAGCTCGGGCCTGACCCGCCTGATGAGCGGGCGACCCGCCGCAAGCAGCCGCTCCGCCCGCCCCGCCATGTCGCGAAGCAACTCCCGAAGGGGTGCCGGAGTGGGGGACCGCCCGAACATCTCCTCGCTCACCCCGAAACGATCCCGGCTCTCTTCCGGAAGATAGATCCGATCCCTGAGAAGGTAATCCTCCCGGACGTCCTGAAGGAAATTAACCAGTTGCAGCCCGGTGCAGATTTCATCCGAGAGCCGGTCGAGCTCCGGGTCACGGTAACCATGCAATCGCAAGACCCACCGGCCCACCGGGTCCGCCGAGCCGGCGGTGTAACCCCGCAGCTCCTCCCAGGTCAGGTAGCGCCGCACGGTCTGGTCGCGGCGGAAGGCCTCCAGCATCTTCTCGAACAGCCCGCGCTCGATCCCGTGCTCGCGGATGACCGGCGCGAGGGCGATGAAGGCGGGGTGGCGGCACTCGCCACCTTGATAAATCGCATCGAGGTGGTCCTGCCACTCGTCCAGCAGGGCCAGGCGGCGCGAGGCGGTTTCCGGGGCGTTGCTCGCCCAGGCGTCCGCGATGTCGTCCGCGCCGCGGGCGAAGGCGTACAAGGCGCAGTATTCATCGCGCCGGCGAGGGGGGAGAAACCAGGCCGCGACGGTGAAGTTCTCGTAGTGCCGGGCGGCGAGAGCGCGGCACCAGCGGCGTGCCTCCGGGAGCGTCCAGGCGCGGCGGGAAAGCTCTTCCGGCGCTTCGGATTCCGGCATGGGCTCTCCCGCTTCCGGGCGGTTCGCCTCAGGCATACTGCTTCCGCACCTCGGCGAGAACCCCCTCGACCTCGGCGCGGTACTGCTCGAGCTGCTGTTCGCTTTCCGCCTCGAAACGGAGGACGAGCACCGGCTGGGTGTTGCTCGCCCGGACCAGCCCCCACCCGTGGTCGAAATTCACCCGGACGCCATCGATGTCGACCACGTCGTAGCGCGCCTTGAAGTACTCGGCGACCTTGGCGACCACGTCGAACTTGATCTCGTCCGGACAGTCCACCCGCATCTCCGGGGTGACCGGGTAGCGCGGCAGGTCGGCGAGCACCTCCGACAGGGGCCGGTCCTCCCCGGCGAGGATCTCCGCCAGCCGGGCGGAGGCGTAGATGGCGTCGTCATACCCGTAGTAGCGGTCGTTGAAGAACATGTGGCCGCTCATCTCGCCCGCCAGCTTCGCGCCCGTCTCACGCAGCTTCGCCTTCAGCAGGGAGTGGCCGGTTTTCCACATCAGCGGCTTTCCACCGTGCCGGGCGATGTCGTCGTACAGCGCCCGGGAGCACTTCACCTCGCCGATGACGGTCGAACCGGGATATCGCTTCAGAACGTGTCGTGCGAACAGCGCCAGCAGGCGGTCCCCCCAGAGCACCTGCCCCTTGTCGTCGATGACCCCGATGCGGTCGGCGTCCCCGTCATAGGCGACCCCGCACTCGAGGCCGTCCTCGAGCACCGTTTTCTTCAAATCCTCCAGGTTGCTTTCGACGGTGGGGTCGGGGTGATGGTTCGGGAAACGGCCGTCCACCTCGCTGTACAGCTCTTCCGGTTCGCTGCCGAGGCGGCGGAACAGCTCGGGCGCGACGAGCCCGGCGACGCCGTTTCCGGCATCGAGGGCCAGCCGCACCGGACGGGCCAGGCGGATATCCCCGACGATCCGGTCGAGGTAGTCCGGGATCACGTCCTCGCCGCGGAGAACGCCGGTGCCGCTGGTGACACGGCGGTCCTCGATGCGCCGCCGCAGCTCCTGGATTCCCTCGCCGTACAGGGTTTCGCCCGCCAGCATCATCTTGAAGCCGTTGAACTCCGGCGGGTTGTGGCTGCCGGTGATCTGCACCGCGCCGTCGGCCTTCAGGTGGATGTCGGCGAAATAGAGCACGGGAGTGGGCACCATGCCGATGTCGATCACCTCGACGCCGGCGGTGAGCGCGCCTTCGATGAAGGAATCCCGGAGGTCGGGACCGCTGAGACGGCCGTCGCGTCCGACCACGATCCTCACCCCGCCCTTCTCGCGCACCCAGGAGGCGAAGCCCCGGCCAAGTTGTACGACCACGTCCGGCGTCAGGTCTATATGGACCACGCCGCGGATGTCATATTGACGGAAAATCTGCGGGTTAATCACGGAAGCTGTACCCCCTTTCGCACCTCTTTCAGCTTCGACCCTTCGTCCGGCGGCGGCGGCCGCTCAACGCTCCCCGCTGCGGCCGGGCGAAGTTATCTCTTCTTTGAAGAGACACCCAGTCCGTTGATGGTCGGCGCCCCGGGTGTTTTTCTCCCTCGCGCTCGGAGCTGCTCCTTCTCGAGTGCGTCGCACGGCGTGCCGGAGTCCGGTGTGTTCTCCGTTTCTCCCGTACCGGCCGCCGCGAGAGAGCGTCGATAGAGTTCCTCGTACCGGTCCACCGCCGCCTCCCGGGGGAACCGTTCGCAGGCGACGCGGCGGGCGCTGAGGGAGAAGGCATCGTACAGGTCCCTGTCCGCCAGCAGGCGCAGGGCGCTGCGGGCCATTCCCTCGACATCGCCGACTTGGTGGAGGAAACCGGTCTCACCGTCCACGACCACCTCCGGGAGACCCCCGGCGTTTGTCCCGATGACCGGCACCCCGCAGGCCATCGCCTCGAGCGCCGCGAGGCCGAAGCTCTCCGCCGTCGAGGGCATGAGGAACAGGTCCGCGCAGGGGAGAATCGACTCGGCGTCATCCCGGGTCCCGAGGAAAAGGACCTCACCGGACCGCTCCGCGTCGTGCAACCGTGCTTCCGCTGCGACCCGCTCCGGACCGTCTCCCACCATCACGAGGAAAACGTCCATCTCCCGCCGGACGCGGAGGAAGATGTCGACCACGTCCTGCACCCGTTTCACGGGACGGAAGTTGGACATGTGCAGGAGGATCGGCTTTTTCACCTCTCCGAGCCGGTCGCAGAGACGGCTGGGGTGGTCGGGATGGTAACGGTCGGTATCGACGAAGTTGTAGATCACGTTCGTGTCGCACCGGCAGCCGATAATTTCCTTCACCTGGGAGCCGAGCCACCGGCTGACCACGGTGACGGCGTCGGATTTCTCGATGCTGAAGCGTGTCGCCTGGAGATAGCTCGGGTCGTTGCCGACGATGGTGATGTCCGTTCCGTGCAGGGTCGTGATCAGGGGAAGATCCTCCCGCCCGGCGATGATCTTCGCCACCCAGCCCGCGAGGGCGTGGGGGATGGCGTAGTGGACGTGCAGGATGTCGAGGTGATACTCGCAGATCACCTCGCTGATCCGGGTCGCGAGGGCGAGGCTGTAGGGCGGATAGTCGAACAGCGGGTAGTCCGGGACCGGCACCGGGTGGAAGAAGACGCCCGGTTTGAGCGAATCGAGGCGGGCGGGTTGCCGGTAGGTGATGACATGCACTTCATGCCCCCGCTCCGCCAGGGCGTGCGCCAGTTCCGTGGCGACCATCCCGCTGCCGCCGTGGGTCGGATAGCAGACGATCCCGATTCGCAGTGTGCCTGGTTCGCTCATGGGTTCGCCTCCCCGGCCCCGTTGACCAGCAGCTCGAAGGGATCGCCGACCGGCACCGGGTTGCGGAGCAGGAAAGGCTCCCCCTTCGCCACGCCGATCAGCGCTCCGAACTGCGAGCCGCGTCCTTCGATCCACCCGATGAACCTGGCGGAGGAGAGGAGGGTTTCCGGTCCCTCGACGCCGGGAGAGTAGAACTGGGTGCGGAAGGAGTGCACCGCGCGCATCTTTGTTTCCCAGGTATCGCTGACATCCACGATGAGATCCGCCTCGGCGTGCCACCACATGGGATAGCGGATCAACGCCTTCACCTTGTGACGGGGGAAGCCGCCGGGCCATTTCCCGACGTTCGCGAGGAAAACCGCTTCCTCGACAAGGGAGGCGCCCTGCAGGTGGTCGGGGTGGCGGTCGCGGGCCGCCGGGCCGATGACCATCCGCGGCTTGTGCTTCCGGATGATCTCGACCACGCTGCGCCTCTGGGCTTCGTCCCGGCTGTTCAGGCCGCCGTCCGGCAGGGAGAGGTTCTCCCGAAAGGCCACCCCGAGGATGCCTGCCGCCTCGCGCGCTTCCGCTTCCCGCTCCCCGGCGCTTCCGCGGGTGCCGAGTTCTCCCTTCGTCATGTCCACGAGCCCCACGGTGTACCCCTGCCGCACGAGCTTCGCCACCGTGCCGCCGCAGAGAAGCTCCACGTCATCGGGGTGAGGACCGAATGCCAGGACATCCACGCTCACTCGAGCAGCTCCTCCATTTCGAGCAATCCATGTTGCCCGATCGCCTCGCCGCACCGGTTCATCAAGGGCTCCAGGATGTCCTTGCCGTAACGGGCAAAGTAATAGTGGGGCGAGATGATCCGTTCCTGGAGTTTTCCCCCCGGCCGGAGATGGGTGCCGACGCACTCGAACGCCTCCACCATGTCCGAATGCTTGCGCTTCAGGGCCTGGATGAAGTTCGCTTCGAGCTTGTCCACCTGGTAGCGCACCTTGGCGAACGCCGTCTCCACCGCTCCTTCGAGATGGCTGAAGGACTCCGCGGCCAGCTTCATCAGCTCGTTCTCCGCCTGCCCGCAATAGGCGCGCGCCCGCTGTGCGGTCTCCCGGATCCCGACGTCGTCGAGGTTATGTAAAATCTCCCGCCCGATCGCCTGCGTGTCGCCGAGGAAGCTGTCCGCCTCGACCCCGAGTTTCTTCAGCCAGCGTTTCACCTTCTTCTCGACGAGGGTGAACCCGGCGCGGTGCAGCACCGCGGGGCGGGGCAGGTCCAGCAGGTCGAACGCGGTGGAAAGCTGCGCCCAGTAGGCCATCTCGTGCGGCCCGGCGATGTACGCCCCGGTGGGGAGGAGGGCGCTCTCGTACAGCGGCCGCAAGGTGACCCCCGGGGAGAGCCGTTCCGGTTCCTCGGCGGCGAGTTTCGCCAAGGCTTTTTGGGACAGGACGATGTCGCTCTGCGCCCGCTTGCCGTGTCCCCCGAGGACCACCTTGCGGCGGATCCCCTCCTCGAGGAGGAAGAGGGCGGGCCGGCCGGGGGCGACCGGGGCCTGGACCTTGTACCCGGCCTCCTCCAGCTCCCTCGACCTCTGCATGATGCGCTTCAGTCTTTCGTCGCCGCTTTCGGCGATCTGCTCCCAAAACGGCCGGCAGGCGCGTTTCAGCTCCGGGTCCTCGGCGTCCAGGATCACCAGTCCCATCGGGCCGAGAATGCGGTTCCCCAGGTGGTGCAGCGCCCGCCCGAAGGTCTGCTCCGGCGGGTAACACTCCCGCAGCAGATCCAGGAGCGCCGGGGTGAATTCGTTGTCCGGCAGGTCTCGCTCGAGGCCCGCGATGAGTTCGCTGGCATGTTTGCCGAGACGAAGCTCTCCCACCGGGACGCGGTTGCCATGACCGTCCGCGCGGTACCAGGCGAGACGGTTCTCGAGGTTGATCCAGAAGACCTGCGCCGCTTCGGCGAGGTTGTGGTCGCTGGTCGCCGTCCAGAAGAGGGGAACGGTGCGGATGCCGCTCTCCCGCTGGATCCGCCGGGCGAGGTTGATCGCGGTGAGCGCCTTGTACAGGGTGAGCAACGGTCCCCCGCCCAGCCCCGCCTGCTGCCCGGTGACCACGGCGAGGGTCCCAGGCTCGTTCAACGCTTCGATGTTCTTCCGCGCCGCTTCGTGCAGGTCCAGGTTCTCGGATTGGGCGAGCAGGCGCTCGACCAGCAGTTTTCGCGGGCGGTCACGCTTCGCCTCCTGCTCCGACCTCGCGCGCCAGAGGTCCGCCTCCACGCGCGTGGGAAAGCCGAAATCGACACGAGCCCTGCCCTCGATGGTGTCCGCGACGAGGGCCGGAGTGCCGGGAAGTTCTCTCAACGGGATCAGTTTCATCGAGCCGGTTTCCTCGCCCAGGTGATCATCCGGGGTGAGGAGGCGGGGTCGAACCCGCCGCCCTCCTCATCCCCCGCGCGACCTTCCGGATGCAGCCCGCACCGGGCGAGCCACGTGTCCAGTTCCTTCTCGTCCAGGAGCCGTACCGACTCGGTTATCACCCGTTTCTCCCCGGAATCGTTCCAGATGGTGATCTCCTTGTTCACCCTGCGCCCGCCGGAGGTCAGCCGGCGGCGCTGCTCCACCCGGAGTTTGCCCCGGCGAAAGGTGTCGCGGGGGACCAGGGTCCTCCGCAGAAACCCCGGGTTGGGCACATCGAGGATAAGGATTCCGCCGGGGTGAAGAACCCGCGCCATCTCCGCGAGAACGGCGAGGTTCTCCTCGTCCCGGGTAAAGTAGCCGAAACTGGTGAACAGGTTGACCGCGAGGCCGAAAGCGCCGTCCCTGACCGGCAGGGAGCGGAGATCGCAGCGGATGAAACGCGGCGCGGGGAAGGGGCCCCCGGCGGCTGTCTCCCTCCCTCTCGCACCCTCGAGCGCGGCGCGGCGGAGCAGCGGCCGCGAGAGATCAAGACCGGTCACCCGCCAGCGATGTTCACGGGCCATGGCCCAGGTATGGCGCCCGGCGCCGCAGGCGAGATCGACGACTCCCCGCTCCGCCTCCCGGGAGAAACGCCCCAGCCAGCGAACGAAGCGCAGCGCCTCCTTCTCATCGCGGTGACGGTACAGCTCGAGATAGGTCTCGTCGAACCAACCCTCGAACCATTCGCCGCCGTTCCCACCCGCTGTCCCGGATTTTTCCCGCACAGCGGGCAATATAGAGGAGGCCGCCGAGACGGTCAAGCGGGCGCGCGGCGCTCTCGACCACGGGCCGACCGGTGGCGCCGATACCCTTCGCTCTGTACCTTCCGCCATGCGCTTCCGAGCACAGATACCGGCCCTTCTCCTCCTGGTGCTGTTCACCGGCTGTGCGCGCATGGGGCCGCCGGGGGGCGGCCCCGTGGACAAGCGCCCCCCGAGCATCATCCGGACCATCCCGGAAAACGGCAGTGTCGGGGTGGCCCCCGAGGTGAGCATCCGTCTCCGCTTCGATGAGGAGGTGAATCACGAGTCCCTGCGTGATGCCTTCTCCCTGTCGCCCCCTCCCCCCGGAAAGGTCACCGCGAAGTGGCATGGGAAAGAGGTTGTCCTCTCCTTCGATCCGCCCCTGACGCGGGACCGCACCTATGTCCTCGCGCTCGGCACCCAGTTGAAGGATCTCCGGGGCAACCCCCTCGACGAGACGGTTCACCTCGCCTTCTCCACCGGTGAGACGCTGGACCAGGGGAGAATCTCCGGGCGCCTCTTGAGCGAGACGGGTTCCGTGCAGGGCTGGCGGGTGCACGCCTACTTCCTGGGCGGCGACCCCGGCGCGGTGGGCGACACGGCGGCGGGACCCACCGGCTCCGCCGGTCGTTCCCGCCTCCCCGATCCCGCGGTGGACATCCCCGACGCGGCCACGCAGGCCGGGAACGAGGGGGAGTGGACCCTCGTGCATCTCCGCGAGGGACGCTGGCGGGTGTTCGCGTTCGACGACCTGAACTCGGACCGCCTGTGGACACCGGCCGGCGAACCGCTCGCGGTGCCGCCGGGGGATGTCATGGCGGTCGAGGACACCCTCGCGGCGGTGCCTCGCTTGATCCTCAGGGGCGCCGTGCATCCTTCCCTGCCGGTCCCGCTGCGCCTGTTCACCCGGATGCGGGACCGTTTCGAGGTGCGGTTCGACCGCAAACCCGCCGAGCCGGAGATGGATGTGATCGTCGAGGAGCTCCCGCCGGAGGGGGAGGGAGCCGGCAGCCTGCGGATCGAGCCGGGCGCTGAATCCCCGCGTGATGGGGGAGGCTCCTCTCCCTACCCGGGGTCTCCGGCCGCGTTGGAAGTCGCCTCCGTGCGGTACAACCCGGCGGACTCGACGGTCCTCCGCGTCCGGCTCGCCGGGGCGGTGAAGGGAGCCGGGCTGACGGCCCGGATCACCGGCGGTTTCGGCGCCTCCGGGCGGCTGGACACCACGATGACCCTCCGCTTCGGCGACGTCTCGGAGGTGGACAGCTTCCCTCCGAGCTTCGTACTTTCACGGCCCCCGCGGGGCGCGAGGCTGCACCCCGGCCGCCCCACCGTGGACCTCGTGTTCAGCGAGGAGATGTCGCCCCCCGCAACGGGCGGCCTGCGGGTGATCGCCCCTTCGGGAGACACGCTTGCCCCCGGGTGGAGCCGCCCGGACGAAGCGATGCTGCGCGTGGAGTTCCCCGGCGAAATCGCGGGCAGGCTGCGCTTGCAGCTCGTGGGGGCCCTGTTGACCGACCTGGCGGGGGTTCCGTTGGCCGACAGCCTGGTGAACCTCGAATTCATCAAGCTGCCGCAGGACTCGCTGGGGACGGTCAGCGGGCGGGTGGAAGGAACGGGTCCGGGCGAGGTCCATCTCCGGATGGTCGCCCCCGGGGAGCGCGACCTGCCGCTGGAGGTGACGGCGGCGCAGGGCGGCGACTTCCGCTTCCCCCACGTTCCGCCGGGTCCGTGGAGGATCGAGGGTTGGTGGGACAGGGACGGGAACGGCCGCTGGTCGATGGGGGAGGCGGCGCCGTATGTTCCCTCTGATCCATGCACGATCGCACCGGATACGGTGTGGGTCAGGGCGCGTTGGGAAACGGCGGAAGTAAGAATTATATTTGAACTCTAAACTCTACCTGTCCACGGGACGAGGAGGGGATGTGAGCCGGGGTTTGGCCGTGACCTATGCGGTGATCATGGCCGGGGGGAGTGGGACACGCTTTTGGCCGTTGTCCACGCCGGAACGGCCGAAGCAACTCCTCGAGTTGTTTCATGGGCGCAGCATGCTGCAGCTCACCCTCGATCGCATCGCGCCCCTTCTGCCGAAATCGCACCATCGCATCGTCACCATCGCCGACCAGGTGGCCCTCGTCACCAGGCATCTCTCGCTCCCGGGGGAATCCTTCATCATTGAACCGTTCGGCCGCAACACCGCGCCGGCCGTGGGACTCTCCGCCGTTCGCCTCCTCGAGGAGAACGAAGATGCGATCATGGTGGTTCTTCCCGCGGACCACCTGATCCAGGATGACGAGGCCTTCCGCGAGGCGCTCACCCTCGGGATCGAGGTGGTGGACGAGAGCGATGCGATTGTCACCCTGGGCATCCAGCCGAATCGCCCGGAAACCGCCTACGGTTACATCCAGTTCGAGCAGGAAGAGGTTCGCCCCGGTCTCCACCGGGTCATCACCTTCGCGGAAAAACCCAACCGCAAGACCGCGCTGCGCTTCCTCGAAACCGGGGAATTCCTCTGGAACAGCGGCGTGTTCATCTGGTCCGTCAGGCGGATTCTCTCCGAAATCGAGGAGTACCTGCCGGAACTTTTCGCGGCCCTGATGGAGATCCGCGAGGCCTTCGGTACGCCGGAGGAGGAGGAGCGGATCAAGCTGGCGTACCGGTCGATCAAGCCGATCTCCATCGATTACGGCGTCATGGAGAAGGCGAAGAACATCTACCTGGTCAAGGGACGGTTCGACTGGAGCGATGTCGGGAGCTGGGACGAGGCCTATCGTCTCAGCGGCAAGGACGAAAGCGGAAATGTTCTCCGCGGCCAGGCTTTCGTGCACGATGCGGAGTCTTCGTACGTACTTTCCGGGGACGGGAAGCCGATCGCCGTGATCGGGTTGAAAGGGGTGATCGTCGTCTCCACGGAGGACGGCACCCTCGTCTGCCCGCAGGACCGCGCGCAGGATGTGAAGCCGGTGGCGGAAAAAATTCTTCGCGGCCTGGGCAAGCCTTCGGCGGGGAGCGTGGGAACATGAGGCAGCGGGAGATGCTCGACCTGCTCCTCGAGACGGCGGAAAAAGTCTATGACCGCGTGGAATCGGGTCAGGGAGATTTCCGCGGAGGCGAGTGCGAAGTGCGTGGGGAGCGTTATCTTGTGATCAATCGCTCTGCGGGTGTCGAAAACAATTTGAGAATCGTCGCAACCGCGCTTGCGCGACATGATACCGATCATCTGTACCTGCGTCCGGCACTGCGGGAAGTAATCGAGCGGTACCGCGAGGAATAGGGAGGAAGGAGAAATGGTTCCGGCACCTGATCCATCCCAGGAAGCCCAGCTACTGAAAAATATTCCGCTTTTCGGGGAGCTGGACGAGGATGATCTTCAGCGAATCGCGGACTTGATGGTCACGAAACGCTTCAAGAAAAACAATCTCATCATCTTCGAGGATGACCTTGGACGGAATCTCTTCTTCATCAAGAGTGGGCGGGTGAAAATCAGCGGCATCTCCCACGAGGGCGGCGAGGCGATCTTCTCCATCCTCGGCGAGGGGGAGTTCTTCGGCGAGCTGTCGCTGATCGACGGTTTGCCGCGAAGCGCCACGGTGACCAGCATCGACGATGTCGAGCTCTGGGTGCTGCATCGCGGGGATTTCCTCGAGCTGCTGGAAAAATATCCCCAGATCTCGATCACTCTGCTCAAGGAGCTGGCGGGTCGCATCCGGCGCAGCGACGCCCAGATCAAGAGCCTGAGCCTGAAGGACGCCCGCGGCAGGGTCGCCTCGACGTTGATCCGGCTTGCCGAGGACATCGGCGTCGTCCGGGGCGGAAAGGTCGTGATCAAGGATCTGCCCCTGCAGCGCGACCTCGCCAACCTCGCCGGCACAAGCCGGGAGACCATCAGCCGGGTGATCAAGAAGTTCGAGGACGAGGGGCATGTCCTGAAGGTCGAGAACACCCTCGTGTTCAACGACTTCAACTCCTTCAAGAAGGAATTCGCCTGAACGGTCCGGCCCGCGAACGGGGCTTCGATTCACGGTGGAATATCACCCGGACCCGGTGGGGTCCGGGCTTTTTACTCCCGTGGCACGTTCACCGCCCGTGCCGGACGGCGGGCCGCGAGGATGCCCGGCAAAGGGTTCCGACCCGTGAGCGAGGCGCCAATACCGGAGGGGGGCGGGCACCCCTCCCATTCGGGGGAATCCTGCCCGACGCAGGTTGCCCGGCTCCGCTGAACGGCGTATTTTTACAAGATGTTGAAGTTCTCCCCGAATCAACGGTCGAAACCCGATTCCATGAAACGAGAAGACGATCTGCTGCGCCGCTTCCGTGAGGGCGACCGCCGGGCGCTCGCCCGCCTGCTGACACGGGTGGCCAACCGCCATCCTGGTCTCCCCGAAGTCCTGAACGAACTCTATCCGGAGGTGGGAGAGGCGTGGCGGATCGGGTTGACCGGCCCCCCGGGCGCCGGGAAGAGCACCCTGGTGAACAAGCTGGTTCAGGGTTACCGAGCGGAAAACCACCAGGTCGGAGTCGTGGCGTTCGACCCCACCAGCCCGTTTACCGGCGGGGCGCTGCTCGGGGACCGGGTGCGGATGGAGACCATCGGCCTGGACCCCGGCGTGTTCATCCGCAGCATGGCGACCCGGGGGCATCTCGGCGGCCTCGCGGTCGGGGTGGACGAGGCGTGCGACCTGATGGACGCCTTCGGCAAGCGGCGCATTCTCATCGAAACCGTCGGCGTCGGCCAGTCCGAACTGGAGGTCGCCCACTCCGCGGACACGACCATCGTCGTCCTGGTGCCCCAGTCGGGCGATGCGATCCAGGCGATGAAGGCGGGGTTGATGGAGATCGCGGACATCTTCGTGATCAACAAGTGCGACCGTGACGGCGCGGACCAGGCGTACCGTGAACTGATGAGCATTCTCCACCTCAGGGAGGACGAGGACGGCTGGCAGCCGCCGGTGATCAAGACCATCGCCGAGACCGGGGAAGGGGTCGCGGAGGTGCTCGAGACCATCGAGCGCCATGCCCGGCATCTTCGCGAGACGGGGAAGCTGGAACTGAGGCGCCGCGGGCGCGCGGCGGCGAAGACCCGCCGCCTCGTGGAGGACGAACTCCGCCGTAAACTATGGCAGGGGGAGCGCGAACAACGGCGTACCAGCGGACTTGACGGCGTCCGCAGCCCGTACCTGCTGGCGCGGGAGCTGATTGACGATTTCTACCGGGAGATCCGTGATGAGTAAACCATCACCCGAAAAACCTGGGAAGACCGGAAAGGGCAAGGCGAACGGCGGCGGCCGCTGGACCCGTGAACGCAGACGGTGGGAGGAGGAGGTGTACAACCCCCAGGGGCGTCTCCGCGAAGACGGAATCGCCTTTACCACGGTCTCCTCGGCGGAAGTGCCGCACATTGTCGGGCCGGAGTACTTCGAGCAGAGCGGCTGGGACCCCGGGGAGAAGCTCGGGTGGCCGGGGGAACCCCCTTACACCCGCGGGATTCACCCCACCATGTACCGCGGGCGGCTCTGGACCATGCGCCAGTTCGCGGGGTTCGGCACGCCCGAAGAGACCAACCAGCGCTACCGGTACCTGCTTGAGAACGGGCAGACGGGGCTCTCGGTCGCCTTCGACCTGCCGACCCTGATGGGGCGCGATGCCGATGATCCCCTCAGCGTGGGAGAGGTGGGCAAATGCGGAGTCGCCATCTCCTCCCGCGAGGACATGGAAGTCCTCTTCGACAGCATTCCGATGGACCAGGTGACGACCTCGATGACGATCAACGGCCCCGCGGCCATCATCTGGGCCTTCTTCATCTCCGCCGCGGAGCGAAAGGGCATCACGAGGTCGAAACTGGGCGGTACGCTGCAGAACGACATCCTGAAGGAGTTCATCGCCCAGAAGGAATTCATCTTCCCGCCCGCTCCCAGTGTCAAGCTGGTGGTGGACACCATCGAGTTCGCGACCAACGAGATGCCGCTGTGGAACACGGTATCGGTGAGCGGCTACCACATCCGCGAAGCCGGCTCCACCGCGGCCCAGGAACTCGCCTTCACCCTGATGGACGGTTTCACCTACACCGAGGAGACCATCAAGCGCGGGCTCGATGTCGACAGTTTCGCTCCCCGCATTTCCCATTTCTTCAACAGCCACATCGACTTTTTCGAGGAGATCGGCAAGTTCCGCGCCGCCCGGCGGATCTATGCGAAGCGGATGCGTGAGCGGTACGGGGCGAAAAACCCGCGCTCCTGGCTGCTGCGCTTCCACACCCAGACCGCCGGGTGCAGTCTCACCGCCCAGCAGCCGGAGAACAACATCGTGCGCACGGCGATCGAGGCGCTCGCGGGCGTGCTTGGCGGCACTCAGAGCCTGCACACCAACTCGATGGACGAGACCCTCGCCCTGCCGAGCGAAAAGGCGGTGACCATCGCCCTGCGGACCCAGCAGATTCTCGCCTATGAATCCGGTGTGGCGAACGCGATGGATCCCCTCGGCGGGAGCTATTTCGTCGAGTGGACCACGGATCGCATCGAGCGGGAGGCCCTCGAATATATCAGGCGCATCGAGGACATGGGGGGTGTCGTCGCCGGGATCGAAAGCGGCTACTTCCAGAAGGAGATCGCCCGCGCGGCCTACCGTCACCAGCAGGAGCTGGATCGCGGCCAGCGGGTGATCGTGGGGGTGAACCGCTTCGTCGATCCCGGGGAGAAAATCGAAATTCCCCTCTTGAAAATCGGGCGGGAAGTGGAGGAGAAACAGCGACGCCGCCTGCGCGAGCTGCGCGAGCGGCGCGATAAGGAGAAGGTGAAGCAGTCCCTCGCCGCTCTCAAACGTGCCTGCGAGGAGGAGGAGAACGTAATGCCCTTCCTGATCGATTGCGCCCATGCCGATGTCACCCTCGGCGAGATGGTGCACGTGATGGAAGAGGTCTACGGCACCTATGTCGAGACGGCGCACTTCTGAGTGATCGATCCGCACTCCCGCGGGGATGCGGCGGAATCGTGGTTGGTGGGGACAGGCAGGGGAGAGGCCAGGGGGAGAAGGTGGAGGTCGAAAAGATACCGTCCCACGTCGATCTTGAAACTTTGCAGAGGCGGATTCGCTCGATTCTCGCGGAGGAGCACTCTCGCGGCGGCCGGCCGTCGGCCGGGGACGAAGGATACCGGCTCTTCCGGGAGTTGTTCGAGGAGGGGGATACCGCCCGTCTGTTGATCGAACCGCGCAGCGGGATCATTCTCGCGGCGAACGCCCCTGCGTGCGAAACCTTCGGCCTTGACCGGAACACCGTATCCGGCAAGCCCTTTTCTGAGTTGAGTTCCTCGCCGCCCTCGGAGATCGGCAAGCACCTGTCCGCGGCCCTCGAGGACCGCAATCCGTCCGGTGAGTTTTCCTTCCAAGCGAAAGACGGGACGACGCAATCGATCGAGGTCCATTCGAGGAGACTCGAACTGGCCGGTTTCCCCGTGGTCCTGTCGCAATTTCGTGATCATTCCGGTGCGAATCTCCTCGGCGATTCATTCCATCTGAGCGGGGAGGAATTCTCCCAATTCATCGACACGACGACCGACGGCATCGTCTGCCTCGAATTGAACCCGCCGCTCGACCTCTCGCTCCCGCACGATGAGTTGGCCCGGCGGGTGTTCCGCGAGCATCGAATCATCGGTTGCAATAAAGCCTTCCTGGAGTACTATCGGGTCTCCTCGCGCGGTGAGATTCTCGGGAAGAGGCTCGATGACCTCGCGGCGCATGAGCGCCCCGAGAGCGAGCGCCTGGGGAACCTCGAACGCTTTTTCTCCCGGGGTTGCCGCCTGAATCACATCCGGTCGCCGGAGGTGCTTGTGGAGGGCGAGCGGAGGGTGTTCTCGAAATCCCTGGTCGGCCTGGCGAGAGACGGGTGCCTGCACCAGGTCTGGTGCATCCAGCGGGACATCACCGAGCAGGTCGAGTCGGAGGAACGGCTGTACCTGCAGAACGCGCACCTTGAGCTCCTCTTCGAAGACGATCCGGAGGCTCTCGTCCTGGTGAACATGGAGAACATCGTCACGAAGGCGAACCGGGAGTTCGTCCGCCTGTTCGGTTTTTCCCCGGGGGAGATCATCGGGAAGCCCAATGAATTGATCGTTCCGGAGGGGTACGAGGAGGAGAGCGCCGACATCTTCCGCCGCGTGAGTTCGGGGGAGAAAGTCACCCTGGAGACGGTTCGCAGGACCCATGACGGGGAGCTTGTCGATGTGGCGATCCTCGGATCGCCGATCAAGGTGAACGGGGTCCTGTCCGGCACCTTCTGGGTCTATCAGAACATCAGCGAGAGAAAACGATCGGAGCGGGTCCGGGAGGCTCTCTACAGGATTTCGGAGGCGATCAGCACCACGGGCGACCTGGTCGAGTTGATGGAAGTGATCCACGGTGCGCTCGGTTCACTCGTCGACACGAGGAACTTCTTCGTGGCGCTCTACCATCCCGAGGACGGCACTTACAGCTTCCCGTTCTTCGTCGATGAGCGCGATTCCGTTGAGGCCGGCCAGCGTGAATCTCTCGAGGGCAGCCTGACCGACTACGTCCGGCGGACGGGCAGCTCCCTGCTGCTCGCGGACGGCGATGCTTCCGAACTCGAGCGCGCGGGCGAGGTGAAACTCGTCGGGCCGCCGACGCGGTCCTGGCTGGGAGTGCCGCTGAAGACCGCCGAGGAGATCATCGGGGTCGTCGTCGTGCAGAGTTACGAACGGCAGGGCACCTTCGGCGAGGATGACCGCGAACTGTTGGAATCGGTCTCCGGCAGTCTCGCCACGGCGATCGAGCGGAAGCGCGCGAGTGACGCACTCCAGGCCTCGGAGCATCTGTATAAGACGCTGTTCAACCAGTCGCCCACCGGGGTTTTCCGTTTCGACTGCAACTCCGTACTCACCGACTGCAACGAGCAGCTCATCCGCATCATGCGCTCCACGCGCGAAAAGTTGATCGGACTCAAGCTCGACCTCCTGAAGCAGAAGAACGTCGGCATCGGGATCAAGAAGGCCCTTGCCGGAAACGAATTCTCCTTCGAGGGACCTTACCAGACGACGACGAGCGACACCCAGCTCTACATCTCGGCGAGTCTGCGTCCGTTGTACGACCCCGACGGGAACGTGATCGGTGGCATGGGCGCCCTTGTGGACCTGACCGACCGCATCAAGGCCGAGGAGGCCGCCAAGTTGCAGCGGACCTACCTCGAGCGGCTCTTCGAGAGCGCCCCGGAAGCCATCGCGCTCGTGGACCCGGAAGACAGGGTGGTGCGGATCAATCAGGAGTTCACCCGTCTCTTCGGGTACGAGGAAAAGGAGGCGGCCGGGCGGAGGATCAATGACCTCATCGTTCCCCCGCACCTGCGGGAGGAGGGGCTGGCGTTGACCGCGGAGGCGGCCCGCGGGGAACGGCTCAACGTCGAAACCGTGCGCCAGGCGAAGGACGGCCGCCTGATCGATGTCTCCATCCTCGCCACGCTGGTGGTTCTCGAAGGGAACAGGATCGGCCTCTACGGCATCTACCGGGACATCAGCGAGCGAAAGCGCACGGAGAAACTCCAGAATGCGCTCTTCCACATTTCCGATGCGACCAACGCTTCGCAAAACCTCGAGGAGCTGCTGACCGGAATCCGGGTGACGCTGGGGGAGTTGCTGGATACCAGCAACTTCTATGTCGCTCTCTACAATGAATCCGAGCAGTCGTATTCGTTCCCGATCTGCGTGGATGAGACCGTTCATTTCGAACCCGGGAAAGGGTACGATCTCCAGGGCGGTTTGACGGATTATGTGCGCCGGAACGGGCGGGCGCGCCTTCTTGATCGGAAGAGTGTGAAAAGGCTGATCAAGAAGGGGGAGCTGAGTGGGGATACGGTCGGGATCATTCCCGCCCAGTGGCTGGGCGCCCCGCTGACGAGCGCCGGGGCGGAGATCGGTGTCGTCGCCGTGCAGAGCTACGATGATGGGTCGGCCTACAGCGAAGAGGATCTCGAGTTGCTGGAGTTCGTCTCCGACCATATCGCCCTCGCCATCGAGCGCACGCGGGCCGCGGCGGCGCTCGCCGAGGAGAAGGAGCGGCTGGCCGTCACGCTCCATTCCATCGGGGAAGGGGTGATCGCCACGGATACCGAGGGGCGGATCATCCTCTTCAGTCACGTCGCGGAAAAACTGATCGGGGCGGAGGAATCGGAGGTTATCGGCCAACCCCTCGAAGAGGTCTACCATGTGCGGGGACGCGAGACGAAGAGGGAGGCCGGTCTCCTCACCACGCAGGTGCTCAAGACGGGTGAATCGCTCGCCTGGCGGACGGAGTGCGAATTGCTGTCCCGCGATGGGGGACGACTCGAAATCACCGAGAACGCTTCGCCGATCCGGAACGAAGAGGGAGAGATCATCGGCGCGGTGCTTGTCTTCCGGGACGTCACCCGCCAGCGCAGGATGGAGGAGGAACTCGCCAAGATCGAGCGGCTGGAATCCCTCGGGGTGCTCGCGGGGGGGATCGCGCACGACTTCAACAACATCCTGACCGCCATCCTCGGCAACCTTTCCGTGGCGCGGATGTACGCCAAGGAAGATGATCCGATGGTGCAGCGCATCACCCGCGCGGAGAGCGCCACCGCCCGGGCCAGGGACCTCACCCAGCAGCTCCTCACCTTCTCCCGGGGCGGTGAGCCGGTCCGGAGGACGATCTCGCTGCAACAGGTGATCGAGGAGTCCGCTTCCTTCTCGCTGCGAGGCTCGAATGTCAAGTGCAGGTTCGACCTGCCGGTGGACCTGTGGCCCGTGGACGCCGATGAGAACCAGATCAGCCGCGTGATCAACAACCTGGTGATCAATGCGGACCAGGCGATGCCGAACGGCGGCACGATGGAAGTGAGCGCGAGGAACATCACCCTCGCCGAAGGGGAGATCGCCACGCTGTCCGAAGGGCGGTATGTCCGTTTTGAGGTGCGGGATGAAGGCGTGGGAATCCCGGAGGAGTATCTCGGCCGGGTGTTCGATCCGTTCTTCTCGACGAAACAGAGGGGCAGCGGCCTGGGCCTGGCGACATCCTACTCGATCATCACCCGGCATGGCGGCCATATCACCGTGAGCTCGACCTCCGGGGAGGGAACGAGTTTCGCTGTCTATCTCCCCGCTTCCGACCGGGAACCGGAGGTCACCGAAGAGCCGAAGAAGGAGCTGATGAAAGGCACCGGAAGAATCCTCGTGATGGACGATGAGCGGGATGTCCGCGAAGTCGTCGGCCAGATGCTCAGCATCCTTGGCTACACGGTCGAGTCCGCGCCGGACGGCCGGACGGCGATCGACATGTACCGTCTCGCCCGGGAGACCGGCGTGCCCTTCGACCTGGTGATCATGGATCTCACCATCCCCGGGGGCATGGGGGGCAAGGAAGCGTTGCAGGAATTGAGAAAGACCGATCCCGGCGTGTGCGCGGTCGTCTCGAGCGGGTACTCCAACGATCCGGTCCTTTCGGACTGCGAGGCGTACGGCTTCCGGGGCGTCGTCAAGAAGCCCTTTGTCATCGAGGAACTCGGGCGCGTGGTCGCCTCCGTGATCGGCGGCGGGTCGCCCCCGGGCGGTAAGGCGTAATCCGGCGCGGGCGCGGGATAACTTTTTGGCGATACAAGGTGTTCGATCGTACCTTTACCTGGGTTTTCATATGGATGGCGGGGGGCGGTTCGATCGTCTCCGCCGTCGGGAATGAGGGACATCTCTCATGGCGCAGATGCAGGAAAAAAAGATCCGTGTGCTGATCGCCAAACCCGGCCTTGACGGTCATGACCGGGGAGCGAAAGTGATGGCCGCGGCGTTCCGGGATGCCGGCTTCGAGGTGATCTACACCGGCCTGAGGCAGACACCGGAGATGATCGTCGAAGCGGCCCTGCAGGAAGATGTGGATGTGATCGCGCTCTCCATCCTCTCCGGTGCGCACATGACCCTTTTCCCGCGTGTCCATGAGCTGATGGTGGAGAAGGGGTTGGATGACGTGCTGCTCACCGGGGGAGGGATCATCCCCGAAGAGGACATGGAGAAGCTGAACAAGATGGGAATCGGCAGGCTCTTCGGGCCGGGAACGCCGACGCATGAACCCGTCGAGTACATCCGGTCCTGGGCGGCGGAGAGCCGGGAAAAATGACACTCGCCCGGCGGATTCACTTGCAGGGAAGGCCGGATCGTCGGGAATCGCGGCGCTTGACCACCTTCCCGGTGAATCCCCGGGGGGTCGCGACCGGCGCGGTGCACGGGGTGTAACGAGAGCCAAGAGGTAGAGCCATGTCGGGCCATTCAAAGTGGGCCCAGATCAAGCGGAAGAAGGCGCGGGTCGACGCCGCCCGCGGGAAGCTGTTCTCCCGCATGATCCGCGAAATCACCATCGCCGCCCGGATGGGGGGCGGAGATCCGGACGGCAATCCTCGCCTTCGACTGGCGATCCAGGCCGCCAAGAACGCGAACATGCCCGCCGACAACATCACGCGGGCCATCCAGAAGGGCACGGGAGAGCTCGAGGGGCAGTCGTACGAGGAGGTCACCTACGAGGGGTACGGTCCCGGAGGGTGCGCCATCCTCATCGAGGCGATCACCGACAACCGTAACCGGACCCTATCCGAGATCCGCCACCTGTTCAGCAAGCACAACGGCAACCTGGCGGAGACGAACGCCGTGGCGTTCATGTTCGATCGCAAGGCCGTGCTCGAGGTCGAGCCGGGCGGAAAGTCGGAGGACGAGATCCTCGAAGCCGCCCTCGAAGCCGGGGCGGAGGACATGGTGCGCGAGGAGGACGGGTCGTTCACCATCACCGGCCTGCCGAACGATCTCGAGACGCTGCAGCAGCAGTTGGAATCCCGCGGGCTCGTGGTGCGGAACGCCGAGGTGACCATGGTGCCGCAGTCCTATGTCGATATCGATCCCCAGAACGCGAAGAGCCTGATGAGGCTGCTGGACGGCCTGGACGATCACGATGATGTCCAGCGGGTCTATTCCAATTTCGACATGGACCCGAGCCTGCTCGAGGAGATGGAAACCTGATCTCCGTCCCGTTCGGACGGGAGATGCTTGAAGCTGTCCCAGAATCGACCGCCGCTCGGCACCGGGCGGCGGTTTCGCTCCCGGCGGGTTCCGGGAAAAGGGAGAGATGCCATGGCGGATGAGCTGCGCGATTTCTGGAGCCGGAGGGCAGAGCTGGACCGGCGGGTGCTCGAACATGCCGGGACGGACATGAAGCGGTTGTACCACGTCGATGACCGGGTGTACGCGGACGGGGCTCTGCCGGCGAAGACGAAGGAGCTGCTCGGACTGGTCGCGTCGCTGGTGCTGCGCTGCGATGATTGCATCACCTACCATCTCATCCGCTGCCATGCCGAGGGTCTGAGCGAGGAGGAACTGGTGGAGGCGTTGACCATCGGCTGCACGGTCGGCGGTTCGATCACCGTGCCGCACCTGCGCCGGGCGTTCGAAACCTGGGATCGGTTGCAGCAAGAGGGGAATCCGTCCGGGGAGCAGTAGGGCGCAACGGTCGAGTTTTCGTTTCCGCTCCCGGGGCCGGAGAGGGCGCTTGACAAGCGTTACCCCCCTCCGTAGCTTCTTGGTGCCGGACGAAGAAGACTCCGTGGAGGGTGGGAAGGAGCGCAAGCTCCTTTTTTCCGGCGAAAATACAATACTTTTTAGTAGAGATTTAGCCGAACCGAACACTGATGAAGATTACCGCACTGGAAGAATATGGTCTCCGTTGTATGGTGCAGCTCGCGCGCGCCGGCATGGATTCGCCCCTCACCCTGGCCGAGATCAGCGAGCGTGAGGGGCTGACCGTGCCCTATGCCGGCAAGCTGCTGAGCATTCTCCGCAGGTCCGGCCTGGTCCGGGCGGAGCGCGGGAGAAACGGCGGCTTCACGCTTTCCAGGCCGCCCGGCAGGATTCGCCTCAGCGATGTGTTCCAAGCGCTGGGCGAACCGATGTTCGGCAGCTCGTACTGCGAACGGTACCGGAAGGCGGGGGAGGAGGAGTGTATACACCTGGAGGACTGTGTCGTCCGGGATGTCTGGTCCACCTTCCACGCCCTGTTGTCGGATGTCCTTCGCGGGGTAACTCTCGAAGACCTGGCGTCGAAACGGGGAGCCGGGAAGCTCGACCTGCTCGCCATCGCCGAGAGGCGCAGGCGCGAAGAAGCTGGGACCGGCGGTCTCTCCAACTTCGAATGGTAGCCGCCGGGTGAAGAGACTTGACAGGAAAAAGAGAGAAGAGAAAGGACCGATCGTGGCGGAAGGAAAGGTGCTGCTCGCGATCCATGACCTCCATGTGAGCGTGGAGGGGATCGAGGTGGTGAAAGGCGTGTCCCTCGAGTTGAGGGCGGGGGAGAAGCACGCGCTGATGGGACCGAACGGCTCGGGGAAGAGCAGCCTGGCGAACGCCCTCGCGGGCCACCCGGCGTATGAAATCACCGCCGGGGAGGTGTTGCTCGACGGCAGGAACCTGCTGGAGATGGACGCCACGGAGCGTTCCCGCGCCGGGCTGTTTCTCGGCTTCCAGTACCCCTTGGCGGTGCCGGGGGTGACGGTGACCAACTTCCTGCGCACGGCGATCAAGGCTCATCGCGGCGAGGATGATGAGGTCCTCCGCGGGTTCCGCGCGGAACTCAAGGAGGCGTTCGAGTTGCTGGAAGTGGACAAGACCTTCGCCTCGCGGTATGTCAATGACGGTTTTTCCGGCGGGGAGAAGAAGCGCTTCGAAGTGCTGCAGATGAGCCTGCTGAAGCCGAAAGTCGCCATCCTCGATGAGACCGATTCCGGGCTGGACATCGATGCGCTGCGCATCGTCTCCAGGGGCATCAACACGACCGCCGGCGGCGAGAACGCCATCCTGCTGGTCACGCACTACCAGCGCATCCTCGACTATGTCAAGCCCGACCGGGTGCACGTGATGATGGCCGGGAAGATCCGCCTCAGCGGCGGATGGGAGCTGGCGACCCGACTCGAGGAGAAGGGGTACGACTGGCTGAAGGCGGAAGTCGCCTGAAAGGCGGCCACCGGAGGATACCATGACGGATGTTCTCGATAAGAACACCCCCCTTCGCGGGATCAACGAGGATTACGCCGGCAAGTACGGCTTCCATGACCCGGAAGACTACTTCCACAAGGGCGCCAAGGGGGTCAACCACGAAGTCGTGGAGATGATGTCCCGGATGAAGGGCGAGCCCGACTGGATGAGGGAATTCCGGCACAAGGCGCTGGACATCTTCCTCGCCAAGCCGATGCCGGGTTGGGGGAACACGGAACTGCTGGGGAGTATCGATTTCGACGACATCTACTACTACGTCCGACCGGTCGAAAAGCAGGGCACGACCTGGGAGGAGGTCCCCGAGTACATCAAGCGGACCTTCGACCGGCTCGGGATCCCGGAGGCGGAGCGAAAGTTCCTCGCGGGTGTCTCGGCGCAGTACGAGTCCGAGGTGGTCTACCACAATGTCCGCGAGGACCTGGCGAAGCTGGGAGTCCTCTTCAGCGATCTCGACACCGGCCTGCGGGAACACCCGGAGATCGTGAAGAAATACTTCTCCACGGTCATTCCCCCCACGGACAACAAGTTCGCGGCGCTCAACTCGGCGGTCTGGTCCGGCGGCTCCTTCGTCTACGTTCCCCCGGGCGTGGAGGTCAATGTGCCCCTGCAGGCCTATTTCCGCATCAACACGGAGAACATGGGCCAGTTCGAGCGCACGCTGATCATTGCGGATAAAGGCTCGCGGGTCCACTACATCGAGGGCTGCACCGCGCCGGTCTACACCACCAACAGCCTGCACTCGGCGGTGGTCGAACTGATCGCCCTCGAGGGGTCGTACATCCGCTACTCGACGATTCAGAACTGGTCGAACAACGTGTACAACCTCGTCACCAAGCGGGCGATGGCCCACAAGAACGCCACCGTGGAGTGGGTGGATGGCAACATCGGCTCGCAAATGACGATGAAGTACCCCTGCATCTACCTCGTCGGCGAGGGGGCGAAGGGGGAGATCCTTTCGGTCGCCTTCGCGGGGAAGAATCAGCACCAGGACAGCGGCGCCAAGGTGATCCACGCGGCGTCGAACACCAGCAGCCGGGTCACCTCGAAATCCATCTCCAGGAACGGCGGCCGGGCCTCCTACCGGGGGCTGGTCAAGGTCTACCCCAACGTGAAGAACGTGAAGGTGAACGTCGAGTGCGACGCCCTCCTGCTGGATGAGTCTTCGCGCACGGACACTTACCCGACGATGGAGATCGACGCCGATGATGTCAGCATCGAGCACGAGGCGAGTGTGAGCAAGGTGGCCGAGGAGCAGCTCTTCTACCTGCAGAGCCGCGGGTTGACCGAGGACGAAGCCCGTTTGCTGATCGTGAACGGCTTCATCAACCCCTTCGTCAAGGAGTTGCCGATGGAATACGCCATCGAACTCAACCGCCTGATCGAACTCGAGATGGAAGGGTCCGTGGGCTGAAGGGCGCGCCGGAAAGGCAGCGGGCGCCCCGTGCGTCAGCCGCCTGGACGGCGGGAAGGGAAACGAACAGTGTGCGAACGATGAAAGGCGAAAGCGTGCAGCAGACCGCGTTGACATTCCGGGCCATCGCGCGGGGTGAGCCGGCGTGGCTCCATGACCTGCGGCGGCGGGCGTGGGAGGTGTACCGGGAATCACCCCTGCCGGACCGTGTGCGCCACCTGTGGCGCTACACCGATCCCCGGGTCTTCCTGCCGGAGGGGCTGGAAGACCTCATGGATATCCTGCCTCCGGGGGGGAACGGAAAGATGGTTGAAACCCCCTCGCTGCCCCCGGAATACGCCGGGTTCGGCACCCATCGCGCGGATCGTACCGTCTTGACGGTCCTCGAGCCGGGGTTGCGCGAAAAGGGAGTGGTGCTGGCGGATCTCGCCGGGGCGGTACGGGAGCGCGGTGAGCTGGTCTCCGAACACCTCGCCCGGCTGGTCGGCGGGGAGTTCGGCAAGTTCGAGGCGCTCAACCTGGCGCTGTGGAACACCGGCCTGTTCCTGTTCGTTCCGCCCAACGTGACCATCGAGAAGCCCATCTATCTCCACCGCCACCCCACGGGTGCGGTGACGATTACCCGTCTGCTGGTCGTCGTCGGAGACAACAGCGAGGTGACGTTCGTGGATGACTATCGCTGCCGGTGCCGCGAGGTGGGCGCGCAGGTGAACAGCGTGGTCGAAGTGGTCGCGGGGGACGACGCCCGCGTCCGTTTCGCCCGGTTGAACCGCCTGCCGGAGGGTCATAGTACCCACCTGACTCAGCGGGTGCATATCGGCCGGAATACGGATTATATCGGAACTTCCGTCTCCCTCGGCGGCGGGTTGACCAAGGTCAACACCGGCACGACCCTCGCGGGGCGGGGAGCGAACGCCCGCTGGTTCGGCGTGCTGATGGGAAACGGGAAGCAGCACGTTGACATGCACACCCTGCACCATCACACGGCAGGGGAGACTTGGTCGAACCTGGACTACAAGGTGGGTCTGAAAGACCGGGCCGTCTCTTCCTACACCGGCCTGATCCGCATTGAAGAGCACGCCGCACGCTGCGAAGCATACCAGGAGAACCGCAACCTGCTGCTCAACGAGGGGACGCGGGCGGAGTCCATCCCGGAGCTGGAGATCATCAACGACGATGTCCGCTGCTCCCACGGGGTCACGGTGGGCCGGCTCGACCCGGAGCAGGTCTTTTACCTGAACAGCCGCGGCATCGAACGAAGCGAAGCGGTGAAGATGATCATGTCTGGGTTCTTCGAGCCCGGTCTGCGACAGATCCCGGAGGCCTTGCGTGAGGTTTCCCACCGGCAATTACAGGAAAAACTGGAAGAATTGGCATGAACAGGGATTTCATGAAAGTATGCCGGCTGGAGGAGGTCGGCGACGGGGCCACCCGGCTGGTCGTGGTGAACGGCACCAAGGTGCTGCTGGCCCGCGAGGGCGACGCTGTCTACGGCCTCAGCCCCTACTGCACCCATGACGGGGGAGAGCTGTACGCCGAGAAGGTGGTGGACGGCGAGCTGGAGTGCCCCCGTCACGGCGCCCGCTTCGACATCCACACGGGGAAGGCGACCCGGATGCCCGCCGTCTTCGGCCTGAACACCTACGAGGTCAAGGTGGAGAACGGCGATGTGTACGTCGAGGCGTTGGACTGAACCGGCCGGATGCGAGATCATACTACCCCGGTGTGTAAACCGGGGCTCGAAGAAACCTTCGAGTGTCACTTGAAGTGTCGAGCGGAACAGCTCACGGTTCGAGCACTCAGGGGGTCAGGCGGAAGCGATGTCCATTGAGGATGGAAGAGCGGCGGTGATCACGGCGAGGGAGAGGGGCGGCTTTTCGCCCGCGGCCGTCGCCGAAGAGTTCCCGATCCTCTCTCGCCAGGTGCGGGGCAAGAGGCTCGTCTATCTCGACAACGCCGCGACGACCCAGAAGCCGCGCCGGGTGATCGAGGCGTTGATCGGTTACTATCAGCGGTACAACGCCAACGTTCATCGCGGCATCCACACCCTCGCGGAGGAGGCGACGGCCGCCTATGAGCGGGCCCGGGATGCCGTCGCGCGCTTTCTCGGCGGTCTGCCTCGCGAGGAGGTGATCTTCACCCGCGGGACGACGGAATCCATCAACCTCGTCGCCCGCTCCTGGGCGCGGAACGAACTCAAGCCCGGGGATCGCATTCTTCTCACCCGGATGGAGCACCATGCCAACCTCGTCCCGTGGCTGATGGTGGCGAAATGGACCGGCGCGGAGATCCGGTACATCCCGCTGGACGGCGAGGGGCGGCTCGACCTCTCCCGGCTGGACGTCCTGTTGACACCGCGCACGAAGCTCGTCGCCCTCACCCAGATGTCCAATGTCCTCGGCACGATCAACCCGGTGGAGGAGATCGCCCGCGCCGCGAAGCGCCGGGGAGCCGTGGTGCTCGTGGACGGCGCCCAGGGAGCGCCGCACATGCCGGTGGATCTCATGTCCCTCGGGGTGGACTTCTACGCTTTTTCGGGCCACAAGATGCTCGGTCCCACGGGGATCGGCGTGCTCTGGGGGCGCGCCGGGCTGCTCGAGAAGATGGAGCCGTTCAACGCCGGCGGGGAGATGATCGGCGAGGTCACCTTCGAGAGCGCCACCTGGGCGGAGCTGCCCCACAAGTTCGAGGGCGGCACGCCGAACATCGCCGGCGCAATCGGGTTGGAGGCGGCGATAGAATACCTCGAAGCCCTCGGCATGGAGGCCGTGCGGCGGCACGAGGTGGAATTGACCCGCCTCGCCCTCGACACCCTGCTCGCCCTCGGCTTCGTCACCATTTACGGGCCGAAAGACGTCCGCAGCCGCGGCGGGGCGGTCAGCTTCACCGTGGATGGAGTGCACCCGCACGACCTGGCGACGATTCTCGACACCCGGGGCGTCGCGATTCGCGCCGGGCATCACTGCGCCCAACCCCTGCACGATCTGCTTGGGGTCAACGCCACCGCGCGCGCGAGTTTCTACCTTTACAATACGCGCGAGGACGTCGAGGCGTTCGCCGGCGCCCTGCGCGATGCGAAGGAGATGTTTCACCGTGAATGACGGCGACCTGCAGGAACTCTACCGGGACATCATCCTCGAGCACTACCACTATCCCCGCGGGCGCAAGCACGTTGAGGCCCCCGATATCCACAACGAGGGGAAGAACCCCGTCTGCGGCGATGAGATCGAGCTGGAGGTCAAGCTGAACGGGGACGTGGTGGAGCAGGTCGGGGTGCACTGCGCGGGCTGCGCGATCTCGGTCGCCTCCGGGTCGATGCTCAGCGAAATCGTCGAGGGGAAGAGCATCGGGGAGGTCAAGCGCATCGCGCAGGTGGTCAAGGCGATGCTCACCGGTGCTGATCTGCCTGAAGGCGTGGATCCCGCCGATCTCGGCGACCTCGAAGTGCTGCAGGGCGTGCGGAACTTCCCGGTGCGCATCAAGTGCGCGCTGCTCGCCTGGACGACCCTCGTCGAGGGGCTCGAGAACTACGAGAGCGGCAACGGTGCTGCTCTAGCGAAGCCGGCCACCACGGAGTGATTTGCCCGGAGGGGAACGCTGAGGATCGATGTCGAGCCAGTTTGCGTGACTGCATGAAGATGTCGATGCCCGGGGAAGATGCATCCCGGGAATTCAGGGGCACGGCGCGCCGTGCCCTTACAATACTGTTTTTTCAGAGGTAGCCCGGGGTCGTTGACCCCGGGATCCTCTGTTCTCCCGGCGACACGTCGCCGGGCTACATCGCTGTCAGACCTTGTCATCGGAGCTGACAGGGCTACCCTGACGGCGCCGTCCTATTCTCTCCCCTCCATCACCTTCCGCATCTTCTCGGCTCCTTCCGGCGGCCGGGTGAGCAGGCTGACAACCACCGTGACGACCAGGCTGAGGAAAAAGGCGGGGACCAGCTCGTACAGGCGGGACTTCAGGGCCGGGGTGTAATACCAGAGGATCGTCGCCACCGTCCCCGTGATCAGCCCGGCGATGACCCCGGCGCGGGTCGTTCTCTTCCAGAACAGGGCGAGGATGGAGGTCGGCCCGATCGCCGCGCCCAGCCCCGCCCAGGCGAAGAGCACCAGCCAGAAGACCACTTTTTCCGCCACCGCGCCGAATCCCAACGCCGCGAGCACCAGCAGCACGACCACGATGCGGCTGAGCAGGACCAGCCGTTTCTGGGGCAGTGTCTGTCCTCTCTTCAGCACCTTCTCATAGACGTCGCGGACCACGCTCGAGGCGGCGACCAGGAGCTGGGAGTCCGCCGTCGACATGATCGCCGCGAAAATCGAGGCGACCACTACACCGAAGAGCAGCGGGTGCAGGTGCTGCTGCGCGAGGATGGGGTACAGCTTCTCCGTGTCCCCGCCGGGCAGTTGCGACGCCGCGGGGAACAGGGCGCGCCCCACCAGCCCGACATAGAGGGCGCCCAGCCCCATGACGATGTTCCAGGCGGTGCCGAGGACGGCGCTCGTGCGGAGCTGCTTCGCATCGCGGATCGCCATGTAACGGACGAGGATGTGCGGGTTGCCCGGCGATCCGAGCCCGATTCCGAGGAAGCCGATCAACGCTCCCAGCCCGATCGCCGCGGGGTCGAGCAGCGACGGGTCGAGGGCGGCGAGCGTCTCCCGCACGATTCCCCAGCCGCCCATGTGGACGATGGCGGTGATCGGCAGCACGACGAGGGCGACGATCATCAGGAGAGCCTGGAAAACGTCCGTCAGGCTGACCGCGAGGAAGCCTCCGAGCAGGGTGTAGAGGAGGACGATGCCGGCGGTGAGCAGGACCCCGGTGGTCGGCTGCAGGCCGAACCCCGCGGCGAAGGCCTTGCCGCCGCCCGCGAACTGCGCCGCGACATAGCTCACCATGAAGAGGAGGATGATCACCGCGAGGAGGATTCGCAGCACGCCCCGCCGGTCCTCGAAGCGCTCGGCGTAGAAATCGGGCAGCGTGATGCAGTCGTACGATTCGCTGAACCGCCGCAGGCGGGGGGCGTAGAGCAGGAAGAGGAAGAACTCCACGGTGATGTATCCGGCGAGTGCCCACACCGCCGAGGCGCCCATTTTGTACGCGATCCCGGTGAAACCGATCAGCAGCCAGGCGCTGCGCCCGCTGGCGACGGCGGAGAGGGCGACGACATATCGGTGCAGTTTCCGTCCGGCGAGGAAGAACTCGCCGAGGCCCGCCGAGGCCCGGCGGCTGGCATAGAATCCGATCCCGATGATCAGCACCAGGTAGGTGATGAACGCCCCCCAGGCCGGGGCGCCGGCGGATACCGCCTGTGCGGGGGTCGGCTCCATGGAACCCTCCTGTGTCGTCGGAACGGCGCGTCAAACCGGGCCAGCAGACCGGGTCAGGGGAAAAGGGTGCAGCGCGGCTCAGGAGTTCTCGAGCCGGCGCCGTACGGCTTCCATCTTCCCCTCCATGGTCAGCGGCTTGTCACGGCGGTCATCGATCTTGATCACGCTGCCGATGCGCGGCGCACCCATCGCGGCCAGTGTTTCATGCATCTTCGCGACCAGCTCGAGGCAGACCGTGAGGTCGCCCTCGAGGGTGGTGAACATCGGGCCGAGTTCCCAGCGCACCCTGCCGTCCCGGCGGACCACCTCCAGCGCCGCCGCGACATAGTCCGAAACGCTCGCCGAGCCGGTGCCCGAAGGGGCTATGCTGACTGCGACCATGGCCATGATGGACTCCCAGGTGGTTGGCGGGCAAGGTACGGAA
>CAYOKT010000036.1:0-29777 GCA_964404605.1 uncultured bacterium
TCAGCGTCGGTTCGAGCTGTTCCGTCCAGACCTCCCAGGTGTGCCCTCCCTCGACCTCGCGATAGACGACCATGCCCCCCGCCTCCCTCACCCGGTCACGGAATGCCCGGTTCACCGCGAGCCACTTGTCCTCCCGTCCGACAACCACGCGCAGGGGCAATTCCCGGGCGATCTCGGGGAGTGTCTCCACGAGGTGCACGGCGGAGTGGACCCGCCACCCGCCCTCGTTTTCCTGCTCCGGTCCGAGGAGGCGGACCAGGGCGGGGTGGTCCGCCGCCGCGGGCAGATCGAGCACGCCGGAGAGCGAAGCCGCGGCCTCGAACACCCCCGGATTGCGCAGGGCGAGGGTCACGGCGCCGTGCCCGCCCATCGACAGCCCGGCGATGCCGCGCCGGTCGCTGACCGGAAGGCGGAGCGCGACATCGGGAATCAGCTCCTCGAGGATGTACCCCTCGATCTGGTTCTCCGGCACCCGGTCGCTGTCGAGGTACCAGCCCTGGGGATCGCCGTCCGGGGTGATGATGACGACCCGCAGGCGGGCGGCGAGGCGCTGGAGTTCACGGTGGGCATGTTGCGGCCAGTCGAGCCGGCTCCCCCCGGCGCCGTGCAGCAGGTAGATCACCGGCAGGGTCTCCCCCGCCGGAACCCGCGGAACGAAGGCGAAGTAACGAGTCAATTTTCCCCGCAGGCGCGACGGGAGGTCATAGCTCAACACGGCGGCGTAATTCGTGTCGGCGGGCAGCAGGGTGAAACGACGCTCGAGGCTCTGGGTCAGTTGGTCGGCCAGGTAACGGGCGCCGAGGCGGGAGAAGTGGATGCCGTCCCCGAGCCGCATCAGGCCGACATGCCCGCCGTAGTCGATCGCCGGCAGGTAGTTCCCCTCCCCGTCCGAGGAGATGTCCCACAGGGGCAGGAACTCCGCGAGGGCGGCGCGGGCATTCTCCCCGGTGACCCGGTTCAGCCGGCGCATCTTGTCGTTGAAGGCCTTGCTGCGCATCACCGGCATCCCGAGGATGACGACCTCCGCGCCCCCCTCCCTCATCCGCTCCACCACCGCGCGGATCCTGCGGCCGTACTCCTCGTCCCACCGGCGGGAGTCGAAATAGACCGGCAGGCGTCCGTCCACCTGCAAATCCTGCGCGTCGTTCCCGCCGAACTGGCCGATGACGAGGTCGGGCTGGAACTCCCAGACCAGCCGCGAGATCTGCTCCTCCCAGTCGAACAGGTGGGGCACCGCGAGGCCGGTCCCCAGCTTGCCGAAGCGGAGCACCTCGACACCTCGATAGCCCTCCAGCGTTCGCTCGAGTTCAGCGCCGAGGTAGTACTGGATGGAGGAAGCCCCGACGAGCAGGACGCGCCGCGGGCGCAACGCATCCGGCGGCCTGCGCCAGGGGAACGGCCGGGCACGGGCGGCGGCGACCCCCCCGCCTTCCGCCGGCGAAGCCCGCCTCTCCCGGGAAGCCGTGCGCTCCCCCGGCGAAACATCCCCGGCCGCCCGGCCTACGGTTCTCAGCAGGGGCGGCATCCGGTAGAGGGCGAGGACACGGTTTCGCATCCCGCGCTGCAGCCGCCCGAGGACCAGGCGGCCGGACAGGTCCGCGACCGGCTTGACCGCGGAGGTGAGAACACCGTGGGCGATGGGAGAACGCGAATGGGCGAGCCAGGCATCCAATAGATCCGCCTCCGCCAGGAAGATGAACAGCGCCATGCACCAGACGGCGGAGAGCACCTTCCACGGCGGGGCGACACTCCGCGGAACGAGGGAAACCGGCCGGTACTTGTTCGTGAAACGTGCCATCCTGTCCCCGCTCAGAACTGGAAGTAGATGTAGGGGGCGACATCCCCCGGCTTGAGGAGCAGGAGCAACACCCCGATCCCTCCCCAGACCAGCGGGCGGAGCAGCCAGGGGATACGTTCGTGCAGCCGCTCGAAGGTTTTCCGCCAGTGGTGCCCGTAGAAGTTCATCGCCAGGCCGAGGAGGATGATCCCGATGACGATCGGCTCGATGCCCCGCCCGCGAATGGTGAAATCGAGCAGGCGGCCGGCATAGGCGCTCACCGTCTGCAAGTCCGCCGCCCGGAAGAAGAGCCTGGCGAAGACACAGAGGTGGAAGGTGATCAGCCAGCCGGCCACGAGACCCGTCCCGGTGGGCGGCGGCAGGGCCTTTCCCTTTCCCAGCACGGAACGGCGGAAATCGATCCACGCCTTGTAGATCACCATCGCCGCGCCGTGCACGGCGCCCCAGAGGATGAACTTCCAGTGAGCGCCGTGCCACAGACCCCCGATGAGCATCGTGACGAGAATGTTGAAGTAGATGCGCAGCTTCGGCACCCGCGACCCGCCGAGGGGAAAGTAGATGTAGTCGCGCAGCCAGTAGGAAAAGGACATGTGCCACCGCCGCCAGAACTCGCCGATGTTCGCCGCCGCGTAGGGCCGGTTGAAGTTCTCCGGCAGGTGAATGCCGAGGAGCAGCGCGATCCCGATGGCGATGTCGGTGTAGCCGCTGAAATCGAAGTAGATCTGCATCGTGTAGCCGTACAGCCCGACCAGCAGCTCGAGCGAGGAGTAGTTCTCCGGCGCGATGAAAGCGTCATCCACGAGGTGGGTGGCGAGGAGCGTCGAGAGGACCACCTTCTTGAACAGGCCCGAGGCGATCAACCCGATGGCCCGGTTGACCTCCGGCACCTTCTCCGGCGGGCCGGCGATCAACTGCGGCATCAGGTCGCTGGAGCGGCAGATCGGCCCGATGACGAGCTGGGGGAAGAAGGAGACGAAAAGGAGGAAATCCAGCAGCGTCGGGGCTTTCCACCCATGCCCGCGGTAGAGATCGATGCTGTAGGCCATGCTCTGGAAGGTGTAGAAGGAGATACCGATGGGCAGCAGGACCTCGAGGATGGGGATCGGCGAGGCGAGCCCGGCGAACTCAAGCAGCGAGGCGAAGGATTCACGGAAGAAGTTGTAGTACTTGAAGAACCCGAGCAGGGCGACATTCACGCTGATGCTGAGACCGAGCCACGCCTTCCGCGCCCCCGGCCTCTTCGCCCTCGTGATCCCCTCCCCGGCGATGTAATCGACCAGCGAGGAGAAGACGATCAGGCTGAGCAGCTTCCAGTGCCAGGAGGCGTAGAAGGAATAACTGGCGATGAGGAGAAACAGCTTCCAGAGAACGGTCCGGCGGCGCAGGGCCCACGCGATGGTGAGCGAAAGGAGGAAAAACACCGCGAATTGTGGCGTGGGGAACTGCATCAGCGGCCGAATTCGGTTGATTCATCCATCATCCGCCGCCCGCGGGAACCGGGGGAGGGCGACTTCACCGGCCCGCGTCCCGGAGAGCGGCAGGCGGTCGGAAAAGGCGCACCGCGGGCCTCACCGGCGGATCACTCATCCTCTTCCGTAACCCCGGCGCCCTCCTCCGAACCGACCTCCGGGGGCGGCGGATAGCGTTTCTGCAGGTCGGCGAGGAAGCGCAGGGCTTCGAGAGGGGTCATGTTGTTCACATCCGTGCCGGCGATCTCATCGCGCAGGGCCCGCTCCTCGACGGTGAAGAGGGTGAGCTGAAACGGGTCGTGGACCGGCGGCGGCAGGCGTCGCGCGCCGGACGCCTTCGCCAGCCTCGGGACATGCTCCTCGGTGAACTCGGAGGCCTCCAGCGTGCCCAGCACCTCCCCGGCCCGCTCGATCACCTGCTGCGGCACTCCCGCCAGGCGGGCCACCTGGATGCCGTAACTCGCCCCGCTGGCTCCGGGCTTCACCTTGCGCAGGAAGATGATCCGGTCGCCCCACTCCTTGACCTCGACATGCAGGTTGAAGACCCGGGGCAGCGATTCCTCGAGGGTCGTCAGCTCGTGGTAATGGGTGGCGAAGAGGGTTTTCGGCCGCGCGCCGCCCGGGAAATCATGGAGGTATTCGACCATCGCCCAGGCGAGGCTGAGGCCGTCGAAGGTGCTCGTCCCGCGCCCGATCTCGTCGAGCAGCACGAGGCTGCGCCCGGTGGCATTGTGCAGGATGTTCGCCGCCTCGTGCATCTCCACGAGGAAGGTGGACTCCCCCGCCGCAAGGTTGTCCGACGCCCCGACACGGGTGAAGATGCGGTCGGTGACCGGGATGCGCGCCACCTCGGCGGGGACGAAGAGCCCCACCTGCGCCATGAGGACGATCAGCCCCACCTGGCGCAGGTAGGTGGACTTGCCGCCCATGTTCGGCCCGGTGACGAGGGCGATCTGGCGGTCCCCCTCCATCTCGAGGTCGTTGGGGACGAAGCTCTCCCCCGGCGGGAGAAGGTTCTCGACCACGGGATGCCGGCTGCGGACCAGCCGCAGCGGCCCCTCTTCGGCCACGACCGGCCGGTGGTAGCCCTGCTGCACCGCGAGCTCCGCCGCCGAGGCGTACACATCCAGCTCCGCCAGCAGGCGCGCGTTCGCCTGGATCCGCGAGGCCTCCTCGGTGACACGCCGGCGCAGCTCCTCGAACAGGTTCCTCTCGATCTCGAGGGACTGCTCCTCGGCGTTCAGAATCTTCTCCTCCCACTCCTTCAGCTCGGGGGTGATGTATCGTTCCGCGTTGACCAGCGTCTGCTTGCGGATGTACTCCTCCGGCACCTTGTCCAGGTTCGGCTTGGTGACTTCGATGTAATACCCGAACACCTTGTTGTAGCCGATCGTGAGGCTGCTGATCCCGGTCGACGCGCGCTCCTCCTCCTGCCGGGTGAGGATGTACTCCTTGCCGCCGCGGGCCACGGAGCGCAGCTCGTCGAGGGTCGGGTCGTACCCCTCCCGGATCGCGCCGCCGTGAAGCAGGGTGGCCGGGGGCTCCTCGACGAGGGCCTCGCGCAGGTGGCCGACGAGCTCCTCCAACGGGTCGAGGGAAGCGGCGATCGCCGCGAGACGGTCGGAAGCGGCCTCCTCCAACATTCCGGCGAAGGCCGGGATGCGCGCGAGGGTGTCCCGCAACCCGCCCGCATCACGGGGAGTGCCGCGCCCGGCGGCGAGGCGCGCGGTCAACCGTTCGAGGTCCGAGAGACTTCGCAGCCGTTCACGCAGGCCGGCGCGGAGTTCGGCCTTGCCGATCAGCTCCTCGACGGCGTCCAGGCGGCGTTCGATCTCGGGGATTTCGAGCGAGGGGCGCAGGAGACGCTGCAGGAACAGGCGCCTGCCGAACGGGGTGACCGTCCGGTCGAGATGAAACAGCAGGGTGCCTCGGCGGTCCCCGCCCCACAGCGGCTCCACCAGCTCCAGGTTGCGCCGGGTGGGAGCGTCCAGCAGCAGGTACTTCTCCGTCGGCAGGCGGCTGATGCCGCGGATGTGATCCGCCTTGCCGCAGAGGTTCTCCCGCACGTAGTGCACCGCCGCGCCCGCCGCGCGAAGGGCGATTTCATCCTCCTCGATGCCGAAGCCCTTCAGGGTCTGGACCTGGAAATGCGCGATCAGGGTATCCCGCGCGAACTGCTGCTCGAACACCCACGGGGGCAACCGGGTCATCATCGCGCCGCCGGTCCCCGCGGCGGCGAGCCGGTCGCGCTGGTCCTCCGGGAGCAGGATCTCGGCGGGGCGGATCAGGTCCAGGCGGTCGGCGATCTCCCCGGCGGGCAGCGAGGCGACGGCGAATTCGCCGGTGGTGACATCGCACACCGCCAGCCCCGCCTCCTCCCCGTGGAACAGCACCGCCGCGAGGTACTGGTTGCGCCCGCTCTCCAGCGCCTCCTCGCTCAGGTTGGTCCCGGCGGTGACGATGCGGACGATGTCACGCTTGACCAGCCCCTTCGCCTTCTTCGGGTCCTCCACCTGGTCGACGACGACCACCCGCTTGCCGGCGCGGGTCATCTTCGCGAGGTAGGCCTCGAGCTGGTGGTGGGGAAACCCGGCGAGGGGTACCACGGAGGCCTCCCCCTTGCCGTGCGACCGTTTCGTCAGGGTGATGCCGAGGATCTCATGGGCCATGACGGCGTCTTCGTGGAACATCTCGAAGAAGTCGCCCATGCGAAAGAAGATGACTTCCTCGGGATACCGCTGCTTGATGCGGTGATACTGTTCCATCATCGGTGTCGCCATGGGACCCTGCAACTCCTCGCGGGATGGGAGGTTATCGTCCGGATCGTTGGGGAATATAGGGTCAGGGAGACACCGGCGGCGACCCGCCCCGGCCTTCACCCGCCGGCGGCGGGAGGAGGCTCGCTTGACTCCTCCCGGCGCCCTTGATATCTTGTGACGTCTTTGTTCTCTTTCGCACAAGCACCGGCGTCCGAAGGCTCGGTCGATCCGGGGTCGAGGCCGCCGGCGAATCGGCGGGGTTTCACGATAGAGTGCCCTTGTGCAGGTGTTCCGGCTTCCTGCCGGGAATTTCCCGGCCCCCCCGCCGGAGAACGAGCATCTATTTACTCTTTTTTTCACAAACTCATTCATCTCGAAGAGATTTCAGCCACTTCCACACTGGGAGGCGCACCATGTCCGTATTGTTTCAACGTATGAGCGAGCTCGTTCCGCAGTGGCGCAAGGAACGTGCGGAAATTCTCAAGACCTACGGCAAGGAGGTCCTTTCCGAGGTCACTGTGACACAAGCCTACGGCGGGATGCGCGGGGTCAAGGGGATGATCTGCGAGACCTCGCTCGTCGAACCGGACAAGGGCCTGATCATCCGGGGACACCCCCTGCTGGAGATCAAGCACCTGTGGCCGGAGGAGACCTTCTACCTGCTTCTGACCGGCGAGATTCCCGACGAGGCGACGAAGGCGGAGCTCATCGCCGACTTCGACAGGCGGGCGCATGTCCCGGATTACGTCTGGGATGTTCTCTACTCGATGCCCGAGGATTCCCACCCGATGGCGATGCTGGACACCGCTATCCTGGTGATGGAGAAGGAGAGCGTCTTCCGCAAGTACTATGAAGAGGGGATGACGAAGGACCAGTACTGGGTCGCCACCCTCGAGGACGCCCTGCAGCTTCTCGCCAAGCTGCCGTCCATCGCCGCCGGTGTCTACCGCATCCGTTACAAGAAGGGCGACCTGATCCCCTGGACGAACGGGCTGGACTGGGGCGCCAACTACGCCAACATGCTCGGCATCCCCGACCCCGACGGCAGTTTCGCGAAGCTGATGCGGCTGTACCTCACCTTCCACAGCGACCACGAGGGCGGCAATGTCAGCGCGAACACCTGCCACACGGTCGGCTCGGCGCTCTCGGACGCCTACTACGCCGTCTCGGCGGGCCTGAACGGCCTCGCCGGTCCGCTGCACGGCCTCGCGAACCAGGAGTGCCTGAACTGGATCCTCGAGACGATGGACCGTTTCGGCGGGGTTCCTTCGGAAGAAGAGATCCGCAACTTCGCCTTCGAGACGCTGCGCAGCGGCAAGGTGATCCCGGGGTACGGCCATGCGGTGCTGCGGGTGACCGATCCGCGCTACACCGGCTTCCTCGAGTTCGGCATGGAGCACTTCCCGGACGACCCGGTGTTCGCCACCGTGAAACGCGTCTTCGACGTGGTCCCGAACGTGCTCAAGGAGTTCAGCGAGGAGCGGGTGAAGGCGGGCAAGAACCCGATCGCGAACATCTGGCCGAACGTGGACGCCGGTTCCGGCTCCCTGCTCCACCACTACGGGCTGCGTGAGTTCCAGTACTACACGGTCCTCTTCAGCGTCAGCCGTTCGATGGGCATGCTGTCTCAGCTCGTCTGGAACCGCGCCGTCGGCACGGCGATCACGCGGCCGAAGTCGATCGGCTCGAAGTACATCAAGGATACGTTCGGCAAGAAGTGACCGTTCGGAGGATCGGCCGCAGAGGCACAGGCGGCGGACATCGATCCGAAAGAAGTCAAGCATGGGCGGGTCGCGGAGGTTTCCGCGGCCCGCTCGTCTCTCTTCACCCCGCCGTATCCTATGCCGGTGCTAAGAAACAACTTCCTGATCGAGAACACTTTGCATGAGTTGCACGTGGTGCGATGCCTTGGTTCCCAGGGAGGCAGTCCTGCCTTCGCACCGCTTCGGCGTGGCAGGCGCTCCCGGGTTACTCGCTCAGCGCTCCCGGGCTGTCTAATACTCGTAAAACGCTGAATGTGTCACCCTGACCCGTCCCGACACTTCGGGACGAGGGAAGGGTCTCGAAACGCTGCGCTTCCGCTGGATACGAACCAGTTCGTTTCGAGATCCTTCACTTGAATTCAGGATGACAATCTCTACAGGGACATGGTTCGCCGTGCCCGTATTCCTGCAGGGCCACCCTCCCGCTCGTTTCTCTGCGCCCCGCCGCGCACGCCGGAAAGACAGGCGGGGCGGCCCGTCGGCCGCCCCGCCCGGAGGATGCCGGTTGCCCGAGGACGGCAACCGCTCAGGAGGATCGATCTTGTGAAGGAGGCCGCCGCCCCACGGTTTGCCGGACGCCGGACGGGGTGCGACCGGCACCCCCACAAAGCCTGCGAACGGCATCCCGGGGCCAGCGGGAAGATGCGTTTGCTTCTGTCCCGGAGAGCCGCATCGCGCTCCCCGGAACGGCTACCCTACTTCCGGCCTCCACGCTGGCGGCGGAGGAAGGCCGGGATGTCCGTGTTGTTCTGGTCGATCGGCCCGAAGGCGGAGGTGTTCAACGCCAGGTCGGGGTTGAGATCGAGGTCCTCCTCGCCGGCATCGACCCGGATGAACTCCGCGTTCTTGTGGTCCACGTTGCCGTTGCCGTTCCTGGGGCCGGAGAGGCCGTTGCCGTTCTTCGGCCCGGCATTCCCGTTCCCGTTGTCGGCGGCGCCGACCTGAATCCGCTCGCGGATCGAGGTCATCTGTGTCTTCGGGCGCGAGCGCCCCGTGGGCTCTTCCCTCTCCCCGACGCGGATCATGCTGCGGGGCGTCTCCTGCTGGTTGAAGCCGGTGGCGATCACGGTGACGCTCACCTTCTCGCCCATGGAATCGTCGTGCACGATGCCGAAGTAGACATCGGCGTCCGCTCCGGCGCGCTTGGTCACCAGGTCCACCGCGCTCTGGACCTCGAGCATGCCCATGCTCTCGCCGCCGGTGATGTTGATCAGCACGCCGCGGGCGCCCTCGATGCTCAGGTTGTCGAGCAGGGGGCTGGTGATCGCCGCTTCGGCGGCCTCCACCGCGCGCCGTTCGCCCTCGCCGGCGCCGACACCCATGATCGCATCGCCGGAATCGGTCATCACCGCCTTCACATCCGCGAAATCGACATTCACATAGCCGCGGGTGTTGATGATGTCGCTGATCCCCTTGGTCGCCTGGTAGAGGACTTCGTCCGCCTTCCGGAAGGCGTCCTTGAAGGAGACCTGCTCATCGATGATGGCCAGCAGCTTGTCGTTCGGGATGACGATCAGGGTGTCCACCGCCTGTTTCATCTCCTCGATCCCCTGCTGGCAGCGCATCTTCCGCTTGTTCCCCTCGAAGCCGAAGGGGCGGGTGACGATGCCGACGGTGAGGATGCCGCGCTCCCGCGCGAGGGCGGAGATGATCGGCGCGGACCCGGTTCCGGTGCCGCCGCCCATGCCGCAGGTGACGAACACCATGTCGGTGTCATCCATCAGGTCGCGCAGGCTGTTGATGTCCTCCTCGGCGCTCCGCCGGCCGATCTCCGGGTCGCCGCCCGCGCCGAGCCCCTTGGTCAGGTCATGGCCGATCTGCACCTTGCGCGGGGCGAGCGAGGCGTCGAGCGCCTGCATGTCGGTGTTGACCGCGATAAAGTCCACACCCTCAAGGTTGCTGATGATCATGTTGTCCACGGCGTTGGAACCGGCGCCGCCGATGCCGATCACCTTCATTCGCGCCCTCTGCTCCTCCTGGAAGCCGAAGCGCAGGTTCTCCTTCGGTTCAACGGGCATCTCCCCTCCTCCTTCCTCGGAATGCATCCTCTTGCCGCCGTCCCCGTCCGGTCCTCCGCCGCCCGGGGAGGCGTCCACTGTCTCTTCGGCCTCCGCCGATTCGTCGAGCGCGAAGCGGGGTCCGGTCCCGAGGATGGACGCCATGCGCTCCCGTTCAAAACTCGGCCAGTCGAGCTCACCGCCTTTCGCCGATCCGCCCGATTCATCCTTTTCGTCGTCCGCCCGGCGGGACTCCTCCGCTTCGAGCTGCTCCCCGCCTGCCGCCTCCACCTGGAAGCCCGGCACCTCCACGGGCGGTTCCGGCTCGTCGCCCGGCGGGACGATCTTCACCTCGCGGGTGATTCCACCCGCCCCGGCCGGTTCGGCCGCCGGATCCTCTCCCGAAGCCTCCACCGGTTCGGCCGTCACCTCCGCACTCTCCGGTTCCGGCCCGGAGGCCACCGTCGGCTCCGGCTCGGCTTCGCGGGGTTCCCCATCGGGTCCGGCGTCGTCCTGCCGGCGGCCCGCCTCGCTCTCACCGGGAATCTCGAACATGCTCCGGGGAGCCACGGGCAGGGGCTCCTCCTTGCCGATTCCGCCGGATTTCTCTTCCGATGGGATCGGTTCCGGGCCGATGCGGCCGGAAGGGGCGAAGCCGCCTCCGCCCTCTCCCCCGGGTCTCAGAAAAAGTCCTCGAACCATTCTCGCATCCTCCTGAGTATCTTCTGAAAAACCGTTGAATCATCTCCCCGTAGAATGTCCGGGCTGTCCTCCTGGTGCAGCCCGTAGAGAACCAGTCCAACTCCGGTGGCATAGATCGGGCTGCCGGCGGACTGCATCAGCCCGCCCAACCCGCTCGGGTAACCCACCTTCACCGGCATGTCGAAGATCTGCTCCGCCAGCTCCGGCGCACCCTCCATCTGGGAAGCGCCGCCGGTGAGCACGATTCCGCTGGTGAGCAGGTCCCACACTCCCGCCTTTCGCATCTCCGCCATGGCGAGCTCGAAGATCTCCTCCATGCGCGGCTGCACGATCTCGGCGATGACCCGCCGCGGCACGACCCTCGCCGGCCGCCCGCCGATGCCGGGAATTTCAAGCTCCTCGTCCACATCGAGGCGCGGCAGGTAGCAGTGACCATGATTCAGCTTGATCTGTTCCGCCTGGTCATAGGGTGTGCGCAGACCGAGCCCCAGGTCGCGGGTCACATTCTCGCCGCCGAGACCGATCACCGAGGTGTGCCGGATCGCCCCCTCGTGGAACACGGCGATGTCCGTCGTCCCCCCGCCGAGGTCGATCAGCCCCACTCCCAGGTCGCGCTCATCGCGGGTGAGCACGGCGTAGCTCGAGGCCAAGGGTTCGAGCACCAGGTCGCGCACGCTGATCCCGGCGCGCTTCACGCAGCGGTAGATGTTCTGAGCGCTGGCGACGGCGCCGGTGATGATGTGGACATCCGCCTCGAGGCGCACCCCGGCCATCCCGATGGGATCCTTGATCCCGGTCTGGTCGTCCACGGTGAATTCCTGGGGCAGGACATGCAGCACCTCGCGGTCCATCGGCAGGTTGACCGCCTTGGCCGCTTCGATCACGCGGTCCACGTCCTTGCGCCCGATGATGCCGGTCCTCTCGTGCGAGGAGGTGCGGGTGATGGCGATGACCCCCTTGCTGTTGATCGAGCGGATGTGATCCCCCGCGATGCCGGCATAGACGCTGTTGACCTCGACCCCGGCCATCCGTTCGGCTTCCTCGATGCTCTTCTCGATCGCCTCGATGGTCTTGTCGATGTTGATCACCACCCCGCGCTGCATTCCCTGCGCCGCGCAGAAGCCGACACCGACAACGTTCAACCGGCCGGTGTCATCCGCCTCGGCGATGACGGTGCTCACCTTCGTCGTTCCGAGGTCGAGCCCGACGATCATGTCTCTGGACGCCATACCCGTTCCTTTCAGGCGTCAAAGGTTGTTTCCGGTCAGGCGGATGTCGCCCCCCGGCCGCCCGCCCCCGCGGACGATCAGGAAATCGGGAAAGCGGAGATCGACGATCCCGCCCGCTGCCTCCCGCGGTTCACCGTTCGCGAGGAAGGCATCGAGGGCGGCCAGTTGAGCCGCGGCGGAGTGCTTGCCGGGTATCACCCGGCAGCCGCCCCGGCAGTAGATCTCCCTCAAGACACCCTCCTCGAGACGGAACTCCACGATCCACTCCTCCACCCGTGGACGCGACCGCGCCCTGCCCGCCCACAGGAGCACCTTCTTCAACTCCGGATCATCCGTCCTCCGCCCGGGCGCGAGCTCCCCCCGGTACCCGGTGACCAGGGGGACATCCAGCGGCCAGCCGGGCACCGGCGGCGGCAGGGCCACGCCGTCCCGGTCGAGGCCGAACAACCGCCCGTCGCGGACGACGAGAACCAGTTCACGGCGGTCCTCGATGTGAACCAGCAGCGTCCCCGGAAGGCGGCGGCGGAGCAGCGCCCGGCGAATCCGCGGGTGCGCGCTCAGACGGCCGGCGAGCGCCTCCAGGTCGAGGTCGAAGATGTACGCCCCCTCGAGGCGCCCGAGGCGGGCGAGCAGGGTGTCGCGGGAAACGCTGTACCCTCCTTCGAGGCGCACCGTTCGCACCGCGAACGCCCGCCGCAGCAGGGGGCGCAGGCTCAGGCCATGCAACCGGCCGGGTGTCATGCCGGCTTCCGTTCCACCGTCGCCGTTCCCCCCGCCCGGGCTGTCCGTCTCCGGGGCTGATGGAGCCGCTTCGTCTTCCCGCGTCTCCTCCGGCCGGGCCGCGGCCGGGGGCGTATCGGGGTTCTGCTCTCCCACTATTTCCGTCCGGGCGATTTCGCTCTCCCCGGCCCGTTCCCGCCACGGGCCGCGCAGCCAGGCCGGCCTGTGGACAAGGGTCAGGACGGCGAACGCGAGGAAGAGCGCGAGGAGGATCTTGCGTCCGACCTTCCGGGCGCGTCTCCGGCCCGCCAGGCGACTGTGCGCTCCGGTCCTCGGTTTCGGGGGCCGTTTCTTCCGCCGCGCCATGCCGCTACTCTTCCTGCTCATCGTCCTCAAACCGTCCAACCAGTTTGACTTCCCGCTGCAGAATGATCCCGTACCGCTCTTCCATCGTCCTCTCGACGATCTGGATCAGGCGGAAGACATCCCCCGCCTCGGCGCCGCCGAGGTTGACGATGAAACCGCCGTGTTTCTCGCTGATGCGCGCCGCCCCGACCTGCAGCCCCTTCAAACCGGCGACCTCGTTCAGCCAGCCGACGGAGACCACCGCCCGGTCCTCGAACACCTTCCCGCCGATGGGCTCCCCCTTCGCCAACACCTCTTCGATCAGTTCCCAGCCCGGCTCACCACGGGCGATCCACGCCTTGCGGAACACGCTGCCGCAGGAGGGGTACTCCAGCGGCTGACTCGCCCGGCGCCGGGCAAGGGTCTCCTCGACCCTCTCCGCCAATGTCGCGGCGTCGCCCTCATGGAAACGGAAGCGCGCCGAGGTGATCACCTTTCCCTGGAGGGCCGTCGCGCCGCGATACCCGAAACCGATTTCCCCCTGCTCCAGGCGAAAGGGGCTCCCCTCCCGGGTGAACCCGCTCACCTCGATGGTGCAGCCCTCGATCTCCTGGCCGAAGGCGCCGGCGTTCATCCTCAGCGCGCCGCCGACGCCGCCGGGGATCCCCGCCATCCTCTCCATCCCGCCGAGACCGCGGCCGGCCGCCTCATGGATCAGGGCGAGGAGTTCCGTCCCGGCCTCGACCGTCGCCTCCTCCCCCCGGAAGGACCAGCCCGAAAGCGCCCCGCCGATGTGCACTGTCACCCCCGGCCACCCCTCGTCCGAGACCAGCAGGTTGCTGCCAAAACCGAGCAGCAGCAGGGGTTCTCCCGCCCCGGCGACGATCTCCAGCACCCGGCCCACCGCCTCCACCGACCCGGGCTCCACCCAGAGCTTCGTCGGCCCGCCGATGCGGTAGCTCGTAAAGGGCGCCAGCGGCAGCCCCGCCGCCACGGTTCCCTCCGCGACCTCCTCGAGTCGCCCGGCCAGTTCGGCGGCGGCGATCACGTCTCCTCCCTCTCCGCCAGCAGCGCGAGCAGTTCATCGGAGGTCCGCGAAATGTCTCCCGCGCCCAGGGTGATGACGACATCACCCTCCACCACCCGCTCGGCGAGGAAGGGTGCGATGTCCACCCGTTCCGGCAGGTAATGCACCGCCTTGTGCCCCACCCTTTTTGCGCCCTCCGCCACCAGTTTGCCGCTCACCCCGGGGATGGGAACCTCCCGGGCGGGGTAGACATCGGTGACGACGACTTCGTCCGCGGCGAGGAGCTCCCGGGCGAACTCCTCGGCGAACGTGCGGGTGCGCGTGTAGAGATGGGGTTGAAAGACGGCGATCAGGCGGCGCTGGAACGCCTGGCGCGCGGCGGCGAGGGTCGCGCGGACCTCGGTCGGGTGATGGGCGTAATCGTCATACACCGCGACTCCCCCCACCTCTCCACGCAGCTCGAAGCGGCGGCTCACCCCGCGGAACCCGGCGAGGGCTTCGCGCACGACTTCCGGCTGCACGCCGAATTCCCGGGCCACGGCGAAGGCCGCCAGGCCGTTCCTCAGGTTGTGCTCCCCCGCCAGCGGCAGTTCGAGCGTCCCCAGGTCATCGCCGTTGCAGCGGACAGCGCAGCGGACCGTGCGCCCCAACTCCACCGCGTCGCCGCGCAGGTCCACATTGGGCCCGAGGCCGTAGGTGAGCACCGGGCGGCGGATGTCCTTCAGCAGGTCGCGCAGGTTGGGCTCGTCACCGCAGAGAATCACCAGGCCGTAGAAGGGAACGGAATTGGCGAAGTGAACGAACGCCTCGCGCAGGGAAGCGAAATCGCCGTAGGTGTCGAGATGCTCCGGTTCGAGAGAGGTGAGAACCGCCACGGTCGGTATCAGCTTGAGGAAACTGCGGTCGTACTCGTCCGCCTCGACGACCAGCAGATCCCCCCCGCCGAGCCGGGCGTTGGTACCAAGACCGCGGAGCACGCCGCCGACGATCACCGTCGGGTCGATGCCGGCGTGGGTGAGAACATGACCGACCAGCGAGGTGGTGGTGGTCTTGCCGTGCGTGCCGGCGATGGCGACGCCGATCTCCTTCAGGCGCATCAGCTCCGCGAGCATCTCGGCGCGGCGGATGACCGGGATGCCGTGGTGGAGCGCCATGGTCACCTCCGGGTTCTCCCCGGGGTTCACGGCGCTGCTGTAGACGACGACATCCGCGCCGGCGACGTTTTTCGCGTCGTGCCCCCGGTGGATGGTCACCCCGCACTCCTGAAGATGGCGGGTGATCGCGGAGGAGGCGAGATCGCTACCGGTCACCTCGAATCCCTGCTTCGCGAGGAGCTCCGCGATGCCGCTCATCCCGATTCCGCCGATCCCGACGAAATGCAGCCGCTTCACCTTGCGCCGGAGGAAAGTCATCCTTCGCCCCCTTTCCGCCGGCGGGGCGATTTCGCCACCGTGTGACGGGAGACATTGAGTACGATTCCCATCGCCGCGAGGGTGAGCATCAGCGAGGTTCCACCGTAGCTGATGAACGGCAGCGGCAGCCCGGTGGTCGGAAGCAGCCCCGCCGTAATCGCCATGTTCACCAGGGCGTACACCCCGACCGCAATCGTGATTCCGGCCGCCATCAGCCCGCCGAAGGTGTCCCGGCAGCGCACGGCGATGCGCAGGCCACGGACGATGAGCACCAGGAAGAGCACGAGCAGCGCGAGGGTGCCGGCCAGGCCCCACTCCTCGCCCACGACGCTGTAGATGAAATCGGTGTGAGCGTCCGGGAGGAAGAACAGTTTCTGCCGGCTCTCCCCGAGACCGACTCCGAACAGTCCGCCGCGGCCAAGCCCGATCCAGGACTGGAGCATCTGGTAGCTGGCGTTATTCGGGTCGGCATGGGGCGAGAGATACGCCTGGACCCGCGCCCACTTGTAGGGAGAGAGGCGCACCGCCAGCAGGCCGACTGCGAGCAACGGGCCGACCAGCGCCGCGAGATGGAGGGGCTTCGCCCCGGCGAGGAAGATCAGCAGCAACGCGATGGCGATCAGCAGCGCCGAGGTGGAAAAATCCGGCTGGAGGAAGATGAGGAGCGCCAGCAGCCCCGCCGCGCCGAGGGGAACGAGGATCCCGCTGCCGAAACGGCTCATCCGTTCGCGCCGCTGGTTGGCCCAGGCGGCGATGAAGAGAACCAGGGCGAACTTCGCCACCTCGGACGGCTGGAACCGCACCGGTCCGATCCGCAGCCAGCGCACGGCGCCGTGGCTGCTCTCCCCGAGGCCGCCGATGAAGATCATCGCCAGCAGCAGCAGCGCCGTCACTAAGGCGGGAAGCGCAAGCGGGCGCCAGATCCGGTACGGGAGAGTGGCGGTCAACCCCATGAGAAGGAGACCCACCACGGCGCGGGAGAGCTGGTTGAGGAAGAGGGCGTGCGGACTGCCGAACAACAGCATCGAGCGCTCGCTCCCGGCGGAATAGACCATCACCACGCCGAACACGGTGAGCACGAGAACCACCGTGGCGAGGACGGTGTCCATCTTGTGCGGACGATCCTGTGTTCCCGCGCCGATCATATCCCGGCGTTCTCCTCGACGAGGCGGCGGTAGGTTTCGCCGCGTTGCTCGTAGTTTTCGAACTGGTCGAAACTGGCGCAGGCGGGAGAGAGGAGAACACTCACCCCCGGCGGCGCGAATTGTGCGGCGTACTGCACCGCTTTTTCGAGGGTGCCGCACACGCAGACCGCCGCCGCGGAACCGAGTTCCTCCTCGATGCGCCGCGCCGCCTCGCCGATCAGCAGCAACCGCTCCACGCGGTCGCGGACCAGCGGTTCGAGGGGTGCATAGGGCGCGCCCTTGTCCCGTCCCCCGGCGATGAGCCAGACCGGTCCGGGGATCGCCTCAAGGGCGACGCGAAGGCTGTCCACGTTCGTCGACTTGCTGTCGTTGATCCATGTCCGGCCGTTGCGCCCCACCAGCTCCAGGCGGTGTTCCACGCCCGGGAAGGTGCGCAGCCCCGCCGCGATCTCCCGGCTCGAGATCTGGAGCACGCTGCACGCCGCGGCCGCCGAGATCGCGTTGGCGATGTTGTGCCGGCCGGGCAGCGGCAGTTCGGCCGCCGGCAGCAGCACCTCCCGCTTTCCCGACAGATCCAGCAGCAGTTTTCCGCCCTCCAGCCCCGCCCCGCCGCGCGGGCATTCCTCGAGGCTGACATAGACCTTCTGCGGCTTGATGGAGAGCGAAATCTCCGCCACCAGCCTGTCGCCCAGCGGGATCACCGCCCAGTCATGCTCATCCTGGTTCTCCCAGATGCGCGCCTTCGCCCGGGCGTAGGACTGGATGTCCCCATGGCGGTCGAGGTGGTCCGGGCTGATGTTGGTGATCACGGCGACATGGGGACGGAAGCCCTGGATCGATTCGAGCTGGAAGCTGGACACCTCGACGATGGCATGGGTCGCCTTCGGCTGCTCGCGGACCAGGGAGCAGAAGGGATACCCGATGTTCCCGGTGGCGACGGCCGAAAGGCCCGCCTGTTGCAGCACGTGGGCGATCCACCGCGTGGTGGTCGTCTTGCCGTTGGAGCCGGTGATCGCGACCACGGTGCCGTAATAGAACCACGAGGCGACCTCGATCTCGCTGAACACCGGCCTGCCGCGACGGGTCAACCACTCCACCACCACGGCGCTGGTCGGGATTCCGGGGCTGAGCACGGCGAACTCCGGCAGGGGGCGCCCGGTGAAATCGTGCCCGCCGGTCTGCACCTCGATGCCCTCGCGCTCCAGGTCTTCGGCGGCGAGGCGCACCTCCTCGCGCGGGCGGACCTCGGTGACGAACACTTCGGCCTCGTGGTCCTTGAGGAGTTTCGCGGCCGCCTGCCCGCTGCGCCCGAGTCCGAGCACCCAGACCGGCCTGCCCGCGAGTTCGTCCGGTGAATACTCCCATTTCATGGCGCCGACCCCCCCGCCTGCAGCAGATTTCTCAGCCCCTCGACCACGCGCTCGAGCCCCATCGCGCGGGACCCCTTGACCAGTATTCCCGCCCCGCGAGGCAGGGTTTCGGCGATGCGCCCGGCGAGGGCGTCCACCTCGTCGGCGGCGACCCGCTCGACCCCGGAATGACCGAGGAACTCCGCCTCCTCGGCCGCCCAGTTCATCCTCCGGCCGATGAACCAGATGCGATCCACATCCGCAAGAACCTCAAGACGGCCGAGTCGGCGGTGCTCCTCCTCCTCGTATTCACCGAGTTCCAACACATCCCCGAGGATTGCGACCCGCGGGCCCTCATGCCGGGCGAGGGCCTCCAGGGCGGCGCCGATGGAGGGGACGTTCGCGTTGTAGCTGTCATCGAGGAGCTGGACATCGCCGGGCAGGTCGAGGAGACGCCCCCGTCCGGGCAGCGCCTCCACCGCGGCGACGGCCTCCAGCGCCCGGTCCGCCTCCGCCCCCGCCTCGACCGCCGCCGCGAAGGCCCCCAGCGCGGCGGGTGCCCAGTGAAGGCCGGGCAGGGAGAGGGTCACCCGCATCCCCTCCACCGCGAGCACCGGCCTGCCCCAGGGACCCGACCCGACGATCTCGCCGGAGTAGACGGCGTGTTTCCATCCGGCGGGCACGGCCCCGAGGGTGTATCCCACCTTGCGACGGACACTCCCGGCCGCCTGCACCACGCGCTCATCCTCGAGGTTGACCACCGCGAGGCCGCCCTCCTCTTCGAGGAAGTCGAACAGTTCCTTCTTCGCCCGCTGGACCTTCTCGATCCCCCCGAACTCGCCGAGGTGCGCCTCCGCGATGTTGGTGATCAGCCCGATTCCCGGCCGGACGACCGCGCAGAGTCCGGCGATCTCGCCGACATGATTCGCGCCCATCTCGATCACCAGGAAGCGCTCCGAACCGCCCAGGTTGAGCAGGGTGAGCGGCACCCCGATGTGGTTGTTGTAATTCCCCGGGTTCCGCGCGGTCTCCCCGGCGGTGGCGAGGGCGGCGGCCAGCATCTCCCGGGTGGTGGTCTTTCCGTTGGAACCGGTCAACCCGACCACGACCGCGCCGAGGGTGGCGCGCACCTCGGCGGCCAGGTGAAGCAGGCCGACGAGGGTGTTCTCCATCACGAACAGGGTCCGGCCTTTCGTCTCTTCCGCGTGCGTGTTTGCCCACTCCCGGCTGACGGCGGCGATTTTCGCGCCCCGCTGGAACGCCTCGCGCACGAAGAGATGGCCGTCGGTGTGCGACCCCGGCAACGCCCAGAACAGCCCGCCCTCCTCGACGGTGCGGGTGTCGATGCTCACCGGCGGGAGTTCGCCGTCCCACGGACCGCGGAGTTCGATCTCCGCTCTCGTCAGGGTCTGGCCGCCGATCAGCATGATGCCCTCTCCCGGCGGGCGGCAAGCAGCTCCTCACGGTCGTCGAAGGGGTGCTTCACGCCGCCGATCTCCTGGTAGGTTTCATGCCCCTTGCCGGCGACGAGGACAATGTCCCCACTGCGGGCCTCGGCGAGCGCGGCACGGATCGCCTCCCGACGGTCGACGATGGCGGTGACATGCCCCCCCACCGCGCCGCGCAGGATCTCCTCGATGATCGCGCCCGGCTTCTCGCCGCGCGGATTGTCGCTCGTCACGAACACCCGGTCCGCCCCCTCGGCGGCGATTTTACCCATCGTCGGGCGCTTGCCCCGGTCGCGGTCGCCGCCCGCCCCGAAGACGACGATCAGCCGGCCCCGGGCGTGGGGTTTGAGGGCTTCGATCGCCTTCCGCAGGGCTTCCGGCGTGTGGGCGTAATCGACAATCGCCGTCACCCCGCCGCCGACCTCGACACGCTCCATGCGGCCGCGCACCTGCGGCACGGTTTCGGCCCCGCGGGCGATCGCCTCGTCCGGCAGGCCGATCTCGCGCGCGACCGCCGCGCAGGCGAGCAGGTTCTCGGCGTTGAACCCGCCGAGCAGCGGGGTGTGCAGGGCCAGCCCCCGGCCGACCCCCGCCACGCGGACGGTGACGCCGCGCAGCGATTCCTCGATGAGTTCCCCAAGAACGTCCGCGCCGCCGCCGAAACCGAAGGTGACCCGCCGCGCCGGGGTGTCCATGAGGATGCGATGGCCGTGGGGGTCATCGAGGTTCGCCACCGCCACCGACTCCGGCGACAGGTCGTCGAAGAACCCCTTCTTCGCGAGGAAGTAGTCCTCCATCGTCCCGTGCAGGTCGAGATGATCCTGCGACAGGTTGGTGTACACCCCCGCGCGGAAATGGAACCCGGCGATCCGCTTCATCGGAACGGCGATGGAGGTCACCTCCATCACCACGTGGGTCGCGCCGCGGCCGGCCATCGACGCGATCCGCTCCAGCAGGTCAGGCGCCTCCGGCGTCGTCCGTTCGAGCGTTCCCTCCTCGCCGCCGAACGCCCAGCCGACCGTCCCGATCCGGCCCGGCCGGAACCCGGCGGCCCGCAGCATGCTCTCCAGCAAGTGGATGCAGGTCGTCTTGCCGTTGGTGCCCGTGAAGCCGACGAGCTGCACCCGGCGTGTCGGATCTCCGTACAGCGCGTGGGCCGCCCGGGCGAGGGCGAGACGGTCGTCCCCGACACGGATCACCGGAACGGCGGCCCTCACCCCCGGCCGGGCCGTCATCACCGCCGCCGCGCCCGCCCGGACCGCCGCGTCGATGAACTCGTTCCCGTCCACGTTCTGCCCCGCAAGGGCGCAGTAGAGATCCCCCGGCTGCACGGTCCTGCTGTCATGCCGCGGGCGGTTCACCTCCACCGAGCCGTCTCCCTCGAGGCGCGCTCCGGGCAGGTGCTTCGCGAGATCCGCGAGTTTCATGACGACCCCCGCGGTGAGTTGCGCGCCGTGATGCTGCACACCCGCCCGATCCGCATCGCGGAGCCCGGCGGGGGGCTCTGGCGGATGACAATCCCTTCGCCCTCGATGTGCGCCCGCAACCCGAGCCGGGAGAGGGTCGCCACCGCCTGGCGCAGGTCCATCCCTCTCAGGTCCGGCACCTTGACGCCGTTGGCCGAGGTCGCCGGTTCCTCGAGGACGACCTCGATCAGGGAGCCCCTGCTCGCCGCCGTTCCGGGCGGCGTGCCCTGCGCGGCGACCACGCTGCCCCTGCCCTGCCAGACCGGCTGCAGGCCGAGACGGGAGAGGCTCTCCTCCACTTCCGAAGGCGTGAGCGAGACGAGGGAGGGGACCACCACGCGGCCCGTTTCTTCGCGGACGGGATAGACTTCCGGCTGCCGGTCGGGCTCCCCGGGGAGGGGCGGTTCATCACGGGGGAGAGTCACGAGCAGCCGTTGCAGGACGCGGCGGAACACGGGCGCGGCCACCGTACCGCCGTAGTAGATCCCGTCCCGGGGATCATCGATCACCACCACCGCGAGCAACTCGGGCCGCTCCGCCGGAACGAAGCCGGCGAAGGAGCTGACGAATCGATCCTGGTAATAGGTATGCTTCTCGAGATCCACCTTCTGCGCGGTGCCGGTCTTGCCGGCGACCGTGAAGCCGGGGATGTGCGCCGCTTTCCCCGTACCGACCTCGACGGCTTCCGACAGGAGGCGGCGGAGGTCGCGGGCCGTTCCGGGGCGCAGCACCCGGCGGACCACCTGGGGCCGGGCCAGCTCGACCTCGCCGTCCGGGCGGGTCACGGAGAGGACGAGGATAGGCTTGAGAAGCAAACCGTCGTTGGCGAGCACCCCGTACGCCATCGCGAGTTGAAGTGCCGTCACCGCGACACCGTGGCCCATCGCGAGATTCGCCTGGCTGACCCCGGACCACTCCGACGGGGGCTCGAGGAACCCGCGAATCTCACCCGGCAGGGGAATCCCCGTTTTCTGCCCGAAGCCGAAATCCCGCATCAGGGTGTAGAATTCCCGCTTCGTCAGGCGTTGGGCGAGCTTCGCGGTTCCGATGTTGCTGCTCTTCGCGAGAACCAGTTGCGCCGTAAGGATGTTATACGGGTGGGCATCGTGGATGATGCGGTCGGCGATATGCCAGCTTCCGCGTTCGCAGTTCACCGGCTCATCGATGTCCACCAGGTCCCGGTCGAACAGTCCCGAGAAGGGGACCACCTTGAAGGTGCTGCCGGGCTCGAAGGCGTCCGTGATCGCGCGGTTCTTCCTCGCCCCGGCATCGTAGGCCCCGGGCTGGTTGGGATCGTAACGGGGCGAAGAGGCGATGGCGAGGATCTCGCCCGTGTAGGGGCGGGTGACGACGATCATCCCGCCCGCGGCGTCGTACGTGTCGACAGCCCGCTGGAGTTCCTCCTCCGCGATCGCCTGGGCGTTGATGTCGAGGGAGAGAACGACGCGCCCGCCGTTCAAGGGCGGCTTGCGCGGAAATTCCGGATCGAGGATTTCGCGCCGTTTCGCATCGTGCTGGAGAACCTCCCAGCCGGGCCGGCCCGCGAGCACCTCCTCGTAATACCCCTCGATGCCGCTGCGGCCGACATCGTCCACATCGACGAAGCCGATCACCTGTCCGCCGACGGGGCCATACGGGTAGGAACGGCGTGTTTCGCGCCGCAATTCGACAACCTCACCGCCGAGCACCTTCGCCTGCTGCGCGACCCGTTTCGGGAGCTTGCGACGGAGCCAGACGAACGAACGGCCGCTGCCCAGTTTCGCGCGCAGGGTGGAGACCGAAAGCCCGAGAACGTCCGAGAGCTGCTTCGCGAGGCGGTCCGGGTCGGTGACTTCACGCGGCCGCACTCCGACAGACCAGAAATCCGGGAGGTTGCTCACCAGCGGAGTGCCCCGCCGGTCGAGGATCATGCCGCGCTCCGGCTCGATGTCGCGGCGGTTGCGATACTGCCGCCGGGCTCGATCGGCGAACTCGTCGTGACGGACGACCTGCACCTCGAACAGGCGGACGGTGATCATGGCGGCGAGCGCGAGCAGCCCGGCGAACACCAGGACGGCACGCACCCGGCTGATGGGCCGGGGCACCGCGACGGGACGGACCCCGCCGGCCGGCCCGGCGCTCATGGCTGACCCCCTCCGAACCCGGGGAAGACCATGGAAGAGGGCTCGACTCCCTCCACAAGCCGGTCCCGCCGGCGCAATTCCTCCCGGCAGGAAGCCGGAATCTCATCGGGCGCGACGCGCACGACGAGGACTCCGGGCGATTGCGCCGGGTAGACCATGCCCATCCCCTGCGCGCGACTCTGGATGGTGGAGAGGGAGGTCATCCCGGCTTTTCGGGCTTCCAGGCTGCGGACATCCCCGGCGAGGGTCACCGCCTCCCGGCGCAGGGACTGGATCTCCTCGCCGTAACGCACGCGGAGGACGCTGAGATACACCGTAACCACCATGCCGGCGAAGAAGACGACCACGAGCAGCCCCAGCCCGCCGGGGTGCGGGCGGACCGGGGGAACGGCGCTCTTCCCCACCGGGCGGACCGCCGGGAAGCGATCTCCCTTCGTTCGGCTCCGACTCATCGGATTCTCTCCGCCGCGCGCAGGCGGGCGCTGCGCGCCCTGGGGTTCAGTTCGATCTCTTCACCGCCCGCCTGCTTCGCTCCCCGCAGCAGCAGCCGCATCACCGGCGGCTCCGCCTGCTGGACGGGCGGCACCGGGCCCCTGGGAAAACCGGCCTGCCCGCATCTCTCACGGAAAAACCGTTTCACGATGCGATCCTCGAGGCTGTGATAGGCGAGGGTCACCATCCGGCCGCCGACGGCGAGCAGCCCGAACGCGGCGGGGAGCGCTTCGCGAATCGCCCCCAGCTCGTCGTTCACCTCGATGCGGATCGCCTGGAACACCCGCGCGAGGGTCTTCGCCTCCTCCGCCCCTCGCGAGAAGCCCCTGACCAGCCCGGCTAATTCGCCGGTGGTCGCGAGCGGCCTCGCGGCGATCACCGCGCGCGCCAGCTTCCGCGCTCCCCGCAACTCGCCGTACTCCCGGAAAACCCGCGCGAGCTCGCTCTCGCCGTAGGTGTTCACCACATCGGCCGCCGTCAAGGGCGCTTCCGTGTCCATCCGCATGTCAAGAGGACCATGGTGGCGATGGCTGAAGCCCCGCTCCGCCGAGTCCAGCATGTCGCTGGAGACACCGAAATCGAAGAGGACACCGGCCAGGGGAGCGATCCGCAACACTTCATGCACCTCGGCGAGATCCCGGAAATCCGCCTTCGCCACACTCACCCGGGCATCCGTGGAGAAGCGCCGCCGCAACTCCTCCACCGCGCGGGGATCGCGGTCCAGCGCCGCGACCCGCCCACCCGCGTCCAGTCTCTTGAGCAATTCCCGGGTGTGCCCCCCGCCGCCCGCGGTGGCATCCAGGTAACCACCCCCCCGATCGACGACGAGCAGGTCCATCACCTCGGCGGCGAGGACCGGATGGTGCGGGCCGTACGGCCCGGCGCTCATCCGCTGAAGCCCTCCCCGACGATGCCCTCCACCTGGTCACGCAGTTTGGAGAGCGTGTCGAGGATCGTATCTTCCCCTTCGAAGCGGTCGCGCGGCCAGAGTTCGAAGTAGGTCCCGGAACCGACGATCACCACCTCTTCCTTGTCATTATTCCGCTCTCCGGTGAGTACCTTGCGCATCTGGGGAGCGAGGACGAGACGGTTCTGACGGTCGATCGATGTGCGCTGAACGGTGGCGTGCAGGCCGCGCAGGTAAGACCGCTTGGTTCTTACATCCAGGGAGAGGGACTCGACAAACGCTACGTACCGTTTCCACACGGGGTCCGGCCTCACCGTGAGGAACCCCTCGCGGTCCGGCGAGATCCAGAAGTCGCTCGCGAGAATCTCCGGGGGAGCATCCCGCCGGAACGCCGCGGGGATAACAATGCGGCCTTTCTCATCGAGGGTGTTGAAATGGATCTGGTGGAAGTAGCTCACGCCGGTCCTCCCTGGGAGTGAGCGGGGGCCGGAAATCCTCCCATTTACTCCATTTCCGCCCCATTTGCTCCCCAATGTAACCGGGCGCTCCACCCCTGTCAACGAGACAGGAGGCTCAATGACAATTTGAACATATGTTTATGGTGCAGAAAAATCATATAGTTACATCCCATCTGACTCCTCTCCGAGAGCAAACCGAAGAAAAACGGGACGAGGGGTTGATCCCGCCTTTCCCTCCCCGTACGGCTCCCGCGCAGGTCCGGGTAGGAACCCTTCGCTTCTCATGAGACGGAACACGAGGGAGAACGGACGGGACGACGAACGACAGGTGCGGTCTTTCGGTTGCACTGCAAAGGGAGGCATTCTACCTTTACCGCGACTTTGACACGGATGCGGCGGGAGGGTTCGATCGATGGAGAGGTCCGGCGGCGGGAAACGGGAGACCTGGGGCAGCCGCATAGGGTTCATTCTGGCGGCCGCCGGCAGCGCCATCGGGCTCGGCAACATCTGGCGCTTCCCCTATGTTCTCGGCGAGAACGGCGGGTTCGCCTTCCTGCTGGTGTATCTCATCTGCGTGGCGCTGATCGGGATCCCGATCATGGGGGCTGAATTCTCCATCGGCCGCGCCAGTCGGCGCAATCCCGTGGGCGCTTTCCGTAAACTGCTGCCCGGTTCCCTGTGGTCGCTGGTGGGGGTGCTTGGCCTGATTACGGGGCTGCTGATCCTCTCCTACTATTCAGTGATCGCCGGGTGGACGGTGGCCTACATGGTGAAAACCCTGTTCGGTCTGATCGGCTCCTTCACCGACGCCTCCGCCGCCGCCGAGAGCTACAACCGCTTCGTCTCGAACAGCGGACAGGTCGTACTGTACCATTTCATCTTCATGGTGCTCTGCGTGATCGTCGTCCGGCGCGGGGTGAAGGAGGGCATCGAACGGTGGTCGAAGATCCTGATGCCGACGCTGTTCGTCCTCCTCCTGCTGCTGATCTTCCGCGCGGTCACCCTGCCCGGCAGCGGGAAGGGCCTCGCGTTTCTCTTCGCCCCGGACTTCGGCAAGCTGAACGGCAACGTCATCCTCACCGCCCTCGGCCAGGCGTTCTACAGTCTCAGCCTCGGCATGGGGGTGATGATCACCTACGGGTCCTACCTCGACCGGAAGACAAATCTCTTCGCCAGCGCGGGCACCGTGGCTTCGCTGGATGCACTGATCGCGGTCCTCGCGGGCATCGCGGTTTTCCCGGCGCTCTTCGCGATGGGGTTCTCCCCCCAGGTGGGCGAAGGCCTCACCTTCCAGGTGCTGCCCCTGGTCTTCAGCAAGCTGCCCCTCGGCAGCCTGCTGGCGTTTCTCTTCTTCCTGCTGCTCTCGATCGCGGCGCTCACGTCCGCCATCAGCCTGCTGGAAGTGTTTGTCAGTTTCGCCACGGACGAGCTGCGGTGGCTGCGCTCGCGGGCCACGGTGATCTCCGCGGCGATCGCCTTTCTCCTCGGGGTGCCGACCGCCCTCAGCTTCGGGGCGTGGAAGGATGTGACCATCCTGGGCAAGAACTTTTTCCAGTTGGTGGACTTTCTCTCGGCGAACATCCTGCTGCCGACGGGCGGCATCCTGATCGCCGTGTTCGCGGGCTGGATCTGGAAACGCTCCCTGGTGGCCGATGAGATCCGGGATGGGAACCCCTCGATGCGGTTCTTCACTTCCTGGATCTGGGCGGTGCGCATCCTCGCCCCGGTGGCCGTGGGACTGATCCTGGTAACGAACTTGTGGCCGAAATAGGGACGGTGGTCGCGACCGTCGCGGTGTCCGCCCGGCCGGCGGCTTTTCGGCGGCGGCCCGCGGCCCGCGCCTGAACCGGACACTCTCAACAGATTCCGGCGCTTATGCAACACTTCATCGATTCGCTCTCCTCGGTCGTCAGCTCCCTGCTGATTCTCCCTCTCATCGGCACGGGGCTCTATCTCACGATACGGTTGAAACTGGTGCAGGTGTTCGCTTTCGGCCACTCCTGGCGGGTGATCTCCGGGATGTACGACAACCCGGACGACCAGGGTGACATCAACCACCTGCAGGCGCTCTCCGCCGCCCTCTCGGCGACCATCGGCATCGGCAACATCGCCGGGGTGGCGACCGCGATCCATTTCGGCGGGCCGGGCGCGCTCTTCTGGATGTGGGTCACGGCGTTCTTCGGCATGGCGACCAAGTTCAGCGAAGCCACGCTGGCGATGAACTACCGCAAGATCCACAAGGACGGCAGCGCCTCCGGCGGCCCGATGTACTACATCGAGATGGGGTTGGGGAAAGGCTGGAAACCGCTCGCGGTCATCTTCGCCGCCTGTACGATCATCTCCAGTTTCGGCTCGGGCAACACCGTGCAGGCGTTCACCGTGGCGGACAGCTTCCAAGCCGATTTCGGCCTCCCCCCCTACTTCACGGGTCTGCTCCTCTCGATCCTGGTCGGGTTGGTGATCATCGGCGGGATCAAGCGGATCGGCGTGGTGGCCAGCCGGCTGGTGCCCTTCATGGCGCTGATCTACATCGTCAGCTCCCTCGTGGTCATCGGGAGCAACATCCAGAATGTGCCGGAGGCGTTCCGGCTGGTGTTCACCTCCGCCTTCACCCCCCAGGGAGCCATCGGCGGTTTCGCCGGGTCGACCTTTACCATGGCGCTGCTCTGGGGGGTACGGCGCGGGCTGTTCTCCAACGAGTCGGGACAGGGCTCCGCTCCGATCGCGCACGCCGCGGCGAAGACCGAGGAGCCGGTGCGCGAAGGAACAGTGGCGATGGTCGGCCCCTTCATCGACACGCTTCTCATCTGCACCCTGACCGGCCTGACGATCATCACCAGCGGCGCCTGGAAGACGACGTACGAGACGAGCATTCCCCTCGCCGAAGCCGTCATCCTCACCTCCCAGGCCGAAGTGGGGCCCGGCGGAACCTGCCGGGATGAGGACCGGTTCAGCGGGGAAGCGCCGATCCGCCGGGGCGAGGTGCGCGGAGTCCGGATCGTGTACAACAACGGCATCGTTGAGGACCCGACCCTGTTCGTTCCCACTTCCGGCGGAAAGATGGGGCAACTGACCGTCGGGCACCTGGTCGTCCAGGAAGGGAAGGTGCAGGAGGTGCAGGGGCCGGCATCGTTCGTCATCGAGGGAGGCGAGCTGCGCGGCGGAAGCCTGCTGAACGGATCCCTGCTCACCGCGAAGGCGTTCGAGACCGGCCTCGGCGGCAAGTGGGGCAGTTGGATGGTCACCTTCGCGGTGTTTCTCTTCGCGCTCTCGACGGCGATCTCGTGGAGCTACTACGGCGACCGGGGCTCGGAGTATCTCTTCGGCGGGAAGGGGATCCGCTCCTACCGCCTTCTGTACGTGATCCTCGTCTTCCTCGGCGCGAACCTGCAGCTGAAAACGGTCTGGGGGTTCGGCGACATCGCCCTGAGCATGATGGCGTTCCCCAACCTGATCGCGCTGCTGCTGCTCGCGGGCAAGGTGAAGAGGTCGAAGGAGGAGTATTTCAGCCGCGAGCATGTTCCGGTGAGCAAGGCGCACTTCTGAGCGGGTCCGGCGGCGGTATCCTGCCACCTCCTCCCTGACAAATGAAAAGTGCTCCGGGCGGGTGAACCCGGAGCGCTCTTTGTTGTGGGGGCGAAGCTGCTTCAGGGTTCCGGGTGTTCCCGCTCGAGTAGATGTTTGACCAGCGCGGTGACGATCCCGGGGACATCATGCCTTTCCGCCTCGACATCCACCTCGACGCCGCGCTCCCCCAGCGCTGCGCTGGTCACCGGGCCGATGGAGGCGGCCACCGCGCCGGCGAGCAGCTCGCGGGCCCCCTTCTCCCCCCACTGCTCGAAGAACCCCCGGACCGTGGAGCCGCTGGTGAAGGTGACCGCCTCGATGGGACCCGCCGCGACCCACGCCCGGACGCCCTCATCGAGGGGCGCGGTGCGTGTCCGGTACACGGCGAGCGGGAGGACTTCCGCCCCGGAACGCGCCAGGGCGTCCTCCACGGTCTCATCGGCGAGGTCGCCCCGAACGCGCACCGCCCATTCGCCCGGCCGGACCCGCGAGGCCAGTTCCCGGGCGAGAACCTTCGTGAGCGACTCCGAGGGCTGAAAGTCCGCCGCCAGCCCGCGCTCCGCCAGCGCGGACGCCGTGCCGCGGCCGAGGACGGCGATGCGCATCGCGGCGAGGGCACGCAAGTCACGCGCGATGCGCCTGAAGCGCGCGAAGAAAAAACGGACACCCGCTTCGCTGGTGAAGATCAGCCAGCCACCCGCCGGCAACACCTCCCGCAGGCGCGCCCACCCCTCGGGATCTTCGCGCGCTTCGGTGAGAATCGCCGGCGCGGGAACCACCTCGGCGCCCTCGCGGGCGAGCAGGTCATAGATCTCACCGGCGACATCGCACGGGCGGGTGACGAGGATACGCCGTCCACCCAGCGGGCCGGCGCCCTTCCACGAGAGCACCCCGGCGAGGCGGACGACCCGCCCGGCGACGAACAGCGCCGGCGGCTGGATGCCCTCCTCCTCCGCGGCGCGCGGCAGTTCCGCCAGCGCGGCGCTGACCTGTTTCTGGCGGGGTGTCGAACCGCGCTCGATCAGCGCCGCCGGGGTGGAAGGGTCCATGCCGTTGTCAAGAAGGGATTTCACCAGCTCGTTCAGCCGCCGGACGCCCATGTAACCGACCAGGGTGCCCTCCCCCGCGCGGGCGAGCAGGTCATGGGGGACCTCCGCTTCGCCGGCGGGTTTGCCCGGCGTCTCATGCGCGGTGAAGAGAAGGGCGAAGGCCGAAGCGCCGCGGTGGGTCAGGGGAATGCCCGCACAGGCGGTCGCGGCGGAGGCGGCGGTCACCCCCGGAACGACCTCGAACGGCACCTCCGCCTCCCGCAGCGCGAGGGCCTCTTCCCCTCCGCGCCCGAAGATGAACGGGTCGCCGCCCTTCAGACGGACAACGACCTTCCCCTCCCGGGCGAGGCGGACCAGAAGCGCGTTGATCTCATCCTGGGGCATCGAATGCCCGCCCGCGCGTTTGCCGACATAGTGCCGTTCGACCGAGGGCGGCAGGGTGGCGATGAGGGTCGGGTCCACGAGGGCGTCGTAACAGACCGCATCCGCCGAGGCGAGAGCCTCCAGCCCCCGCCAGGTGATCAGCCGCGGGTCGCCCGGCCCCGCGCCGAC
>CAYOKT010000037.1:0-29525 GCA_964404605.1 uncultured bacterium
GAGAAAGGCCGCGGCGCAGGACGCCGCGGCCTGACAGGTGGCCCGGGAGTGCATGCATCCCGGGAGATCTGCCTTTACAACCTCTACTTCAGGTTGTGGACCTTCAGTGATTTGTCAAGCGGTTTCGGCGGCGCCGCAAGCGGCGGCCACTTCTCCTTGTTCTGCAACTCGTCGAGCAGGACCTGGACGGCCTTGTCGAGCTGTGGGTCTACCCCTTGCAGCACACTCGCCGGGTCGTTCTCCACCTCGATGGTCGGGTCGACGCCGTGCCCCTCGATCAGCCACTTGCCGTCGAGGGCGCCCCACCCGGTGAACTCCGGCTGGGTGTTCCCGCCCCGATCGACGGTCCGTCGTCCGCCGCGGATGCCGACCCAGCCGCCCCAGGTGCGCGTTCCCACGAGCTCACCCAGCTTCAGCCGTTTGAACCCTTCGGAGAACGTCTCCCCGTCCGAGCCGGTCTCGTGGTCGCAGACGGCGATCATCGGCCCGTAGAAGGCGGAATTGGGCGTATGGTAGAGGGCGCTTTCGCGTGACTTTCCCCTCGACCAGAGGGTGCGTTGCAGCATCGAGAGGATCATCGGCGCGACGAACCCGCCGCCGTTGTTCCGCACGTCCATGAGCAGCGCATCGCGCTTGTACTGGGCGAGGTACTGGCGCCCCCACATGGAGAGCCCGAGCGAACCCATGTCCGGCAGGTGGACATAGGCGATGCGACCGTCGCTGGCCTTCTCGACATATTCCCGGCGTTCACGGACCCAGTCGAAGTAACGCAGCCGCCCTTCGCTGCCGAGGGGCTCGACGACCACTTCGCGGGCTCCCTTCATCGTGGGAGTGCTGTTCAGGGAGAGCAGAATCTCCTTGCCCGCCTTGTCGTAGAGGCGGCGGAAGATGTTTTCGCCGGGTTTCAGGGGCACGCCGTCGATGGCGACGATGTACTCCCCGACCTTCGCATCGACCTTCGGTTCGGAGAGCGGGCTGACCGGTTCATCGCCCCAGCCGTCCCCGCGGTAGATCTTCGTGATCCTGTACGCGCCGCCGGCGACCTGCTCGAAATCGGCCCCGAGACCGCCGACCGGGACACGCGGCGCGGAGAGGATGTCGCCGCCCCAGACGTAGGCGTGGCCGATGTTCAGCTCGCCGATCATCTCGCGGACCAGGTCGTTCAGCTCGTCACGGTTGGAGATGCGCGGCAACAGGGAGCTGTACTGCTTCCAGACCCCCTCCCAGTCCACGCCGTGCATGTTCGGATCGTAGAAGAAGTCGCGTTCCCAGCGCCAGATGTTGCGCAGGATCTGACGCCATTCGAGGGGCGGTTCGATCTCGAAGGACCAGTCCGAAAGGTCGATGTGGCCCTTCTCCTTCGGGATTTCAGTACCTCCGGCATCCATCACGACGAAGCTGCTTTCCCCCGTGCGGATGAGCAGTTTCTTCCGGTCCGGGCTGGCATCGTAGCCCCGCACCGAAGTGGAGACGACCTTCGTCTCCTTCTCCTCGATGTCGAACGCGTTGAGCTGGAAGCCCTTCGGGGTGTCGCCGTCCGGCATCATCCCCGGGTTCTCGCGGCTGGCGAAGTAGAGCGTGCCTTCCGTGGCGATCAGGCCGAAGGAGTTCGCGGCGTCGATGGGCACCGGGTAGACCCGCTGCGCGATGCCGTCGAGGTCGATCACTATCGGTTTCTCGCCCTCTTCTTCCTTCTTCTTGGATTCCTCCTTGTCCTCGTCGCCCTCCTCCTTCTCTTCCTCCTCGTATGCCTTCACCAGCTTGGGAGCGAAGGGATTCTCCCCGTCCTTCGCGAGGACGACGACGTAGATCTTCGTCGTCTTGTCGTAGATATAGGTCTGGTCGAGGGCGCTGATCACCGGGTTATACCAGTTCTCCGAGGCGAAGTACAGGTGTTTCCCGTCCGGGTGGAAGCTGAGGCTCGTCTCGCTGGTCATCGGGCGTTCGATGCCCGCCTTCTGCTTCGTGTCGATGTTGTAGAGCCACACATTGCCGTAGAAATTGTCGTCCACCCGAATCCACGCCACCCAGCGGCTGTCCGGCGACCACTCGTACTCGCTGATCTCCCAACCGGGGGCGGTGTCGACCAGGGTTCTCTTTCCGCTCTCGGCATCCGCGATCCAGAGGCGTTTCGCCTTGTCGCCGAACAGCAGCTTTTTCCCGTCCGGCGACCAGACCATCGGGAAACGCCACGTGTCCCCGCCGGTGGTCAGTTGCTTCGCCTCTTCGCTGCCGTCGGAGGGCGCGATCCAGATCTCCTCCTCGCCGGAGGCGTCCGACATGATCGCCACCTTCTTCCCATCCGGGCTGAAGGCGACGTACTTCTCCCGGGAATCGGGATTTCGCATCAGGCGGCGGATGTAGCCGCTCTTCTCGACCGGGAAGGTGAACACTTCACCGCGGGCGGCGATGGCGATGCGCCGCGCTTCGTTCGGCAGAGTGTAGCTGTCGATGTACCTCCCGGGGTTCTTGACCAACCGTTCACGCGCGCGGAAACGGTCCGAGGGCAGGTGGATATCCAGCAGGCGCGACTCGCCGGATGCCACGTCGTAGGCGTAGAGGTCATACTCCTTCTGGTAGATGATGGTCTTACCGTCGGTGGAGGCGTTGCTCAGGTCCCACTCCTCCTCGAAGGTGTGCTGGCGGATGCCGGAACCGTCGGGGGCCATGCTGAACAGGTTGAAACGGCCGGAGCGGTCGGAGAGGAAGTAGATCCGGTCGCCGATCCACATCGGGAAGAAGTCGGTCCCTTCGAAGGAGGTGACCTTGTCGAATTGCATCGTGCCGAGGTCGCCGACCCAGATGTCCATCGCCCAACCGCCGCGGTACCGTTTCCAGGGACGCTCCTCGCGCCGGAGACGGTTGAACGCGAAGCGGGTGCCGCCGGGTTCGAAACTGATACGGGTTCCACGGTCCAGGCCGAACTCCTGCTCGAAGCCCCCCTCGACCGGGATGGTGTAGAGTTGCCAGACACGGGACGGCTGGATGCGGGGGCTGCGGAAGACGATGTTGCGGCTGTCCGGGGTCCACCCGACGACTTCGTCGCGCGCCCCGTGGTAGGTGAGGCGGCGCGGCTCGCCGCCCGAGGAGGGGATGACGTAGACATCCGTGTTCCCCTCGTACTGGGCGCTGAAGGCGATCCACTGCCCGTCGGGGCTGAAATGGGCGTACCATTCCCGCCCATCGTCCCGGGTCAGGCGGACGGCGTCACCGCCGTTCAACGACGCGGTCCACAGGTCGCCCTCGGAGGTGAAAACGACCCGGTCGCCGGAGACATCCGGGTAGCGGAAGAGCCCGTTGACATCCTCCTGTGCGAATGAAGGCAGGCTTAAAAGCAATACCCCCAGGGCCAGGGGTACGGCGAAGAAGCGCATTCGTTGCGACATTCTCCCACTCCTCATGCTTGTTCCTCGGCTCACAAGGGGGAAGATATTCCACGGCGAGGCGAGTTCAAAAGGAGACAAAGGAGGCTCTTTCATCGGCGCGCCGGTCCGCGGGGGCGGGGAGTGCGGTTCGGAAGCGGGGGGCCGGCCGCCCGGCGGGGCCGCTTCAGGCGGATTCCCCGTCCGCCGCGGGGGAGAGGGGAAGGATCAGCCTGAAACGGGCGCCGCCGAGTTCCGGGCTGCCGTCGCAAACGATCCGCCCGCCGTGCTGCTCTGCGATGGTGCGGACGATGGGCAGGCCGAGACCGACGCCGTGCCGCTTGGTCGTCACGTACGGCTCGAAGATCTCCACCCGCCTGTCCGGGGGGACGCCGGGGCCGTCATCCTCGACGGTGAACACGAAGGACCCCTCCCCGGAGGTCAGACTCAGCCGGACTCGTCCCGGATCGCTTGAGGCGGCGAGGGCGTTGTCCAGCAGGTTGATCAGGGCGCGCTTCACCGCCTCGCGGTCGAATACTGCACTTTCGATCTCCTCCCCCTGAACCACGTCGATCCGGCCGGAATAGAGCGCAGCCAGGTCTTCCAGCAGGTCGGCGGGCCGTTCGGGCGCGGGGTGCAGCTCCGGGGCGCGGGCGAAGTCCCCGAATTCACGGACGAGTCGGCGCAGGCTTTCCACCTCCTCGTCCACGATCTCCCGGGTGGTGCGGATCGCGCGGGAGAGGACCTCATCCGAGCCGGGATCCATGTCGGACAACTGCTGCACGGAGAGCTGGATCGGGGTGAGCGGATTCTTGATCTCGTGCGCGAGGACCCGGGCCAGCTCGCGCCACGCCGCCTTTTTCTCCGCGTCCGCGGCGCGCCGGCGGCTCTCGGTCAGACGGTCGAGCATCGTGTTGAAGCTGCGGGCGAGGCGGCGGGTCTCCCCGGACCCGGAGACCTCCGCCCGCCGCTCCTCCTCGCCGGCGGCGATCGCCTCGGCGACCTCGCTCAACCGCTCGATATGCCGTGTCGCCGGGATGACGACCAGCAGCGCCGCCGCGACGGCGAGGGCGACCAGCGACAGGTAGGTGAAGAGGAAGGTGATGAGCAGCGAACTGACCAGGCGGTCGCGCTCCGAACGCCGCACCGCCCAGTCCGCCGAGGCGCGCTGCATCGTCGCCGCGGCGTGGATGAAGGCTTCATCCAGCGGACGCAGCAGCACCCACTGGACGCCACGGGCCTGCAGGGTGGCGCTGATGAGGGACGGGGGGTGTTCGAATCCTTCCGCCGCTTCCGGCGTTGCCGGGGCGGGGGAGGGGATCCATCGCTCTTCCGACCACCTCCACCAGTCGCCCGCGGAGGTTTTCGCGTAGAGAAGAGAATCCCCGGCGGCGGGCCGCGGCGGCACGGCGTGTACCGTTCCGCCGGGAAGCGGGAGGGAGGTGCTGTATTCCTGCAGGCGCAGGCGCAGGGCGCGCTCCTCGGAGGCGATGGCCCGGCGGGCGAGCTGCAGGCCGGACTGGAGGGAGAGGCCGATCTCGTCCGGGGCCAGGGTGCGGATGCCGAGTTTCACGGTTCCCCGGACGGAGAGCAGGAGGGGAATTAGGGGGAGAAGCCCGGCGAGCCCGATCGCCAGCAGAAGGCGCCAGCGCAGCTTCATCGTCCCTCCCCCTTGCGGTATTTCGGGAGTTCGGCCAGCCGTGACCAGTCGGTATAGGATTCTTTCGCGCGGCCGCGCCGGAACAGCCAGCCGACAAGACCGGACAACTCCCGTTCCATCGCGCTCAGCCGGTCATCGTCCCCCTTTCCGAGGACTCTTCGCTCACCCACCCGGACCTTCAGGAACCAGGGGCTGTCGCCGGGGAGTTCCCGCCGGGGCAGCGTCAGGATCAGGTCCCTGCGAAACAGGGTGAGCACGGTGGGGTAATCCTTGACCGCCAGGGGTCCGATGGGCGTGATCACACGGTACCGGTCCTGCCAGACGTTGTACTGGACCTCGATGCGCCTGCGGATGGTCTTGGCGTACCCGGTGCGGAAGAGGCGGACTTCGATGTCCACCGCGACCGGCAGCCCCGATTGCAGGGTCAGCCGGGTCGGCTCGCTGAACGGTTCGAGGATTTCCGGCCGGATCACCGCGAGGGTGTCCTCCCACCACGCCTCAACCTTGCCGACGTGGATCTGCGCGGGCGCCGATTCCGGCATCAACGCCAGGAGGGCGAGCCAGGCTCCGATCATCATGGAGCGCCGTATCCGGCGGAGGGAAGACATCAGAAGGCGAACCCGAGCGAAACCTTCGTCACGACCTTGGCCGGTGATCCTTCATAGACCATCGGATATCCCACGTGAACCGCGAGCGGCCCGACCACGGGGAGGTCGAACGCGATCCCCCAGCCGACCGAGGCGCTGAGCGTGTCGTAGTGCAGGATGTTGTCCGTATCGTCCCCGTTTTCGAGTGGCACCGCATCCCCGTCATCCCCGTTCCATGCCATGCCGAAATCAGAGAAGACGATGAGCATCATGGACGGGTGGGGAGAATGGCTGAGAAGGGGCTGGCGGAGCTCTGCGGACCCCTGGAAGAGGTACTTTCCGCCGCCGGCCGGCTCGACATAACCGAACTCGAAGCCCCGCATCGGGAAGCTTCGGGAGAGGGTGAAACGCTGGTAGAAGGGCGCATCGCCCTCCAGCGCGCCGCCCCGCACCCGCAGCGCGAGGGTGGAACCCCGGTTGAGGGGCAGGTAGCCGCGCAGGTCCGCCTCGATGCTCCGGGTGGACCGGTCCGCCTGCGGATCGTAGGAGATTCGCATCGGGAGCCGGAACCAGATCCCGCGGTGGGGATAGTCTTCGTCATTGCGGGTGTCGGCGCCCAGGTCGATCTGCGCCGTGAACCAGGTCGCATCGTTTTCCCCGGCGAGGTGGGCCGGCAGCCCGGAGCGGGAGATCTCGTCGCCGCTCTTATAGCCGGTTCCCTCGAAACGCCGGGTCTTGCCGGTGAAATCGTACCGTTCGGCGAGGGCGAGGGCGGTGAGGGAAAACCCGGCCGGCAGGCGGGAGCGGATACCCAGGCCGCCGCGCAGGCGGTTGATCTCGAGGCTGTATCCCTTGCGCGACTCCAGCGGCCAATCCACCCACCAGTCCCGCGAAACATCGGCCGTGGCGAGTACCTGCAGAGGCAGGGCGAAGACGGGCTGCCACGAGGATTCCTCGTACACCCCGCGCCAGCGCCCGAAGAGACGCCCCTTGATATGGGTTTCCCCCGTGCGGTTCCGCGATTGTGCATGCACCTCGAGGAGGTTGAACGCCCAGCCGTCCCACGTGACCTCATGCTCGAACCAGTCCACCGAGGGCCGGCGTCTTTCATGAACCCAGAGAACCACGACGACGGACCCGGGCTTGCTTCCGGTCCGGGTGGAGATCTCCACGTCGCTGAAAACCCCGCTCGCGTTGAGCCGTGATTCGCCCCGCACGAGGTCTTTTTCCTCGAATGGCTGACCGATCGTCCAACCCGTCATTTCGAGGACTTCCTCATCGGTGAGTTTGCGGTTCCCGAGGATCTTGACTTCTTCGAGAATGAGTTGCCCCTCGTGCATTGGAAGGTCAGCGCGGACTTCCGCCGGAAGGGGCGGGAACGCGAGGAGAAACGTGACAAGGAGGAAGAAGACGCGGCTTGGGGACATGGAACGGCTCCAGCGTGGTGGACTCTTTTTCACACAACCACTGCAAGGAATATGCCCCTGCCGGAGCGATTGTTTTTCAAGAGGTTGCACCCTCATCCTGCTCGGTCAGGTGTGAAAGTGTGACAGATTGACTACGCTCAGGGTATGTATTTCTGAAGATCGGGCGACTTCCGTTTGATCTCCTCGAGCAGCCGGTCCTGCTTGATGATCCGGCTCAGGGCGCGGAAGATCAGCGTGAATCCGAGACCCACCAGCACCGTGTTGAAGAGGAACAAGGGGATGATCAACATCAGGTTGCTCAGGGGATCGTACAGGCGGGAGGTGGTGATCAACAGCGCGACGATCGACATCGGCAGGGTCAGCAGGACGATGCCGGTGCGGAGCACGGCCAAGGAGGTCCGCTTTTCCGCGAGCACCATCTGAACCCGGGCGACCATGTCGAGTTTTCCGCCCATTTCCTCGTGATTTTCCCCGCTGTACAGGGTGACGCCTCCCTTCCCGAAAGACGGTGAGTAAGGTACGCCGCGAGGCCGCATCCTCCAACCGGGCCGTGGGAGCGGGCAATTTGAACCTGTCGATGCCGGCCGCCGGTATTCCCCGCCGATTGCCCGTACCTTACACTCAAGGTGGAAGGTGGACGGAAGCGATGATCGGCACGGGATACCCGAGGGAACGATGAGTTCACGACGACGGTTGATTGCGATCTTCTTCGCGCTGCTGCTCCCCGCGGCCGGGTTCGCGCAGGGGGGGCTCGAAAGCTGGGAGACGGTCCGGGCGCGGTTCAACGAGGTGTATCGTGACGCTCCGAACCGCCGCAGCACGGGGTTCAAGCCCTGGCAGCGCTGGCAGTGGCACTATGAACAGCGGGCCTTCCCGTTCGGGGACATTTCCGGCAATCCGCGCCTCGCGGCCCTCGCGGAGATCCGCGAGCACCTGCAGCCGGCGGAGAGCCTGGACGAGCAGTGGACGTTCATCGGCCCCAGCAACATCGCCGGGCGCATGCTGGCGATCGCTTTCGAGCCGGGAAACCCGGAGGTGATGTACGCCGGCTCGGCCTCCGGCGGGCTCTGGAAAAGCACCGACAGCGGGCTCAACTGGTTCGCCATCGATGACAACCTCCCGACCCTCGCCGTCGCCGCCGTCGTCGTCGATCCCACGGACCCGGGGATCCTCTACATCGGCACGGGGGAGGGTAACTTCAACGGCGATGCGGTCTGGGGGGTCGGGGTCCTCAAGTCCGTGGACGGCGGCGTGACCTGGGATACCACCGGGCTCAACTGGTCGATGACCTCCTCGGACGCGGTCAACGAGATGATCATCGACCCGGGTGATCCTGATCGCCTGTTCGCCGCCTGCAACAGCGGAGTGTACCGCAGTCTCGATGCGGGGGACACTTGGGAACGGGTGCTCAACGGTACGGCGAAACACGTCCTTTTCAAGCCAGGCGCCACCGATACCCTCTTCGCCGCCCTCGGCTACCCGTGGGGTAACGGGACGAACGGTGTCTGGCGCTCTCCGGACGGGGGGGAGAGCTGGACCCGCCGGAGCAGCGGTTTCGCCTCGCCCTTCGACATCGGACGGGTCAGCCTCGCCGCCTGCCAGTCGAACCCGGACGTTCTCGTCGCCGGTGTTGCGGGCACATTCTCGGTCAACGGCGCGGGGTTACTCGGCGTCTATCGCAGCGAAAACGCCGGCGATTCCTGGACCGTGATGGCGGTCAACCCGAATTTCTACGGCGGGCAGGGGTGGTACGACAACATCACCGCGATCAAACCGGATGACGACCAGGTCGTCTATGCCGGGGGCGTGGATTTCTACCGCAGCACCAACGCCGGTATGGACTGGGACCAGCTCTCCTACTGGTGGTACCCGCCCGGCGATCCGCAGTACACCCACGCCGACCTGCACGCCTATGCCTGGTACCCCGGCGATCCCGACCGCCTGTTCGTCGGCTCGGACGGCGGGATCTACGAATCCCTTGATGCCGGGTTGACCTGGACCCCGCGGGTGAACGGGCTGGCGACGATGCAGTTTTACGCCATGGGGTCCGCGTTCCTCGATGAAGCCATCGCCTATGGCGGCACCCAGGACCAGGGGACGAACAAGTTCAGCGGTACCGACCAGTGGGAGTTCGTCTACGGCGGGGACGGCGGGGAATGCGTCATCGACTACACGGACGAGGACATCGTTTACGCGGAGTGGCAGTTCGGGAACCACGTGCGCTCCCTCGACGGCGGGCGGCACTGGCAGGATATCATGGACGGCATCGACGGACGGGGCGCATGGGTGGCTCCCGTCATCATGGACCACTGGAACCCGGAGGTCCTCTACACCGCCACCACCAGCGTGTACAAGACCGTGGACCGGGGAGACACCTGGACGGCGACATCCGATCCCCTGACCACCTCCTCCCTCGTCACCCTGAGCCAGGACTTCTTCGATCCCGGCCTGCTCTATGCAGGGGTCGCCTCTTCGGTGTGGCGCTCGGAGGACGGCGGCGCGAGCTGGGTCTCCATCAGCTCGGGGCTGCCGGGCGCCTGGATCACCGAGATCCAGGCGGACCCGGAGCAGCCCGACGGTGTCTGGGCGGTGTTCAGCGGGTACGGCAGCCGGCGGGTGATGCACTCCGGGGACCGGGGGGCGACCTGGGCCGACGCCACGGGGGACCTGCCGGTTCTGCCGGTGAACACGGTCGAGATCGCACCCGGCTCGCCGCGCAGGGTCTATGTCGGCACCGACCTCGGGGTGTTCGTCAGCAACGATGACGGGGCGAACTGGCTCTCGTTCAACGATGCACTGCCCAATGTCGTCGTCGATGACCTTGACCTGCACCTGCCGACGATGCAGCTCCGGGCCGCCACCCACGGACGGGGAATGTGGCAGGTGAACGTCGCCGGGACGGGGATTTACCTGACCTCGATGGACGGGGGAGAGGTGGTCGGTATCGGGGGGACCGAGGAGATCTCCTGGTTCAACGCCGGACTCGCGGGTACGGTGACCATCGAGTTGATGCGCGACTGGCCTGATGGCGCATGGGAAAGCCTGAGCAACGACGCCCCGGTGGATGAATCCTTCCCCTGGACGGTCAACGGTCCGCCGACGACCACCGCCCGGGTGCGGGTCCTCTCCAATGACAACCCGGGTGTCGGCGACACCTCGCGGGCGGATTTCACCATCACCCAGCCCGCGATCCATCTTCTCCAGCCCCAACCGGGCGAGGAGATCGGCGTGGGAGTGCCCCTCACCATCCTCTGGGAGCGGGTCGGGGTGCAGGGCGCCGTCCAGGTCCAGTTGAACCGTGAGTATCCCGCCGGCTCATGGGTGAGCCTCCTCACCGTGGCTGACCCCGATTCCCTCGAGGTCGCCTGGCTGGCGGAGGGTGACACGACGGAACATGCGCGGCTGCGCGTCGTCTCGCTGGAACTGCCGGACCTGTTCGGGGAGATGGACGGCGATTTCAGCATCGTTACGCCGGAACTCGCTCTGCTCTCCCCCGCGGGCGGCGAGGTCTGGGAGATCGGGGAGGATCACCTCATCGAGGTGGCAACCCGCGGACTGCGCGGCTCGCTTCGCTACTTCGTCAGCCGCGGTGATCCGATCCACTGGCGGCCGATCAGCTCCGGTGTTCCGGTGGAGGAGCCCTTCACCTGGACCGTGGTCGGCCCGCCGAGCGCCGCGGCGAGGATCCGGGTGGCGTTCTACCAGCCGGGGAGCCTGTTCCTGTCGGATTCCACGGCCGCAACGTTCGAAATCCTCGATCCGGCATATGTACGCGATGGGGGAGCGGCTCTGCCGAAGGAGGACGAACTCACCGGGGCCTACCCCAATCCGTTCAACTCCGTCACCGAGGTCAGTTTCGGCCTCGCGACACCTGGCGAGGCGCTGCTCCGCGTCTTCAACATCGAGGGGCGCTTGGTGCGCTCCCTGTTCGCGGGGCGGCTCGAGGCGGGGTATCACAGGGTTTCGTGGGAGGCCGGGGGACTGGCGAGCGGGGTCTATTTCCTCCGCCTCGACACCCATGCGGTCACCCGGACCCGAAAGGTCGTCCTGACCAAGTGATGCCCGGCAGGTGAGGCGTTATCGAGTGATACGATAAAAAAGCCCGGGGAGAGGTTCCCCGGGCTTCCTCATGATTGCGCTTTTCCGCCGGTTTCCCGGCGTTGCCGCCACTCTACCTACTTCAGCAGGATCATTCTCCGCGCCTGCCGCTCGCCCTCGATCTCTAGGCGATAGAAGTAGGTGCCCGATGCCACCGGACGGCCCAGGTCGTCGCGGCCGTTCCACTGGACGCTGTGGCTGCCCGGTGCCGCCTTGCCGTTGAACAGCGTGGCGACCCTGCGGCCGAGAACGTCGTACACCGCCAGCTTCACCACCTCGCGTCTCTCCACGCTGAACCGGATGGTGGTGGCGGGGTTGAACGGGTTGGGGTAGTTTCCCTCCAGCGCGTAGCCGGTGGGGGTCGCTGGGGTCCGCTCCGGCGCGTCCGCGGTGAAGTCGTTTACCCGCTGGGCGTAGATGTTGCTCAGCGGTTCCTTGCCGGTGGAGCGGAGGTCCTCCCACGCCGAGACCACCCCGCCGTCGAAGTCCGGGGCCAGTTCCACGTTGATTTGCCGGTGATAGGCGTTGCACAGGATCGCGCCGCCGCCGGTGTAATCGTCGGTGGCGAGGGTGCCGGCCTCGGTGAGATGGGTGATGTACAGGTCGCTGAAGAGTTCGCCGCGAATCTCTTCCCACGCGATGTACGCCCCGTTGCGCCACTCGACGAGAAGCCGCGGGGTCTCCTGCGGAACGTCGTCCGTGCCGACGAGAATCCCGTCGTCCGGGGTGAACTGGGGGGTGCCGTCGGTGTCGAAACGCTGGACGTAGATGTCGGCCGTCTCGCCGTCACGGCGGTCCTTCCAGACCATCCAGAAGGAATCGGCGTCCGGGCCCGTCGCACCGAGCACGATGTCGCTCTGCTGGTTGTCCGCCTCGATGAGCTGCCTGCCGTCCGCGTCCCATTCCACGGTGCCGTCGGGGTAAACGACCTGCCCGTAGATATCGAGGATCGGAGCGCTCCGCCGCTGGTCCTCCCAGGCGAGGAGGACCCCTCCGCCCAGGGGCAGCGCGGCCACGTTCAACTGGGTCCCGAACGCCTCGCAGAGGGGGAGGGGCGGGTCCCAGAGGGCGACGCCGTCCGCGTCGTAGCGCTGGGCGTACAGGTTCTCCTCGTTGCCGTGGCCGGGCGTTTCGTCGTCGTGGGAATAGACGACGAGGACGCTGCCGTCATCGAACAGGGAGAGGGTTTCCAGCTCGTGGTCCACCTGGGCGTCGGTGACCCAGACGCCGGGGTCGTCGGGGGCTCCCCAGAGGGCCTCGCCGTCCGTGCCGAGCTTCTGGATCTTGACGTTCTGGTAATAATCGTCGTTCGCCTGTTCGAAGGCGACGACCATGCCGCCGTCCCCCGTCGGCGCAATTTCGGGCTCGTCCTGCTCGAAGGACAGGCCCGAGGGGTCGCTGGCCACGACGACACCGCGGTCACCCCACAGCGGCGTACCGTCGGCATCGATCCGCTGGGCGTAGATCAGGGGAACGAACACCTCGCGGTTATCCTGCCAGGCCGCGAGCAGTCCGCCGAGCCCGTCCGAGGCGAGCTTCACCGATTTGAACAGCACGCTGAGGGTGTCTTCCGTGCCGTAGGGGAAGCCGGGAGTGATGCTGATCCCGTTCTCGTCCCAGGCGAGATCCCCCGTGAGGGCGTCGACCTTCTGCGCGTAGATGTACGTTCCGAACGCGCCGTAGCGGCTGTCCACCCAGACGAAGAACAGGGAATTGTCCGACGAGGGGATGAGGTGGGGTTTCCCGCCGTTGTTGTCGATGCCGTAGATGACCTCCACGCCGTCCTCGGCGAGTAGATCGTCGCCGGCGCCATCGAAGACCTGGTAGAACAGGCCCGGGCTTCCCTGCCGGAAGTCGAACCAGGCGACGGCGACACGGTTGCTGTTGAGCACGCGGACGATGTTCCCCTCCTGCCCGCCGGGCCGGTCGCTGACCGGGATGCCGTTCGCGTCCCCCCACAGGTGCGCGCCGGAGGAGTCAAGGCGCTGGGCGTAGAGGTCCTGGTTCGGCTGTTCGCTGTCCCGCTCGTCGAGCCAGGTGAACACGGCTCCGCCCTCGCCGTCGGGCGTCAGGCGCGGCGCGGTCTGGTCGCGGATCGCATCGCAGAGGACGATCCCCTCCACCTCGCTGCCCGCCGGCCCCCAGTGGAGGACGGGGGCGTCCGTGCCGCTGATGCGCTGGGTGTAGAGGTCGATGCTCACGTTGTCGACACGGCGGTCCTCCCAGACGAGGATGGCTTCGCCCGGCGCAGAGTTGACGATGCGCACCTTCTCCTGCGCCCCGAAGGCGTCGCAGAGGATCACCCCGTCAGCCGTCCAGAGCGCATTGCCGTCCGCGTCGAGATGCTGGCCGTAGATGTCGCCGTTGTTGATGTCGAGGCGGCGATCCTCCCAGACGACGAACGCGCCGCCGTAGCCGTCGGGGGCGAGGCGGACCCGCTTCTGCTCGCCGGCTGCGGTGCAGATCGGGAGTCCCGTGGAATCCCCCGAAGCCCATAGAAGCTGGCCGTTGACATCGATGTGCTGCCCGTACAGGTTGATGTCGGAAGGATTGCGGTTGTCCACCCAGGCGACGAGGATCCCCCCGGCGCCGTCCGAATCGGCGGTGTACTTCCCGCTCCCGATGTCGCCCTGGTCGCCGAGACCGCCCGCGACAAGGACGCCGTCCTGGGCCCAGAGCGGGTTCCCGTCCGCATCCGTTCTCTGGGCGTAGATGTCCGACTGCCCGGTGCGGTCATCCACCCAGATGCTGACCACCCCGCCCGCGCCGTCGGGAAAGGACTGCACCCAGAGCTGTTTTTCGGAGTTCGTGCAGAGGGCGACGCCGGTCTCCGGGGTCCAGAGCTTGACGCCGTCGGAATCGATCTTCTGGATGTAGATGTCACCCTTGTCCTCGATGTCGATGTCATCGCGGTAATCCACCCAGGTGACATACCAGTTGCCGGCTCCGTCCGGCATGACATGGGGATCTTCCTGGCGGGAGACCTCGCTGGCGACGAGCACACCGTCCGCGGGCCACAGCATGGCGCCGTCGGAATCGACCAGTTGCATCCAGAGATCGCGGTCACCGGACCGGGTGTCGGACCAGACCAGGGCGAAATTGCCGTCCGCGTCCCGGGCGGCGCTGCGGAACCACTCGATGTGGAGACCCTGGCGCACTTTGATCCCGTTGGTCGGCGTCCAGAGGCGGACTTCCGCCTCCGCGGCGCCGGCAAGGAACAGGAGCGCGGCCGTGAATGAAACCGTGCGAATGAAACCGTTCTTCATGAAGTACCTCCGGCGTTCGGCCGCTTGCGGGCCAGGCTGTGCTTGGGAGCGGGTGTCCCGTGTGGTTGAACCATGAAAGTAGAAACGCTCACTTCCCTTCTGCAAGGAAGCGCAGGACTTCTTCGGGATCATCGGTCGGACCGAGTTCCCTCTCACCGTGGTGCACGACCATGCGCGCCCGCGAACCGTTGCTCGGGTACCGTTCCAGCCGGGTCCAGGGCGTTTTCTGATCCGGGTCGAAGGCCCGGATGAGGGTCCGGACCGGGGCTCTCGACAACAGGATCCGCCGTTTCCTCCCGGCGTCCTCCCCCGTGATCAGGTCGATCACCGCGGGCGGCTGGAGAAGCATGCGCAAGCCCCGGCCGTACGAGGCGTTCCGCAGGCGATGGACTCCGGCGTAGGCGCTCATCCCATCCGCGAGAAGCAGGCTCCGCTCCCGCCACTCCGGTTCCTCGGTCAGCAGCGCGAGTTGCGCCGTCGCCTGCAGCAGGCGGCTGTTGGCTTCGAACGGCATGTAGAGGTACCGCAGCATGCCCTGTTCCTCTTCGCGCATGAGGTGATCATACCCCCCGGCGCCCTCGACGAAGAGGTCGAAGGTTTCGTGGGCGAGGGTTTCGGCTCTCACCCAGTCTTTCGCCCGTCCGGCGGCGTTGTAGAGGGCGAGAAACCCGAGTATGACTTCCACCTGGTCGGTGAGATAGAGGCTGTCCGCCCGTTCACCTGCGACGGGCTCCACGCCGCCCGTGTCGCGGTGAGCGCTTTCCCACAGGATGTCGGCGGCTTCGAAGGCGCGCTGCAACAGGCGGGGGCGTTCAAGCTGCATCGCCGTCAGGGCCAGCGGCCCCAACAGCCGGGCGTTCGATGCGGTGAAGAGACGGTCGTCCACCTGCGGTTGCGGGCGCTGTTCACGCTGCCGGAGGAGGCTGTCACGCGCCCTTTCGAGACGGCTCTCCGCCTCCTCTTCGCTGATCCCCAGGCGCATGGCCACCTGCCGGACCGGCGACCTCTCCTCGGGGATGCTCCGCTGCCCGCCGCCCGGGAGCGCCGCTTCGGGTGAGATGCCGTAACGGATGAGGAACGCCTGCGCCTCCGCTTCCTCGGTGACCGCGCGGATCTCCTCCTCGGTCCAGCCGTACACGTCTCCCCGGCCGTCGAAGGCTCCGTCCGCGGCCTGTCCGGAGTAGAAGAGGCCGCTCTCCGGGTCGCCGAGGACCCGCTCGAGATAGCTCATCGTCCGCCGGGCGACAGCGGCGAACTCTTCGCGGCCGGTCAGACGGTAGGAGGCGAGGTAGACCTCCAGCAGCGAGGCGTTCTCGAAGAGCAGTTTCTCGAGGTTCGGGAAGCGCCATCCCTCATCATCGCAGTAACGGAAAAAGCCGCCCCCGAGATGATCCTGCAGCGCGCTTTCGCTGATGCGCTCCAGGGTTCGCAGCGCGAGAGCGCGGCGCTCTTCCTTCGGGTCTTCGATCAGGAGCAGCAGCAGCTCGGGCAGGGGAAACTTCGGCGCCCGCCCGAACCCGGCGAAACGGTGGTCATAGAAGGCTTCCGCTTCCCGCAAAATCCCCTCGAGCCGGTCGGGATCGGGTTCGCGGGGTGGGTCGGCCGCCTCGAAACGCGGCATGTCCGGCGGACCCGCCTGCTCAACCTTGCGCCGGATTTCCTCCCCGTGCGTCCGGTAGTAGTCCGCCACCTGGTTCACGGTTGCGATGAGCTGTTCGGCGTCCATCCGGGAACGACCGTGCAGCAGCTCGCCGGTGGGGGTCAACAGGCACAGGGAGGGCCAACCGCCCTGGTTGTACCGCTCGAACACGTCGGGGCGTTCCAGAGAGTCCACGCGAACCGGCAGGGTGCGTTCGTTCAGCAGTTTCGCGACATCCGTCCTGGCGAGCACTTCGCTCTCGAAAACCCGGACGGCGTGACCGTAGGGCGTGTAGAGATAGAGGAAGATCGGACGATCCAACTCGCCCGCGAGCTGGAAAGCGGCGTGGTCCCATTCGTACCACTGGATACCGTTCGTTTCTTTCATCGGAAGGATTTTTCCTTTCTCCCCGGTTCACAGCGGCGCCGGCCGCCTGCCCGGACGTGGTTTCCGCGAAACCTGATGTTTTATATAAGTGATGTGCAGGTTATCCGAATCTTGAACGTCCCCCGAGAGTCATCCGGTCGCATCACGGGAATCGGCGAGTTCCGCCGTGAACAGCAGGACATCTCCCTGGTAGGCGCATACACCGGGCGGAATCGTGTACCGGCGGCAAACGGCTCCGGGCAGGCCGATGCGCTTGATGAACTCCTCTTCCGTCGGGAAGAAATGCAGGTGGTAATCCTCCGTGTAGGGCTTGTACTCCTGGCACGGCACGAGGAGGACGACCCGTTTCCGCGCGACCCGGACCAGTTCCGCCACCGCCCGGTCGAACCCGCGCACGTGTTCGAGGGTGTGCGCCGAGACGACGACGTCGAAACTCCCGTCCGCGAAGGGGAGGTTCTCCAGGAACGCCTGCACGAGGTGAACGTCCGCCCCGAGCCTGCCGCGGGCCCGGCGCAACCCCTCGCGGGAGAGATCCACCCCGGCGCGCATGGAAGCGATCTCCTCCAGGTGTTCCAGCAGGTGCCCGTCTCCGCAGCCGGCGTCCAATACCGCGCACCCACGGGGGAGGAGCTGCAGGATTCTCCCGATGTCTTCCGGGGAGAGGTCCGGCTGGGTCCAATGGCGCCAGGAATCGTCATAGGTTTCGACCCAGGTCCTGTCGTCCGCCGCAGGCCCGCGCCGCTTCCACTCCATGTCGAACCAGCTTCCGAGGTTGCCCCGGATGATCCTCCGGGAGATCACCCGGTTGTACAGGCGCAGCAGGGGGCGGGGGAGAAGGGGCCGGATGCGGGCTTTGAATGTCATGTACTCTCTGTCATTGCGGGTTTCCGGAAGCGGGTTGCGGCCTTACGGGCGCGTGAACAGGGCGGCCGCGAAAGTGACCATCTGGTCGCGCGTCCGGGAGAGCGCCTGCTGGTAATCCAGGACAGTTCCCTTCGTTCCCTCGAGCAGGCGCAGCGCCAGGTAGGTCGCGTAGAGCCCGCACACCTGGCGCGCGTTACCGTCCGCCGTGATCGAACGCCACCACCCGTCGGCGTCCGCCGTGCGCAGGTCCGCGAGGACACCCATGTCTTTCTCCTCGATGGAGAGACACATGGAGTCGTTCACCGGTTCCTCATCGCCGAAACGGGGGCCGATATGGGCCAGGTCCACCGAAGCGATCCAGAGAACCGGCCCTGGATGGTTCTCCTCCACTTCCCTCAACGCGGCGATGGCGTCTTCCAGGGCTGCGTTCCCCCGGGGGGTGTCGCCCTCTCCTTCGGAGAAGCCGCCCACGATAACAGGCAGAAACCGCAGTTCCCGGTCGCCGAACAGGTAGCCCAGCCAGTTCGCCTGCAGCTCGATCGAATGCTCCCTGCGATGGGCGAATTGCTCGCGGAACGGCGTTTCCCCGAGACGTTTCCGCAGAATCTCGACGGCGCTTCGATCACACTGGACCGTGCCGAACGGGGTGAGGAAATCCTTGTCCGCGACGACGACCGGTTCCAGAACGCCCGCGTGCGCAACGCCGAGAACTGCGGCGAGGAGGGGCCCCTCGCCGGGATCGGGGAGGTTGTCCTTCAGGCAGCGATAGGCCCGCCCGTAGGTGGCTCCGCCGCGGGCGTAGTCGATGTGGGGAACGAGAAGGCCGCAGGCGTTTTCGCCCTCCGGAGGGGTCTCCGGCTCGAAATCATCAGGCGGCGGGGCGTCCAGCCAGTGCGCCAGCATGTGGCCGAGACTCTCCCTGTCCCGGGGATAGGCGTTTCCCGCCAGCGCCGGTTCACGGACCGTGCTGCGCTTGAACTCCTCCTCGACATCCTTCCGGTAGAGCTCGAAGCGGGAGGTGTTCAGGAAGTACGCTTCATCGAGCCTCGCGGCGAAATCGCGGAGGGAGTCCGGGGAGATCTCCTCGCCGGTGGCCTGTTGGATCTGTTCGACGACCTGTTGGACGGTGTGACGGCCGTCGAAGAGGGCGAGAACCGGCATCACCTCGAGGGCGATCGCGAGAGTCTCTTCCGAATACCCCGCCGGATCCCGCAGGACGATGTAAGGGCGCCCGTCCTCCTCCACCGGAATCGTGTCGAGCGGGCGGATTGCGGGCAGGATGTCCTTCATCGGGAGAGTCTCCCCTCAGCCGCGCCGGGCGGCCTGTCGATTCCGGGCAAGTTGAAGCAACGCTTCAAGTTCATCCGAGTCCTCGGGGAAGAGCACGATTCCAAAGGAAATATGTTCCCATCCACCTTCGAGCAGCAATCCTTCGATCCGCTCTCTCAGGGGACCCCGGCTGTTCACGTCCGCTCCGGGCAGAAGGATGAGCAGCTCCCTCCCCGGCCAGTGGAGGATGATGTCGTAGTCCCGCAGTTTCAGGCTGTGTCCGCGGCCCGCGAGCCAACGATATAAGTCTTCCCTGTCTCCGGGGCCGGGAGAGAAAAGCGCCAGCGCCAGGCCATAGCCGATGCGTTTTGCCCGGGCCAATTCGAGCGAAACCAGGCGAGGCGCGACCTCTTCCTCCGCCGCGGCCTTCCGGGAAGCGAGGAGCATGCGGTGGATGAGGACCGCAACGATGACGCCCGAGGCGATCCCGAGAATGAAGGGCATCAGCCGCACAGCGTGGCGAGGATCGCCTTCTGTGCGTGAAGCCGGTTCTCCGCCTGGTCGAAGACCACGGACTGCGGACCGTCCATCACCTCGTCGGTGATCTCCTTGCCGCGCTCCGCAGGCAGGCAGTGCATGACGATCGCCCTGGGCGAAGCGTGCTTGAGCAGATCGCTGTTCACCTGGAACGCTTTCAGGAGTTCGAGACGCTGCTCGGCGAGGTGCTTTTCGCCCATCGAGGCGAAGACGTCCGTGTAGACCACGTGGGCGCCCTGCACGGCGGCCACCGGATCGTGCAGCACCTCGACATCGGCCCCTTCCGACTTCGCCACATCCACCAGCTCGCCCGGATGGGTCTGCTCCGTGGTTCCGATGCGAAGGGTGATCGGCAGGCGGCGGGCGGCGTTGATCCAGGAACGGGCCACATTGTTCCCGTCACCGAGGAATGTGATGATCTTGCCCTGGAAAGTGCCGAGGTGCTCCTGGATCGTCAGCAGGTCGGAGATCACCTGGCAGGGGTGGGTAAAGTCGGTGAGGGCGTTGATCACCGGCACCGTGGCGTGTTTCGCGAGTTCCTCGACGTCGGCGTGCTCGAACGTGCGGATGATGATCCCGTCCAGGTAGCGCGAGAGCACGCGGGCGGCGTCCGACACGGACTCCCGTTTCCCCAGCTCGATCTCCCGGTCCGTGATGTAGAGACTGTGTCCGCCGAGTTGCGTGATGCCCACCTCGAAGCTGATCCGGGTCCGCAGGCTCGGCTTGTGGAAGATGCACCCGAAGGTCTTGCTGTCGAGAGGGGTCGGGCAGGTCCCCTCCGCGGTCAACTGCTTCAGCTTCTTCGCGAAGGAGAACAACCCGTTCAATTCATCCGTGCTGAAATCCGTGATTTGCAGGAAGTCACGCTTGGCCATTCATCACCTCCCCGTAGGTTTCGCTGCCGGCCGGCTCGCGGCGAAATTTTCGGAAGCTAAGGTGTCCCCTTTGCCTGTGCAAGGGCGCGGTAGTTCCCTGGAAGCGGGAAGCATCCCGACTACCTGAGTATACGCTGAAATACCTCCTTCATCCCGCGTTTCCCGCCTGTGGAGACGGCGCCGCAGGGCAGGAGGGAGGAAGCCCGGGAGTTTTGTACCTTGACTGCCTGTCATCGATCGAGTACACTCCCCGACTGAACCCCGGATTAATCTGGTGGAAGTATGAAAGACCCCGTCAGCGAACTGGAGGCCCTGAGGGAGCGCTTCGAGGAGGAGGCGGAGGCGGTCTCCACGCCGGAGGAACTCGAGTCCCTGCGAATCACCTATCTCGGCCGGAAAGGGATCATCGCCGGGCAGTTCAAGCGGGTGCCGGAGCTTCCGGCGGAGCAGCGAGGACTGTTCGGCCGTGAACTGAACGCCTTCAAACGGGAGGCGGGAGACCGGCTCAAGGCGATTGCGGAGCGGCTCGCGGCGAGTGGAGGTGAGGCCGGCGAGGACCCGACCCTGCCCGCGCGGCTGCCGTTCCCCGGTTCCCTGCACCCGTTGACCCTCGTCGAGCGCGAGGTGCGCAAGGTCTTTACGCGCATGGGGTTCACCGTGGAGCGGGGGCCGGAGATCGAGGACGTATGGCACAACTTCGATGCCCTGAACACGCCGGACTGGCACCCCACCCGCGATCCCAGCGATACACTCTACCTCGAGGATGGGCGCCTGTTGCGCACGGAGACCAGCCCGGTTCAGATCCGCGTCCTCGAGCGGCAGCAGCCCCCGGTTCGTATCGTCGCGCCGGGGCGTGTGTACCGCAATGACAAGCCGGATGCGACCCATTCCCCCATCTTCACCCAGGTCGAGGGGCTGTATGTCGACCGCGGTGTGACCTTCGCCGACCTGAAGGGGACCGTCCTCGAGTTCTACCGTCACATGTTCGGCCGGGATGTCCGCACCCGGTTCCGCCCGCACTTCTTCCCCTTCACGGAACCCTCCGCCGAGGTGGATGTGAGCTGCATCTTCTGCGGCGGCGCGGGGTGCCGTATCTGCAAGGGGACCGGCTGGATCGAGATGGGCGGCTCCGGCATGGTCGATCCCAATGTGCTGCAAGCCGTCGGCGTGGATCCGGAAGTCTACACCGGGTGGGCGTTCGGGCTCGGAATCGAACGGGTGGCGATGCTGCTCTACGGCATCGATGAGATCCGCCTGTTCTACGAGAACGATTTCCGCTTCCTTTCCCAGTTCGGAGGACGGCGATGAAGGTATCCGTGAACTGGCTGCACCGTTTCGTCGAGTTCGATGAGTCACCGGAGCAGATCGCCGACCTGCTGATCCGCCTCGCCTTCGACCTCGAGGAGATGATCCCCGTGCGGCGCCACCTCCGCGGGATCGTGGCCGGTAAGATCCTCGAGGTGCGGCCACATCCGCAGGCCGAAAAACTGGTGATGTGCACCGTGGATGTCGGCGGCGAGAGGCTGGAAATCGCCTGCGGAGCGCCCAACTGCCGCCCCGGTGTCATCGCCCCCGTGGCGAAGCCGGGGACACGCGTCGGGGAGATGAAGGTCGAGCGGCGCGAGATCCGAGGGGTCGCGAGCGAGGGAATTCTCCTCTCCGAGAGGGAGCTTGGGATCACGGACGACCATTCCGGCATCCTCGAGTTGGGGGAGGAGACCGCGCCCGGCGCATCCCTCGAAACCCTGGTGGAGCCCGAGGATACGGTACTCGACTTCGAGGTTACCGTGAACCGCCCGGACGCCATGTCCCATCTCGGGATCGCTCGTGAACTGGCCGCCGGGTTGGGGCGTCCTCTGCACCTGCCGGAGATCGATCTCAGGGAGGCGGAAAGGCCCGTGTCGGACAGGGCGCGGGTGACCATCGAGGCGCCGGAGCAGGGACCCCGGTATGTCGCCCGGGTGGTCGAGGGGCTTACGGTCGGCCCGGCGCCGCTGGCCATGCGCGCCATGCTCCATGCCCTCGGGCAGCGCCCGATCAACAACGTCGTCGATATCACCAATTACGTCCTCTTCGAACTCGGACACCCGCTGCACGCCTTCGATTATCACCTGATCGCCGACGGGCACGTGATCGTGCGGCTCGCCGGGAGGGGCGAAGTGCTGCGCACCCTGGACGGGCAGGAGAGGGTGCTGGAGGCGGAAGACCTGCTGATTGCCGACCCGGAGAAGGCGGTTGCGCTGGCCGGGGTGATGGGAGGGGAGAACTCGGAGGTCGTCGAGAGCACCCGCGATGTCCTCATCGAGGCGGCCTACTTCGACCCGGTGACCATCCGCCGGACGTCGAAGCGGTTGGGGTTGACCTCCGAGGCTTCCCGCCGTTTCGAGCGCGGGGCCGACCCGGAGATGCCGCCGCTGGCCGCCGCGCGCTGCGCGCAGTTGCTCCGGGACGCCGCCGGGGGCGAGATCCTGCGCGGTGATGTGGATGTCTATCCGAATCCCCTGCGTCCCCGCCCGGTCATGGTGAGGCCCTCGCGGGCGGCCGCCGTGCTCGGGATCGACATCACCCCAAGCACCGCCGCGAGCGCCCTGGAGGCGTTTCAACTCAAGATAGAGGAACGGGGTGAGGATCAACTGGTTGTCGGCATCCCGAGCTTCCGAATGCACGATCTGCTGCGGGAGATCGACCTGATCGAGGAGATCGCCCGGCAGATCGGGTATGACACGGTGCCCGATGCGACCCGGTCCATGGTGCCCTTGAGAACCCCGGACAGGCCGTTCGAGGCGATGGTGGACGCCGCGACCGACGTGCTCGCCGGACTCGGGTTCCGGGAGGCGGTCACCAACTCCATGGTTCCGCCGCAGGACCAGGCTGCATTTCATCCGGGGATCGTGCCGCATGTCATCGTCCGTCCGATCAGCCCGGAGATGGGGACCTACCGGGCCAGCCTGGTTCCGGGCCTGCTCCGTGTGCTGGAGCACAACCTGAATCGCGGATTCGAGAACGTTCGCCTCTTCGAAATCGGCCAGGTGGCCGGCAGGGGCTGGTTTTCCCGCCGCGTGGAGAGCCGTTGGCATCTCGCAGTCGTCGCCGTCGGGGGCGCGACCCCCCCGGCCTATGACCGCCCGGCACAACCCTTTGATTTCTACGATCTCAAGGGCGTAATTCATACCCTTGCCACGGGACTGTCGCTTGACAATTCACCGGCGTTTTCCTATGATGTCCCCGAGATCCTCGAGCGTGGACTGGCGCTGACAGGGGGGTTCGGTCAGGAGGAGGGGGAGGAGCCGGTGCTGGTCGGCGGCCTCCTAGACCGGAAAGTCGCCGGACACTTCGACCTGCCCTACCCGGTTTTCCTCTTCGAGGTGGATCTTGAGCGCTGGGTGAAAACGGAGGAGGGGGGCGCCCGCAGACCCGGTCAGGCGAAGGAGTACCGGACGTTTTCCCGCTTCCCCGTTGTGGTGCGGGACCTGGCGCTCATCGTGCCGGATTCAGTCCCGGCGGAAAACGTGGAGCGGAGCATCCGCTCGGGGGCGGGCGAACTCCTCGAGGATGTCACCCTTTTCGATCTCTACCGGGGGAAACCCCTCGGAGAGGGGGAACGCAGCTTAGCTTATCGATTGGTCTTTCGAGCACCGGATCGCACCCTCCGGGACGACGAGGTCGATCCGAGGGTCGAGGCGGCCCTGCGGGCGGCGAAAACTTTGCCGGGAGTGCGCTTGCGTTCATGATTTTCAGCGACAGCCGGCCGCTGTTCGTACATTAGGGGGAAAGTATACGGCTGGCTGGCGGGACCTTGAGGTGCAAACCCCGAAGAGGGACTTATGGAACTGCCGGAATTTGAAGTACTTGAAGCGAAGATCACCCGTGTATTGGAGCGGGTGGAGACCTTGAAACAGGAAAACGAGGAGTTGCGCCGTTCGCTGGACGCCCTGAGAGCGGAGTACAACGAGAAGGCGGCGCGGCTCGAAGAGATCGAGCTTGAACTGGCGCAGGCGAAGAGCGAGCGCCAGGACGTTGAAAAGGTAGAGACCATTCGCAGGAAGGTTTCCGGGCTGCTGGACAAGCTCGACAAGGTGTAGCCGGAAACCGTGGTGTTGGTTCAGTGATTGCGGGCGGGTTCCTTCGCCCTGGTTGGCTTTGAGACGTCTATCGCGAGTGCTTTATGAGTGGGAACGGCCGAGTAGTCAAGGTGATGATTTTCGGCCAGGAGTATCCCATCCGGGCCCGTGTGGAAGATGATGAATACGTCCGGACGATTGCACGCTATGTCGATGCGAAAATGCGGGAAATCGACGAATCCATGAAGCCTTCATCCTCGATGAAGGTTGCGATCCTGACCGCGTTGAATCTGGCCGACGAGTTGTTTACGTTACAGGAAGAGCAGAACCGTCTCATCGCCGAATATCAGGAGAAGGTTCGGGAATACACGGAGGCTCTCGACCGCAGTCTGAAAGAATAGTTCGCCGACAGGCGCGAGTTTGATCCCTGCACTCTTCGCTTGCGGTACTGATTGGAAGAACCAACACCCAATCAATGGGAGTTCGGCTCCGGTCGTGACGGGCAGGCCTTATCCGTCCTCGTGATGGATTCAAGGACGTCCAACACGACTGGGAGGACACCCACCGTTGCGAATCGGTTCTCTTCATATCGACCGTAAGGAGTGCGGGGATCTCTCTGTTTCAGATAGAGGAAGGAGAACCTAAAAAATGGGGGTCAATTTTTCCTGGGCGGCGATCGGGTTCGTCCTCGGAGCCGTAGTGCTCATGGTTGTGAAGTCCCTGATCGACCGGAGCCGCAGGCTGGGAGCCGTGCAGCAGGTGCAAAAAATCCTCGAAGATGCGAAACGTGAATCGGAATCGCTGAAAAAGGAGAAGCTTCTCGAAGCCCGGGATGAGGCTCTCGCGATGAAACGGGAGCTGAACCAGGATTACGAGAAGAAATACGAGGAGTTGCGAATCCACGAGCGCCGCCTGCGGGAACGTGAGGTCGGCCTCGACAAGCGCCATGAAAAAATCCGCCAGGTGGAACGTGAACAACGGGACCGCGAGCGCGAGCTGAAGCGCCGCGAACAGAGCGTTGCGGACAAGGAGAAGCAGCTCGACGAAGCGATCCATCACCAGAAGGAGCTGCTGGAGCGCACCGCGGGGATGAGCGCCGAGGAAGCCCTGAAGCAGCTCAAGAACAACCTGATCGACAAGGCGCGCGCCCAGACCGCCGAGATGGTCAAGGAGATGCGTGACAAGGCGCGCCTGGAGGCGAACCGCGAGGCGAAGGAGATCATCATCCAGGCGATCCAGCGCAGCGCGGCGGATCACGCGGCGGAGAACGCCACCAGCGTCGTCCAGCTCCCGAACGATGATGTCAAGGGGAGGATCATCGGGCGTGAGGGGCGGAATATCCGCGCGCTGGAGGCCGCGACGGGCGTTGACATCATCGTCGATGACACCCCGGAGGCGGTGGTGCTCTCCAGCTTCGACCCGTACCGCCGCGAAATCGCCCGGCTCTCCCTCGAAAAGCTGATCTCGGACGGGCGGATCCACCCGGGCCGGATTGAGGAAGTGGTCGCCAAGGCGCAGAAGGAGCTGGACGAGCGCCTCCTCGAACTCGGGCAGAACGCCCTGATCGAGGCGAATGTGCACGGCGTCCACCCTGAGCTGGTCCGTTACCTCGGCAGGCTGCATTTTCGCACGAGTTACGGCCAGAACGTGCTCAAGCATGTCATCGAAGTCGCTCACCTCGCCGGCCTGATGGCCAGCGAACTGGGGCTGGATGCGAAAAAGGCCCGCCGCGCGGGCCTGCTGCACGACATCGGGAAGGCTGTCGACCGGGAGACCGAGGGCACGCACGTGATGCTCGGTCTCGAGCTCGCGAAGAAATTCGGGGAGCAGGACCCGGTGCTCAACGCCATCGCCTCCCACCACGAGGACCAGCCGTTCAACGGACCGATCCCGATCCTGGTGCAGGCGGCCGACGCCATCAGCGGGTCCCGCCCCGGAGCCCGGCGCGAAAGCCTCGAGCATTATATCCAGCGAATTCACCAGGTCGAGGACATCGCGAAAAACTTCGAAGGTGTGAGCAAGGTCTACGCGATCCAGGCGGGGCGCGAGGTTCGGGTGATCGTCGAGAACGACAAGGTCGATGACACCCTCGCCGATGTCCTTGCCGGCGACATCGCGGAGAAGATCGAGCAGGAGCTGGAATACCCGGGACAGATCAAGGTCACGGTGATCCGGGAGTATCGTTCGGTCGGGATCGCGAAGTAGCTCTTGGTGAACCGGTCCACCAGCCGCCGGTGAATTACCCATGCGGCGGGGTGAAACCTGAGGACGACGAGCCTGCCATGGAGCGGTCGGGTTTTTCGCTTCACACTCTCTTAGCAACGACCATACGGGGCCGGCCGGCGGGCCGGCCCTGTTCTCTCGATTCCTGATTCGGGGAGAATGACCATGCCGGAGAATCATGCAGCGGGGTTCGAGCTGCGCGGGGAGGGGCTGACCCTCCAGGCGCTCGCTGAGTTGGCGGGAGGCGGGGTTCCCGTCACCATCGCCCCCGATGCGCTGGACGCCATGTCCCGCAGCTACGAGGTCGTGCTCAGGGTGCTTGAGGAGGACCGGCCCATCTATGGGGTGAACACGGGGTTCGGCAAGTTCAGCGAGGTGCGCATCTCGCGGGAGCAGCTCCGCGAATTGCAGGTGAACCTCGTCCGCAGCCACGCCTGCGGGGTGGGGACGGCACTGCCCGAAGAGATCGTCCGCATGATTCTCCTCGCCAAGGCGAATTCCCTCGCCAAGGGATTTTCCGGCTGCCGACCGCTGATCGCGCAGCACCTCGTGGACCTGTACAACGCGGAGGTCCTGCCCGTTATCCCCGCCCAGGGGAGCGTGGGCGCATCAGGTGATCTCGCCCCGCTCGCCCACCTGGCGCTGGTCCTGATCGGCGAGGGGGAGGCGACGATCCGCGGGGAGAGGATGGACGGGGGGGAGGCGTTGCGGCGCGCCGGGATCCAGCCGCTGGAACTGGGGCCGAAGGAGGGGCTCAGCATCCTCAACGGGACCCAGGTGTCGACGGCGATGGCGGCGTTCACCTGGCTGCGCCTGGCGCATCTCGCCAATGCGGCGGACCTGCTCTGCGCGTGGACGGTGGAAGGAGTCGCTGGGTTGCGCAGTCCCTTCGATGCCCGCATCCACCAGGTCCGCGGGCACTCGGGGGCGATGAAGAGCGCGCGGAGAATCTGGAAGGCGCTGGAAGGCAGCGAAATCCTCACGAATCCCGTGGCGAATCGGCGGGTTCAGGATCCTTACGCCATCCGCTGCGCGCCGCAGGTGCACGGGGCGGTGTGCGACATCCTGACCGGCACACGGGGTGTCCTCGAGACAGAGCTGAACGGCGTGACCGACAACCCGATCGTCTTCGCCGACAGCGGCGACATTCTCTCCGGCGGGAATTTTCATGCCGAACCGATCGCCTTCGTCGCCGACCAGCTCGCGATCGCCGCCGCGGAGCTGGCTTCGATCAGCGAGAGGAGGACCTTTCTGCTCACAGATCCCCAGGTCAGCGGCCTCCCGGCGTTCCTCGTGCAGCAGGGAGGGGTGAACAGCGGCTTCATGCTCCACCAGGTCACCCAGGCGGCCCTCGTCAGCGCGAACAAGACCCTGTCGCACCCGGCCTCCGTGGATTCGATCCCGACCTCCGCGGGGAAGGAGGACCATGTCAGCATGGCCGCCTGGGGCGCGTTCAAGGCGATGCAGGTGGTGGAGCACACGACCACCGTGCTCGCCATCGAGGCACTCGCCGCCGCCCAGGCGGTGGACATGCGCGAGCCGCTGAAGCCTTCCCCGGTCATCGCCGAGCGGCAGGCGGGACTGCGCGCGCACGTGCCGCGGCTTGAGAAGGACCGCCTCGCCGCGCTGGACATCGAAGCCGCGCGGAAGTGGCTGCTCGAGCAGACATGGAACCGGTGGGAACCGTGAACGGCGCCCTCCTCCTCACCGGGGCGAGAATCTGGTGTCCCGGCCTCGACTGGTCGGGTGGGTTCGACGAGATCCTGATCGAGGGGGGGCGGGTCGCGGCCCTCGGCCGTCGCGGCGCACTCTCGGGGGATGCGCCGGCGGGGTGCGTAGAGCTCAGGCTCCCCGGCGGCGTGCTGATTCCCGCCTTTTTCGATGCGCACCTGCACCTCGACCAGGGCGGGCGCTACCTGGGCTGCATCCGGCTCCGCGATGCGCACCATCCCTCGGAGGTGCTCCGCCGTCTCCGCGAGGCCGCGGGGAAGGGGACCGGCTGGATCACCGGAATCGGTCTGCACGAGACGGCCTGGCCCGCGCCGGAGGACCTCGAACGGGCCGCAGGCCCGCGCCCCCTGCTGCTCTACACGCGCGACTACCACAGTTTGCTGCTCAACCGGGCGGCGATGGACCTGTTGGACCTGCCCGCCCGCAGGGAGATCGTCCCCGGAGGCTGGCAGGAGCTGGATGGGCAGGGCAGGCCCATCGGCGTGCTGCGCGAGAACGCGGTCACCTGGGCGGAGCGGCGGCTTCCGCCGGAGAGCGATGAGCAGCGGACCGGCCATCTCCGGGCGGCGATGCGCCACCTCCTCACGCTGGGGGTGCTCGGCGCCACGGATGCGGGGCACGAGGACAACTGGACCCTGCTCCGGCGCCTCGCTTCGGAAGAGGACCTCCCCATTCGGGTGGAGAGCTGGCGCCGCTGCCTGGAGTTGGATGAAACCTGCCTCTCCGCGCCGCGCGGAGAAACAGCCGCCCTGCGCCGGACCCGCCTGAAGCTGTTCCTCGATGGGGCTTTGGGGAGCCGGACCGCGTGGATGCACGAGCCGTATTCCGACCGCCCCGAGCTTCATCCGGGGCCGGTCCCCGACCTGGACACCCTGCGGGAGTTCGGGCGGGAGGCGGTCGCGCATGGCTGGTCGCTGGCGGTGCACGCCATCGGGGACGCCGCGGTCGCCTTCGGTGCCCGGTGGCTCGCGTCCCTGCCCGCGCCGGGCGGTCCCCACAGGCTGGAGCACGTGCAGCATGTCGATCAGGTGACCCTCCGCCGCCTGGCGGAGAGCGACATCATTCCCTCGATTCAACCCCTGCACCGCCTCGAAGACCAGGGGATGCTGCTCGCGCGGGTGGGGCCGGACCGCGCCGGGTGGGCGTTCCCGGCGCGCTCCCTCTGGCGGGAGAACCGTCCGCCGGCGCTGGGGAGCGACTGGCCGGTGGTCGAGGCGGACCCGCTGAAGACCATCCATGCGGCCCTCCAACCCCGCGGGGAAGGGGAGGGGATGCCCGGCGAGGAGCTGTCGGTTACGCAGGCGCTCGAAGCCGCATCGTCGGGCGCGGCCAGCGCGGCGGGGTTCAGGGGAACCGGACGCCTCCAACCCGGCGAGGCGGCGGATCTCGTCTGGCTGCAGGTCGACCCCGGTGATTCCGTCCAGGCGTGGCGCGAGACACGTGTCGGCGCGGTCTGGCGGGGAGGAGAACTGGTTCACCAGGCTGTGGATTTCTGACTATCGCTGCGAATCTCCGGCGGTATTGGAGTGGGAACGGACG
>CAYOKT010000038.1:0-13344 GCA_964404605.1 uncultured bacterium
GGCGGGCCGCCAACGAACGGGCTTCGGCCGCCGTGAGCACGCGGTAATGGGGATCGTACGCCCGGTGGTAGATCTCCGAATGGTGCACCGCGGGCCAGCCGGCGGAGCGAAGCAGGGGGTCGAGGGAGGCGAGGTCGTTCCAGGTGATCGTGCCGAGCGGACTGTTCTGCGCCGCCGCGAGAAGGGTCGTCCACTCCTCTCGCAGCGCCGAGGTGTCGGGTTGCACCTCGCGGGCGGAACGGAGGACGGCGGCCGCGAGGCCGGCGGTCTCGCCCCCGGCGCGGAGGTAGGGCCGGAGGTAGAGCCGCACCAGGCCGCGGCCCAGGGGCTCGAGGAGCAGCGTATCGGGCCGTGCCCCGCTCCCGGGGGATTCGGCCCGCAGGGCGGCCGTTTCACGCTCCAGCCATTCGCGGACCTGCGCGGAGTCCGCCGCCGCGTGGGCGGGGCCCATGGTCCGCTGGTAGAGCAGCTTGTAGAGGTCCTCCGCCTGCATCAAGGGGTAGCGGGCGAGGTGTTCGCGGACCACGGCGAGGGATTCCGTCTCCGGTGCGCCGCAACCGGCGAGGAGAACCGGGAGCAGGAGTCCGAGGGAGAGGCGGGCGCGGCGCGGGGGAAGGACGGACCGGAACACTACCTCCCCCAGCGGTAGGCGAGGCTGATGCGGTGAGTCTCGCCCAGGTCATCATGCCCGACGAAGGCGTAGTGCAGCGCCAGGTCGCCGAGGGCCAGGCCCGCGCCGTAGGTCATCCGGCCGTCGTCCGTGCCGATCCGCACGGAGACCCGGTCCTGGATCGTGTACTCGAGACCGGCGTGCAGGGCGGTGAACTCCTCGTTGCCCGCCGATTCGAGCCGGATCTCCATCTCGACCACCGGCACCACCCGCGCCTTCAGCCGTTCGAGGGGCAGGTCGAGAGCCGCGCCGAGGCGCGCCGTGGGGGCGATGCCCTCCTGCCGCCCGGTGTTCCAGGCGAGCACGGTGGTCAGGGCGTCGCGAAGCTGCCCCGCGAGGGTCAGGCGCCCGAACGAACGGGCGTACCCGATATCGAAGCCCAACCCGAGGGCGTTGCTCGTGTACAGGCGTTTGCCGATCAGCTTCGCGCTCGCCCCGATGCGGCCATAGGGTTTTTCCATCGCGTAGGCGAAGAACAGGGCGTACTCGGAGGCACTGCCGCTCTCCTCGCTGATCACGCGGTTGTCCGGGCCGATCGGCCGGGAGGGGTCGCGCAGGCGGGTGATCGGGATGTCATCCACCCCCTGGCGGACGAGGCCGACGCCGAGAGCCCCGCCCTCCTGCCGGGCGCGGCGCACGTAGGCGGCGTGGTCCACCTTGACCGCGCCGGTGAAGCGGTCGGCGTGCATCAGGGAGAGCGCCTGTCGCCGGCTGGGCGCCAGGAGCGCCGGGTTGGCGAGTACGGCGGCGGGCCCCGCAGCGATGGCGACCCCGGCCCCGCCGAGAGCGAGCAGACGCGCGCTGGACTGCCCGGTGAGGAAGTCCCCGGCGTACCTGGCGCCCCAGTCGAACTCCGCATGGGCTGGAAGCGAGGAGAGGAGAAGAAGGAGGGCGAGCAGTGGGAGGCGTGGTCTCATGATCCTGTCTCTCTCGGTTTTGCGTTCATCCCGCGCCCCCCGAGACAACGCGATCACCCTCCGAAAGGCACTCGCGCACGTGCCGGGGAGAGCCGGACCGGTTCCGACAATCCCTGTCCGGTCCGAAGTGCAACCCTGGCACAAGATGGCGCGCGTGTCCTCCGAGATGGTGATCCTGCGTTCAAGCTACGCGCACGATGATGCGGGAGTCAAGCTGAAGGGGCTGAGCGCGCCCTCCCCGGCCGCTTTTTACCCGCTGGCTCTCGCGGGTCGCCGGGTCCCGGGGGCGGCGGAGCCGGAACGGGCGGCGTTTCACCCCGGGTTCCCGGGAGCCTCCTCCTCGGGCCACCAGCCCTCCCGCAATGCCCGGCGGAGGATGTCGCCGCTGGGGGCGCGCGGCAGGCGGGGGATCACCTGCACGCGGCTCGGCACCTTGTAGCGGGCGATCCGTTCCGTGCAGTAGCTGATCAGGTCGGCCTCGTGGATCGGGGAGCCCCCCCGGGGAACGATGAAGGCGACGATCTCTTCGCCCCGCTTGTGGTTCTCCACCCCGATCACTGCGCTGGCGTACACGTTCGGATGGGCGTTGAGCACCTGCTCCACCTCGCGCGGGTAGACGGAGAAGCCGCCCCGGTTGATCCGGTCGTGCATCCGGCCCACACCGTACAGCCAGCCTTCGAGGTCGATGCGTCCGAGGTCGGAGGTGTGGAACCATCCTTCATCGTCGACCGCGTTCGCCGTGGCGTCCGGCCGGTTCCAATACCCCTTGAACACCCCCGGTCCGCGGACGATGATCTCGCCCACCTCGTCGACGGGCTTGACCGTGCCGTCCTCGCCGACGACCCGGATCTCGCACCCGGAGATGGGGCGGCCGAAGGCGTCCTGCGGGGTCTGCTCCCGGTGGGCGGGGTTCACCGCGATGGTCGAGCAGGTTTCGCAGGTGCCGTAGACCGTGGAGAGGCGGGCGTTGAAGAGGGATTCGAAGTGGTTGCGCACCTCCGCGTCGAGGGGACCGCCGCCGCAGAGGGCGAAGCGCAGCCGCCCGCCTCCCTCCTCGCCCTCCGACTCGATCAGGCCGGTGAAATGGGCGGGCAGGCCGACGAACACCGTAACCCGTCCGCCGGTGATCGTCTCCAGCGCCTCCTCGGGGTCGAAACGGGACTGGAGGAGGAGGGAGGAGCGGGCGAAGTGCAACGTGTGGAGCTGGAGCACCCCGCCGAAGGGATGGTAGAAGGGCATCGCGCCGAAGACCACGTCGTCCGGTTTCAGCCGCAGCGCCTTCTGAGTCTCCCCGCTCACGAAGAGGACGTTTTCATGGCTCAGCATCGCGCCCTTCGGGCGTCCCGTGATCCCGGCGGTGTAGCGAATCTGGGCGCAGTCCGCCCCGCCGCCGACCGGGTCGCTCTCGAGGGGGCCGGCCTCACCCATCCAGCGGGCGAAGTCATGCACGTTCTCCCGCGGCTCCCCGGCGTCGATCTCGATGATGTGGCGCATGCTCTCGGTGTCGCGGGCGGCCTCCTCGACGAGGTCGTGGTACCCGCCCCAGGTGACCAGCACCTTCGCCTCGCTGTCGTCGAGCAGGTAGCCGAGTTCCTCGCCGCGGGTGAGGACATGAACCGGAACGAGGACCGCCCCGAGGAGGTAGAGGGCGTACTCGATGAAGAGGAACGGCGGGATGTTCGGCAGCATCAGCGCCACCCGGTCGCCCGGTTCGACGCCCAGGCCGGCGAGCCCCCCCGCCGCGCGCCGCGCGGCCCTCTCGACCTCCGTCCAGCTCAGGACGTGGTCGCGCCAGTAGAGGCCGGGGCGGTCCCCCTCTTCCGCGGCCCGGCGCGCGAGCAGACTGAAGAGGTTGTCCTCCCGTTCGCTCATATCACCTCCGCCCGGTCCATCTCCCGGAAACCGACCGCCTCGAGGACGTGCTCGACCCCGACCTCGCCGGACCCCGCCAGGTCGGCGATGGTCCGCGCCACCTTGATCGACCGGCTGTGCGCCCGGGCGGAGAGGGCGAGGCGCTGGATCGCCTGTTGCAGGGCGGTCTCCGCCTCGGGGGTCACATTCGCCAGGGTGCGCAGGTGACGGTTGGTCATCTCGCCGTTGGAGTAGATCCCGCTCTCCCGGAAGCGGTGCAGTTGTCGCTCCCGCGCCTCGACCACCCGCTCGCGGATCAGGCGGGAGGGCTCGCCCTCTTCCTTCAGGGTCAGCTCCTCCGGCTTGACCGAGGGCACGGGGACGTGCAGGTCGATCCGGTCGAGCAGCGGGCCGGAGATGCGGGAACGGTAGGAGCGGATCTGGGCGGGGTTGCAGGCGCACTCCCGGCGCGAGTCGCCGTGGTAGCCGCAGGGGCAGGGGTTCATCGCCGCGACGAAGAGGAAGCGGGCGGGGAAGCGCGTCGTCATCGCCACCCGGGCGATAATCACCTCGCCGTCCTCCAGCGGCTGGCGCATCGACTCCAGCGCGGCTTTCCTGAACTCCGGCAACTCGTCGAGGAAGAGCACGCCGCGGTGGCTCAGGCTCACCTCGCCGGGCACCGGCACCGTGCCGCCGCCGATCAGACCGGCGTCGGAAATGGTATGATGGGGCGAGCGGAAGGGCCGGGTGGCGAGCAGCGCCGTCCCCGGCTTGAGGGTCCCCGCCACGCTGTGAATCTGCGTCGTCTCCAGCGCCTCTTCGAGGGTGGGGTCCGGGAGAATGGTCGGCAGGCGGCGCGCGAGCATCGTCTTGCCGGAGCCGGGCGGGCCGATGAGCAGCACGTTGTGATTCCCCGCGGCGGCGATTTCCAGCGCCCGCTTGGAACGCTCCTGCCCCTTGACCTCGCGGAAATCCACCTCGTAACGGCGGCTCTCCTCGAAGATGTCCCGGATGTCGATCGTGTAGGGGATGACCTGGTCCTCGCCGTTGAGGAAGTCGACCACATCCCGCAGGGTGCCCATCGGGAAGATGTCCACGCCCTCGGCGACGGCGGCCTCGTCGGCGTTCTCCTGGGGCACGATGAGCGCCTTGCCGCCCACCCGGCGCACCGCGAGGGCCGCCGGGAGCACGCCGCGCACCGGCCGCAACCGGCCGTCCAGCGCGAGTTCGCCGAGGAGGACGAACTTCGGCAGGTTCTCCGCGCTCACCTGCCCGCTGGCGGCGAGGAGGCCGACGGCGATGGGCAGGTCATAGGCGCTGCCCTCCTTCCGCAGGTCGGCCGGGGCGAGGTTCACCGTCACCCGCTTGCGCGGGAAGAGGAGGCCGGTGTTCTTCATCGCCGCGCCGACACGGTCCTTCGCCTCCTTGATCGAGGTCCCGGCGAGCCCGACGATGGTGAACTGGAACAACCCGCCCTCGATCTGGCTCTCCACTTCGACCAGCAGGGCGTCGATCCCCTGCAGCGCAATAGTCCACAGCTTGCTGAACATCAGGGTGCCGTTCGTGTGATGATCGCGGCCATCGGCGCGAAAGATTCCCCATCCCGGCGGCGGGAGCTGAGGTATTCGTGGGAGAAGGTACAGGCGAAAGCCTCCGTGTTCACAGCGGCCCCGGCCGCCTCGGCCTGCAATTTCGCCCCGGAGAGGAGGTCCAGGAAGGTCCGGCCGTCGCGTTCGACCACCGCCGGGGCGAGGGTCGCATCGGCGCGGAACCGGGCCGCCACCTCCCCGCTGACCTCGTAATGATCGACCCCGATGCCCGGCCCGATGGCGACCGTGACCCCGGCGCGCTCATCCTCGGGCACCGCTTCGATGAGGTTCCGCACCACCCCGGCCGCCAGCCCGCGCCAGCCGACATGGGCGAGCCCGATCCAGCCGCTCGCGGGCGCGTAGAGCCACACCGGCATGCAGTCGGCGTGCGTCGTCATCAGGACGAGGTTCGTCTCGCGTGTCAGCAGCGCGTCCGTTTCCGGCGGGGCGGAGGAGAACTCCCGCGCGCCGCGGCGGGCATCGGCGCCGCCGACAATCTTCACGTTGGCGGTGTGCGCCAGGCCGGCGGCGACCACCCGGTCGAGGGAGAGGTCGTAGAGCCGGAGGAAGGATATCCGGTTGTGGGCGACATCCCATTCCGGGTGGCCGTTGAAGGACATCGGGCCGAACTCCCGCCGGGAGAGAGCCCAGAGGAGCCGGCTGCCGTCCGGGAGAAGCGCCTCCCCCTCAACCGCGGCCCGGGGGGAGTTGACATCGGGGGCAGAAAAATGTGCTGCGTCCATGTTGTGTCGCCCGCTCCACGGGTGTGCCGCAACGGGGGCAAGGTTTCCCCGCCCGGCCGTAAACGTGCAGTCGATTCGCGAATTTGCCCGGCTCGCCGTCCGGACGGCGGAAATCGGACAGCGTGGTTCCCATCTCCCCGATCGCCTCGCGGAGCACAGCGCGCATCGCGCGGTGCAGCCGCCGCACCTCCGCCCGCGACAGGTCACCCCCTGCGCGGAAGGGTGAAATCCGCGCCCGGAACAGGGCTTCGCCGGCGTAGATGTTCCCGATGCCGGCGACCAGGTCCTGGCGCAGGAGAAGCGCCTTCACCGGCGCGCGGCGGTGCGATAGGAGTCCCTCGAGTTCCGCCGCCGTAAAGGAGGAAGATAAGGGTTCCGCCCCGAGGGAGCGAAACCCCCGCGGGATCTCTCCCGCGAGCGGGAACAGGGTGCCGAAGGTGCGCGGATCGACGAAGTTCAACCTCCCGCCGCCGGCGAGGTGGAACACCGCGCGCAGGTGGGGGCTGTCGAGGGGTGCAACGGAGAGCAGCAGGCTGCCGCTCATTCCCAGGTGAACGGCGATGGAAGGGCGCCGGGACAGGTCGAGGAGGATGTACTTTCCCCGCCGCCGCACGCCCGTGATGACCGCTCCTTCGACCGCCCCGCGCAGCACCCCGGCCGGCACTCCCCGGTGGACCCGGGGGTGCAGCAGCTCGAGCCGTTCGATTCCCCGGCCTGTCAGTTCCGGCCGCAGGGCGCGGACGATGGTCTCGACCTCGGGCAGTTCGGGCGTGGTCGGCTCCCCGGTTGCTTTCAGGGGTTGTGGAAACCCTTATGAAACCCGGGGCAAGCCCGCCGCAGGCGGGCAGGTCCCGGGCCACCCCCGCCAGGCGTGGTCGGCTCCCCGGTGACCCGCTCGTTTCCAGCAATGTCACTCTGACCTGTCCCGACTTGTCGGGACGAGGGAAGAGTCTCGAAACGCCGCGCTTCCGTCGGATGCGAAACAGTTCGTTTCGAGATCCTTCACTGACGTTCAGGATGACAATATTAGGCACCAGCAGGGTAGCCCTGTCAGCTCCGATGACAGGGTTTGACAGGTATTTATGGTGTTATATGGCAGAATATAGCATATAGTGCAATATAAAGGGATGTAATCGGCGTACCCTGCCGAGAGCAGACAGTTCGTTCGTCGCGGGAACCCTTATAAGACCCGGGACACCCCCCTTCGCAGAGTTACCCGCCTTCGCCTTTGGCTACCCGCCTTCGCCTTTGGCTATGGCGTGGCAAGCGGCGTGGCGAGCGGGGGGCAGGAGTCCCGGGTCACCCCCCGCGCAGGAGCGCCGAGCGGCTGCCCGCCTACGCTTCGAGCCGGCTCCAGCGTTCGGCGAGGTGGAGAATCACCTCGGTCGCCTTCGCCAGCGCGGACTCGGCCACCCATTCCCGCCGCGAGTGGAACATCAGCCCGCCGGCGAAGATGTTCGGCGTCGGGTGGCCCATCTGGGTCAACCGGCTGCCGTCGGTGCCGCCGCGGATCGACTTGCGGATCACCGTGATCCCGGCCTCTTCCATCGCCTCCTCGGCGAGGTCCACGACCTCCGGCGTCTCGCGGATGATGTCGCGCATGTTCTGGTACTGGTGGGTGAACTTCAGCTCGATCTTCAGCCCGGGATACCGCGCCTCGAAGGACGTCGCGAGGGTCTTGAGCAGCTCCATCCGCCGCTTGTTAGCCTCGGTCTCGAAGTCACGGATGATCATCGTCGCCGAGGCGTTCTCGAAATCGCCGTTGATGCCGACCACGTGGAAGAAACCTTCCCGTTTCTCCGTGTGTTCCGGGGTCTGCCATTCCGGCAGGGCGGCGAGGAGGCGCGCCGTGACCGTGGCGGCGTTGATCATCTTGTCCTTGGCGTAGCCGGGGTGCACGCCGACGCCCTTGACCTTCACATCCGCCCGCCAGGCGTCGAAGCACTCGTCCTCGAGTTCGCCCGGATACCCGCCGTCCATCGTGTAGCAGAACTTCGGCAGCTTGTCCGCGTTGACCCGGTTCATCCCCCGGCCGATCTCCTCGTCCGGGTTGAAGCAGACGCGGATCTCCCCGTGCTTCAGCTCGGGAAATTTCTGGAGCGTGGCCATCGCCGCCATGATCTCCGCGACCCCGGCCTTGTCATCGGCACCGAGCAGGGTCAGCCCGGAGGCGGTGATGATCGTCTCGCCGAGGAAATCCCGCAGTTCCGGGCTGTCTTCGACGGTCAGGATGAGGTCGGGGTCGTCGGGGAAGCGGATGGGGGAGCCGTCCCAGTTTTCGTGGCGCTGGGGCTTGACATTCTCACCGGGCTGGTCGGGCGAGGTGTCCACGTGGGCGAGAAGACCGAACGCCGGGGCGTTCACCCCCGCCGTGGCCGGGAGTGTCGCATAGACATAACCGTTCTCGTCGATTTCCACGTCCTGCAGGCCGAGTTCCTTCAGTTCGGATTCCAGCAGGCGGAGCAGCTCCCACTGGCACTCGGTGGAAGGCGTGCTCTCCGACTCTTCATCGGATGTGGTATGGATCTGGACGTAACGCAGGAAACGTTCGCGTACCTCCCCGGCCAGGAAAGAACGCATCTCGTCGGTCAGCATGTTCGCCTCTCGTATGAATTTGGCTCCGGCTGGCAAAGATAAGGCGCGGCGGCGGGTGGGAAAAGCGGCCAGGGCCCCCGCTCCTCTCTTGCCCGGTTTTCCGCGGCCCCCCCGGCGGGGGGGGGAGCCCCTTCGGCTAACGGTAGAGGAAGAAGGAGGTGACCAGCAGGTACACGGCCAGCCCGACCACGTCGTTGATCATCGTGATGAACGGCCCGGAGGCGTGGGCCGGGTCCTGCTTCAGGGCCTTGAAAATCAACGGGATGGAAGTGCCTGTAATCCCGGCGAGCACGATGACGGTCATCAGGGCGATGCTGATCGCGATGGCCGCGTCGAAATTGTGCTTCCAGACGAAGATGAACACGGCGAGCAGAATGGAAAGGATCAACCCGTTTACCAGGGCGACGGCGATTTCACGCATCACCCTCTGGAAAGATCGCCTCAGCCGGACCTCACCGGTGGCGAGACCCCGCACGATGGTGCTCGAGCACTGCAGGGCGACATTACCCGCCATGGCGATGACCACCGGGATGAAGAAGGCGATGATCAGGAGTTGCGCCAGGACGTTCTGCCTGTTGGAGAGGGCGATGGCGTTGACCAGTTCTCCCACCATTCCGATCACCAGCCAGGGCAGACGGGAACGGGTCACTTTCATGAGGTTGCGCTCCCCGATCGCCTCGCCGCCGGCGCCGCCGAGACGCCCGATGTCCTCGGAGGCCTCGTCCTCGAGGACATCGACCACGTCGTCCACGGTGATCCGGCCGATCAGCCGCCCCTCCTCGTCGACGACCGGTGCGCTGACGAGGTCGTAGCGGGAGAAGATTTTCGCAACCTCTTCCTGGTCTGTCTCGCTGTGGATGGCGATCACGTCGGTGGACATCACCTCCTTCACCGGGACCTGGTGGGAGGCGAGCATCAGGTCCAGCAGGGGAATCTTCCCGATGGGCCTGAAGGCGGAATCGACCACGTACACGGCGTGCAGGTCTTCGATGTCGCCCTGCTCGCGTGCGCTGCGGACCGCCTCAATGGCGTCGGCCACCGTGGCGGTATCCGGCACGGTGACCAGCTCGAGGGCCATCAGGCCGCCGGCGGACTCCTCGTCGTATTCGAGGAGCTGCTCGACCTCCTCGCGCTCGGTGGCGGGGGTGGCCGCGAGGACACGGTCGCGCACATCCTCGTCCAGCAGCCCGGCGATGTCCGCGGCGTCATCCGAGGAGAGGAGCTGGATGAACTCGACGATGCGGTCCTCGCTCATCCGGTCCAGCAGCCGCTCCTGGTCGCCCTCCTCCAGCTCGGTGAGCACCTCGTGCTGGCGCTCCTTGTCGACGAGGTCGAAGAGGGCGTTCCGCTCGAAGGCCCCGATGCCCTGCATCAGGGCGGCGATCTCCGCCGGGTGCATCTGTTTCAGCAGGTCGCGCACCTGGTCGAAGCGTTCGTCGTCGAGGTAGAATTCGACAACGCGGCGCAGCTCCTCCAGCGGGGGACGCTCGAGAATTGCTCCATGCGGATTGGTCTTGGTGTCAGCCATCCTGGTCCTCGCTGTGCGCCGCGCTATGCGGAACGAGTCGTTCGGCCAGCCAGGAGAACTCCGCCGCGCTCAGGGTCTGCGGGCGGCGGCTCCAGTCGAAGTCGAGTCCCTCCCACGGTCCCAGTTTCGCAATCCCGGGGAGGCTGTTCCTGAGCATCTTGCGCCGCTTGCCGAAGGTGCCCTTCACCAGCCGCTTGAAGGTGGGCCAGTGCGGCAGGGGGTAACGCGGTTCGGCGGCGAAATCGAGCTTCAACACCCCGGCGTCCACCTTCGGCGCGGGTCGGAAACGGTCGGCGGGAACGGTGAAGGCCAGCTCCGGTTCCCCCCACAGGCGGGTGAACACGCTGAGGATACCGTACTCGCTCTCCCCCGGCCCGGCGGCGATGCGCCGCGCCACCTCGAATTGCATCATGACCACGGCGCGGCGCAGGGTGCCCGGGTGGTGGCGGGCATGATCCAGCAGGCGGAACAAGAGCGAGGAGGTGATATGGTAGGGCAGATTGCCCGTGAGGGAAAACCGCCCGCCCTCCGCCAGTTCCGAAAGATCCGCCTCCAGGATGTCCGCGTGAACGACACGCAGACCCGGGTGGTCCCTCTCCAGCCGCCGGAGAACCTCCACCATCCGCCGGTCGATCTCCACCGCGATCACGCGGGCGCCGGTCTCCAGCAGCGGCACGGTCAGCGCTCCCGCGCCGGGGCCGACTTCGATGACCGTTTCGCCCGGCTGGAGTTCCAGCGCGGCGACGATCTCCCGGGCCGCCTGGGGGTCCTCGAGCCAGAACTGGCCCAGCGACTTGCGGGTGGGAGGGAGACCGCCGTGCTTCCGCGTGTACCCGATGGGCGAGGCGATCCGCCGCTGCCCGGCTTCGCTTCGCCGTCCGCCGCGCAGCGCGCTCAGCTTCGCTTCCAGCTCCCGGTCGTCAAGCGCGCCGGAGGCATCGCTCCCGGAGGGAGGTGCCTCCCGTGCGCTTCGGGACGATGGGGCGCCCTCGTCCCCGCTCCCGGCGCGTGGAGTAGCGCCGTCCGGCCTCGCATGTGTCCGCTTCCGATTCATCGTCTGGCAAGATACCGGGCGGGGCGGAGGGGTGCAAGCGAAGAGGGAATGGGGACGGATGGAACGGGGAGAGGTCGCACATCCTGTGAGATGGAGCACCGGAACACTTCGGTGCGAAAGCTATTGACTTCGTACCGGTGGGAAAAGTAGTTTCAAGTGCCTGCCGGCAAGAGGCTTCTTCTTGGCGATCGCCCACCCGCTGCTGTCGCCCGCCGCACGGCACCAACCAGGTTCAGGAATATCGAAGCGTTCGCTTGGCAGAACCGTTTCTGACAATACACGATTCGTGAGATCCACGTACTACCTCATTTGCCGCGAATTCCGCAAACCGAACGAGAGGCAGCGTCCCGGCGAAATCCGGACGTGATACCATCAAACCAACCTTAAAGAAGACGATCCCACCATGGTTAACACCCCGCACAGGCGCGTGAAAGCGGTTCGGCCGACGCCGGCTCCCGCACCGGCTCCTGCCCCGGAGGAAGAGCCGCCCGCCCCGACGGAGACGCGCACCAAGACGAAGAGTGAGAGCTCCGCCATCGAACTCGCCCGGCTCAACACCCTCAAGATCGACGAGTTGAACCAGGTGGCGAGGGAGTTGAACATCGAGGGCTACAGCGGTTTTCCGCGCAAGGAGCTGATCTTCAAGATCCTCGAACGGCGGGCCCAGCAGGAGGGCCACATCTTCGGCAGCGGCGTTCTCGAGATTCTGCCGGACGGTTACGGCTTCCTTCGCTCGCCGCAGTCCAACTACCTGCCCGGACCGGATGACATCTATGTCTCCCCGTCCCAGATCAAGCGCTTCGGGTTGCGCAAGGGGCACATCGTCGCCGGGAACATCCGCCCGCCGAAGGAGAACGAGCGCTTCTTCGCCCTGCTGAAGGTGGAAGCGGTCAACTTCGATGCCCCGGAGAAGGTGCGTGATTCGATCCTCTTCGAGAACCTGACCCCGCTGCACCCGGAGGAGCGGATCAACCTCGAGTATGATCCGAAGGACATCTCGGCCCGGACGATGGACATGTTCGCCCCGATCGGCAAGGGGCAGCGAGGACTCATCGTCGCCCCGCCGCGCACCGGCAAGACCGTGCTGCTCCAGAAGATCGCCCACGCCATCGAAACCAACCACCCGGAGATCTACCTCATCGTCCTGCTCATCGATGAGCGCCCCGAAGAGGTCACCGATTTCCAGCGCAGCGTGAAGAGCGAGGTGGTCTCCTCGACCTTCGATGAGCGCCCGGAGCGCCACATCCAGGTCTCCAGCATGGTGATCGAAAAGGCGAAGCGCCTGGTGGAGTACGGCAAGGACGTGGTGATTCTCCTCGACAGCATCACCCGGCTCGCCCGGGCGCACAACTCCGTCGCGCCGCACTCCGGGCGCATCCTCTCCGGCGGCGTCGATGCCACCGCCCTCTACGAGCCGAAGAAGTTCTTCGGCGCGGCGCGGAACATCGAGAACGGAGGCAGCCTGACCATCATCGCCACGGCGCTGATCGAAACCGGCAGCCGGATGGACGAGGTGATTTTCGAGGAGTTCAAGGGCACGGGCAACATGGAGCTGGTCCTCGACCGCAAGCTCGCCGATGCTCGCATCTTCCCGGCCTTCGACCTCAACCGCAGCGGCACGCGGAAAGAGGAACGCATCCTCGACGAGCATGTGCTCAACCGGGTCTGGATCCTGCGGAACCTGCTGTCGAGCTACGGTCCGATGGAATCGATGAAGTTCCTCAAGGAGAAGATCAGGGGCACCACGACCAACGATGAATTCCTGATGAGCATGTCGAAGATCGGGCAGGACAGCGGGGTGCGTGTCATGCGCTGAGGCGCGGAGTCACAGCGCCGCGGCGTGCGGTTTACGCGTCGATGCGTGAACGTTTCCGTAGTATCCGCCGCGCCCTGCTTACCCCATGAAAGCAACCGCCGGTCCGAAAGGGCCGGCGGTTTTTTTTACCTGATACTATACCACTTCTGGGAAATATCGTTTCGTGTTGTGAGTGAGATTACGGTTTCAGGTTCTTGTAGCAATTTGCGTTCGTCGCGGAAACCCTTATGAAACCCGGGGCATCCCCCTTCGCAGAGCTTCCTGCCTTCGCCTTTTACTGCGGTGTGGCGAGCGGGGGGCAGGAGTCCCGGGCCACGCGTCGCATGAAATCCGCCAAGCGCAAATGTGTCACTCTGACCCGTCCCGAAGTGTCGGGACGAGGGAAGAGTCTCGAAACGATTCACTTCCACTGGATACGAAACATTTCGTTTCGAGATCCTTCACTTGCGTTCAGGATGACAGTTGAGCATTGCGTTTCATGCATTTTGAAACCTGGGGCACCGCGATGTTACGAGTTCCGGTGCGCCACCCGCCGGGCCACCCGCCCCTTGATCAGGAAGGTATTTCTCGGCACTGGTCTA
>CAYOKT010000038.1:13444-27912 GCA_964404605.1 uncultured bacterium
CACCCGCCGGGCCACCCGCCCCTTGATCAGGAAGGTATTTCTCGGCACTGGTCTACTTACTCATGGCCCCGGAGGAACCCCCGCAGGTCGGCCAGCAGGCTGTCGTAATCGTGATACTCGAGGGGACCCACCGGCAGGGAGCGGAGGATCGTCTTGCCCCAGCGGCTGTGAATCAGTCGCGGGTCGCAGATCACCGCGACCCCGACATCCTCGGTGGTGCGGATCAGCCGCCCGATGCCCTGCCGCAGCCGGAGGGCGGCTTCCGGCAGCGTGTATTCCCGGAACGGATCGCCCCCCTCGCGGCGGATTTTCTCGCTGCGCGCTTCGACCAGCGGCTCCGTGGGCACCGCGAAGGGAACCCGGGCGATGATCGCCAGCTCCAGCGATTCGCCGGGGATGTCCACCCCTTCCCAGAAGCTGTCCACGCCGTAGAGGACGCTGCGCCGCTCCTCGCGGAAGCGCTGGAGCATGTCCGCGCGTCCCCCGCTGCGTCCCTGCGCGAGGGTGAGCCACCCCTCCCGTTCGAGCTGCGGCCCCGACAGGTCGTGCACGTTGCGGAGCATCCGCTGGCTGGTGAAGAGGATGAAGGTGCCGGCATCCAGCTCGGTCGGCAGCCGCTGCGCGAGCCGGGCGACCCGCCGGGTGAACTCCTTCTCGTCCCGCTTCGGATCGCCGAGGAAGTCGGCCACCGCGATGAAGAGCTGGCCGCGAAGGTCGAAGGGGGAATCGTAGATGCCCCCCGCGGCCTCCTCCTCGATGCCGAGCCGGCTCTTCAGGTAGTCGAAACGGTTGTCCACGGTGAGCGTGGCGGAGGTGAGCACCAGGCTGTGCAGCCGCGGGTAGAGGGCCTGCTTGAGGACGCTTCCCACGTCCAGCGGAGCGCCGTAGAGGGTCACCGCCCCGCGGGAGGAGGAAGGCACCTCCACCCAGAAGACGGTGTTCTCCTCCCCGCCCCCGGTGAGACGGCCGAACGCCGCCGCGAGCCTGCCCGCCTCGATGCTCAGCCGCTGCAGCTCGTTGAAGATGTCATCCCCCTCCGCGGGGAGAGACCCCTCGTCCCCGGTCAGCTCCCGCGCCAGCTCATCGAGCAGGTCGTCGAGCTTCTTCAGGGCTTCACGGTGGGTTTCGACCAGGTCGGTGTAGTCGGCGAATTCCTCCTCGCCGCTGCGGTAGCGGATGCGCCGGGAGTACCCGTTCCGGTCCGCCTCGGAGCGCAGGGCGGCGTCCAGTTCGCGGAGGAAGGCGGTGCCGGTTTCGAGGGCCTTTTTCACCCCCAGGATCGCGTTCTCGAGGGGGTCGGCGTCCGCCCTGCCGCGTTCGAGCGGGGTCTTCAGGCGCGGGGCATGGGTTTGCAGCCGCACCAGCAGTCCGCGTTCGCTCGCCGGGTCGTAGAGGCGGGTGAGGGTGGTGCGCAGGGTCGGCAGGTTGTACTTGAAGCCGAGGCTCTCGGCGGCCACCTTCTCCACGTGCTGCGCCTCGTCGAACACCAGCCGGTCGTAGTCTCCGAGGACACCGCCCCCGGCGGCGAGATCGCTGAAGAGCAGGGCGTGGTTCAGCAGGACGACGTGCGCCGCCTGGGCGCTGGAGCGGATGCGGTGGAGGAAGCAGCCCGGTGAGGCGCGGCAGACCCGCGCGGAGCAGAAGCCGGACTCGCTGGTGATCCGGTTCCACAGCCCGCCGCTGAAGACGGGCTTGAACGCGGGGGCCTCGCTGATGTCCCCGGTCCGGGTCCGCGCCATCCAGCGGACCAGCGGCAGCAGCGCCTCGCGGTCGGCGGCGTCGAGTTTCGAGGGGTCGGCGACCATCGCCTCGTACCGCCGCCGGCAGATATAGTTGTTCCTCCCTTTCAGGAGGACGGCGCGCACTCCGCCGCCGAGGGCTTCGTTCAGCGTGGGCAGGTCCTTGCCGAAGAGCTGGTCCTGCAGGTGGCGTGTGTGGGTGGAGACCATCACCCGGCCGCCGCCGCTCCGGGCGGTGAGCAGCGCCGGCAGCAGGTAGGCGAAGCTCTTCCCGGTGCCCGTGCCCGCCTCCGCGAGCAGCGTGCCGCCGTCCGTAAGGGTTCGGAAGACATCCCGTGCCATCTCCACCTGGCCCTCGCGGCGGCGGTACCCCGGCAGCGCCCGGGCCAGCGGGCCCTCCTCCGCGAAGAACCCTTCGATCTCCTCCGGGTCCAGCTCCCGGTCGGCGACCTCGTCGTCCGCGCCGCCGTCCCACCGCCCGAGCCGGTTGTCCGGGAGGGGGAGGGCGGTGTCCGGCCCCGCTTCTCCGGGCCCGATCGCCGACAACCCCTCGATGATCGACCCGATGGGAAGCGCCGCTCCCCCGATGATCCGGTGCATCTCGTTCAGTTCGCCGAAGGGCGTCCGCCGCGCGCGGGCGAGCAGCTCGAGCAGCAGCTTCCCGGTCGCGACGGCGTCGTTCACCGCGCGGTGGTGTCCGGCCAGTTCCACTTCGAAGATGCGCGTCAGCGAGGCGAGGCTGAACGAGTCCAGCGTGGGGAAAAACGCCCGCGCGACGAGGCGGGTATCATGCAGCGGGCCGGGAGTCCAGGCGGGGCGTTCGGCCGCGGGGAGGCGGTCGATCTCGGCGAAGAGAAACCCATGGTCGAAGGAGACGTTGTGCCCGACGAGGGGGTCCGCGCCGAGAAACTCGAGGAAGCGGGGCAGGAGCTCTTCCACCGGCGGGGCGCCGTCCAGGTCGGAGTCGGTGATGCCGGTAAGGCGGACGATCTCGGGCGGGATGCGACCCTCGACGGCGACCAGTTCGCTGAACCGGTCGACCTCGCGCCCCCCCTCGAAACGCACCGCCCCGAACTCGAGAATCCGGTCGCGGGAGGCCTCCGTGCCTGTCGTCTCGAGATCGAAGGCGACATAGCGGTGGAGCCCGATGCGCGCCAGCTCCCCCGGCGTCAGGGGCGAGGGTTCAGGCGGACGGCTCAGGGCTCCCCTCCGGTCGCCAGCGGACGTTCGGCTTGCGCGAGGCGAGGGCTTCGTCCAGCCGGCGCACAGGCGTCCTCACCGGAGCTTCGTGGAGGAGGTCCGGGTTCTCCTCAGCCTCGCGGGCGATCTGCTTCATCACGGCGATGAACTCGTCCAGGCTCTCCTTCGATTCCGTCTCCGTGGGCTCGATCATCAACGCCTCGTGCACGATGAGCGGGAAGTACACCGTCGGCGCGTGCAGTCCGAAGTCGAGCAGCCGCTTCGCGATGTCGAGGGCCCTCACCCCGTGGGCGCACTGGTTGTCGGCGCTGAAGACCACCTCGTGCAGGCAGCGCTCGGGGTGGGGGAGGTGGTAGTCTTCCTGCAACTTCACGCGCAGGTAGTTGGCGTTGAGGATCGCCGTCCGGCTGACCCGCTGGAGGCCGTCGCGCCCGGTGGCGAGGATGTAGGCGAGGGCGCGCACCAGGACCAGGGTGTTCCCGTAGAACCCGTGCACCATCCCGATGGATTTCGGCCGGTCCCAGTCGAGGAAGAAACCGTCCCCGCCCCGGGTGATCAGCGGCGCCGGGAGGAAGGGTTCAAGGGCTTCGGTGCAGCAGACGGGTCCCGAGCCGGGGCCGCCGCCGCCGTGCGGCGTGGAGAAGGTCTTGTGCAGGTTCAGGTGCAGCATGTCGAACCCGAGGGCGGCGGGGGTGGTGATCCCGAGCAGCGCGTTCATGTTCGCGCCGTCCATGTACATCAGGCCCCCGGCGCCGTGCACGATGTCCGCGACCGTCCGGATCTTGTCCTCGAAGATGCCGAGGGTGTTCGGGTTGGTCACCATCAGCCCGGCGAGGGTGTCGTCCGCCAGCCGGCGGATGGGTTCCGGGTCGAGGGTGCCGTCCGTGCTCGATTTCACCTCCACGGCTTCGAAGCCGGCGAAGTGGATCGAGGCCGGGTTGGTGCCGTGCGCGGAGTCGGGGAGGATGATCCGCGTCCGTTTCCTGTCTCCCCGGTCGGCGTGGTACGCCTTCATCAGCATCAGCCCGGTCAGCTCCCCGCTCGCCCCCGCCGGGGGCTGAAGGGTCGCCGCGTCGAAGCCGGTGATCTTCAACAGCGCGTCGCGCAACTCCGCCATCACCTCGAGCGTCCCCTGGGCCAGCCGGGTGGGGGTGAAGGGGTGCAGGTCGGTGAAACAGGGATCCGCCGCGATCGCCTCGTTCACCTTCGGGTTGTATTTCATCGTACAGGAGCCGAGGGGGTAGAACCCCTTGTCCACGTGGTGGTTCAGCGTCGAGAGGCGGACGAAATGACGGATGGCGTCCAGCTCGCTCACCTCGGGCAGGGGAGCGGGGGCGCGGCGGAAGAGCGGTTCCGGCGGCAGCTCCGCCTCGGGCACGTCGAGCGCGGGCGGGGTTACCCCCCGGCGGCCGGGGACGGAGAGTTCGTAGAGCAGTTTTTCCCTCATCTGCGCGGTCCTGGTTCGAGGCTGCGCCGGGCGGAAGGCTGCGGCCGCCTCTTCGGTGACAATGGTATTCGAGTCTCGCACGGTCGATCCCGCGTCCGGTTCGCCTCCGCGGCCTGCACGATTCCGGGCTGAAGGGAACCCCACGAAGAAGACGCGGCTTCGAGGGGGAAGGTAATTCCTCCGCCGCGCCCGGCGCACGCCCCGGCCTCTCCCTCGGGGGCCGGTGTGAGCCGCGCGCCCGGATCGTGGCGGGCCGGGCGTCGCCGTTCGTAGTTTGCGGCGTGCCCCCGGGGGAGCGACCGGTACGGGCGGAGCGTGAAGGGCGGCCGGTGCGCCGGGATGATTCGGGGACGGCCCGGCGCCGCCCGGCGGTAACAGGGGAGGGACGACGGCGATGAGGCGGGTCCGTTGACGAAGAGGCATCCGGAGACCACCGGGAGTCGCAGGCCCGCCCGGCCCTGCTTCCTGGTCACCATCGACACCGAGGGTGATAACTTCTGGTCGCGCCCGAGGGAGGTGACGACGCGGAACACCGCCTTCCTGCCCCGTTTCCAGGCTCTCTGCGAGCGGTACGGGTTCAAGCCGACGTGGCTCACGGACTGGGAGATGGCGCACGACCCGGCGTTCGTCGAGTTCGCCCGCGATGCCGTCCGGCGCGGGATGGCGGAGGTCGGGATGCACCTGCATGCCTGGAACACGCCCCCGGACCATCCGTTGACCTCCGATGACTTCACCCACATGCCCTACCTGGTCGAGTACCCGCGCGAGGTGATGCTGAAGAAGATCGCGCGGATGACCCAGGCGCTGGCCCTCGCCTTCAGCAGCCAGCCGGTGAGCCACCGCGCCGGGCGGTGGGCGTTCAACAGGATCTACGCCCGGATGCTGGTCGAGTTCGGCTACAAGGTGGACTGCTCGGTGACCCCGCATATCTCCTGGCGCGGCGACCTGGGGGTTCCCCACGGCCGGGGGGGGAGCGATTACCGGGATTTTCCGGAGAGCGCCTATTACCTGGACCTCGGCGACATCCGGCGTCCCGGCGACAGCCCCCTGCTCGAGGTGCCGATGACGGTCATGGTGAGGGCGGGATGGCTGCGCGACATCACCCCGGAGTCCCTGGCCCGCACCTGGCCGGTGCGAAAGGCGCTCAACCGCCTCGCGCCGAGGTGGTGGCTGCGCCCGGACGGGCGCAACCTGCCGGCCCTCGTCTCCCTGCTGTACCACGCCCTGCGCGAGGGCCGGGACTACGTGATGTTCATGCTCCACTCCTCCGAGCTGATGCCCGGCGGCAGCCCCACCTTCCCCGACGTGGAGAGCATCGAGCGCCTGTACAGGCAGTTGGATGCCCTGTTCTCCCTGGCGTCCGGGAACTTCGTCGGGGTGACCCTCAGAGAGTACCATGACCGGTTCGCCGCCCGGCGCAGGGAGGCGGCGGCGTCCGCCGGAGGGGAAGCGCCATGAGAGGCAAGGTGCTGGTTCTCGGCGCGGACACCCGGAGTTTCCTCACCGTCGTCCGCTCCCTCGGCCGCGCCGGGCTCGAGGTGCATGCCGGCTGGTGCCCGCCCGGCTCCCCCGAGCTGCGCAGCCGGTACATCTCCCGCGTCCTCGACCTTCCGCCCTACCGGAGGGGCGAGGACGCCTGGCGCGAGGCGCTGGCGGCGAGAATGGACCGCGAGGGGTACGACCTCGTCATCCCGACGAACGATCTCTCCCTGCTCCCGCTGCAAAAGCACCGTGACGCGCTGGAGCCGCACGGCCGCCTCTACCTCCTCGACGGCGAGGCGTTCCGCATCGCCAACGACAAGCACGCCGCGGGGGAGCTGGCCCGCAAGCTGGGGATTCCCCTGCCGGAGGAGATGCCGGTGGGGAGCGTGGAGGAGGCCGAGCGGGCGCTGGAGGCCTTCGGCCTGCCGCTGGTCCTCAAGCCGGTCAGCTCCTTCACCCTCGACCGGCTGGACCGGAAGCGGCACGTGGTCAAGGTGTTCCGGGCGGAAGAGCTCCCGGGGGCGGTGCGCGGCCTGCTGGCCGGGGGGCCGGTGGTCGCGCAGAAGCATGTGAACGGCGTCGGCTACGGCATCGAAATCCTGGCGGACAAGGGCGGGATCCTCGCCGCCTTCCAGCACCGGCGCGTCCACGAGCCCCTGCACGGCGGCGGGAGTTCCTACCGGGTCAGCGAACCCCTCGACCCGGAGTTCCTCGAGGCGACGAGCAGGCTGCTCGAGGCCGTCGGGTACAGCGGCGTCGCGATGGTCGAGTACAAGCGGGACCGCCGCAGCGGCGAGTGGATCTTCGTCGAGATCAACGGCCGCTTCTGGGGGTCGCTCCCCCTCGCCGTGGCGGCCGGTGTGGATTTCCCCTTCTACCTCTACCAGTACCTCGTCGAGGGGCGGCGGGACTTCCCCCGCGGTTACCGGGTCGGCCTCTACGGCCGGAACCTGCTGATGGACCTGCGCTGGAGCTGGCAGAACCTGAAGGCGGACCGCGGCGACCCCGCCCTCCAGACGGTGCCCCTCGGCCGGGTCGCCCTCGAGTGGTTCAACCCACTGCTCGGGCGGGAGGTGAGCGACACCTTCGTGCGAGACGACCCGGCGCCGGGCTTCGCCGAGCTGAGGGAACTCGGAAGGTTCATCGCGGAAGGGGTCCGGGTGGTCGGGGGCAGGCTCCTGCTGCGCTCCCCCCTGCGCCGCCTGCTGGAGGAGCGGGCGCGGAAAAAGCTGCTCCGCGCGCGGAACATCCTCTTCGTCTGCAAGGGAAACATCATCCGCAGCCCCTTCGCGGAGGCGTGGCTGCGCGCCAGCGGGACGCCGGTGAGTGTCCGCTCGTCCGGGTATTACCCCGTGGCGAATCGCCCCTCGCCGCCGGAGGCGGTCCGGGCGGCCGCCGAGTTGAAGGTGGACCTGGGCGCGCATCGGTCGCGCCTTCTCGTGCCGGAGGACGTGGCGCGCGCGGATGTGGTCGCGGTGTTCGACCGGGAGAACGCCCGGGTCGTTCTCGAACGCTTCCCCTGGGCGCGGCGCAAGCTGGTGCGCCTCGGGCTGCTCGCCGGCAGAGCGGACGGTGAGATCGCCGACCCCTTCGGCGGTTCGCCGGAGGACTACCGGGAGAGCTATCGCCTGATCCGCCGCTCGCTGGGGGGGCTGACTTCGCGCTGGTGACCGCCGCAGGTCCTCTTGCCCCCGGTTGGCCGGAGCCGGCGGTGCATCGGGGCGGCCGGTCTCCCGCGGGCGGGAGTGAGAGCGGCGGTTGACTCTACTCGGGGCCCCCTCTATATTCCAAGGTTCAATCTGAATCGGGGCCGTGCGCGGCCCCGAACGACTGTTGGGAAGTACGGTACCGGCGCCGCCCGCTCCCGCGGCGGCTTCACGTTTGCACGAAGGCACCTTCACGATGCAACGGTCCCACATGGTCCGGGCGATCCTGATTTTCGCCCTGGTTATTACTGCGGTGGTCTACCTCTTTCCGACCCTGCACGCCTACCGGTTGAACCGGCAGCTCAATGCCCGGCTCGCCGAGATCAGCGCGGCCAGCGGCGTGCCGCTGAATGTCCTGCGCGATGAGATCTTCCGCTTCGATGTCGACATCGCCGACCGCATCCGTCAGGCGGAAAACGTGGACGACTCCACGAAGGCGGCGCTCATCGAGCGGATCGAGAACCTGCGCAGCGAGTTCTACGACAAGCTGGTCAAGGCCCAATCCGGCGAGATCAAGCTGGGGCTCGATCTCCAGGGCGGCATGTACCTCGTGCTCGAGGTGAACCTCGTCGACCTGATGGATCGCCTGGCGAAGAATCGCGACGCCACCTTCAACGAAATCTCCCGGGAGGTGCACGCGGAGCTGGAGAAGGACCCGACGGCGGACTTTCAGCAGGTCGTGCTGGAGGCCTTCTCGAAGCGGCAGGTGCCGATGGCCCGCTACTTCGGCGACCCGAGGCAGTCGGACAGGGAGATCGTCCGCATGCTCCGCAAGCAGGCGGAGGACGCGGTCGACCTGACGCTGACCAAGCTGCGGAACCGCATCGACGAGTTCGGGGTCAGCGAACCTTCGATCACCAAGCAGGGGAACCGGCGGATCGTCATCGAGCTGCCCGGTGTCCAGGACCCGCGGCGGGCGAGGAACCTCATCGGGCGCACCGCGCTGCTCGAGTTCAAGCTGGTCGCCGACCCGGAGATCACGGCGCAGGTGATCAAGGATGTGGATGCCTACCTCGCCGCGGAGCAGAAGGCGGGGCAGGGTGAGGAGGCGGCGGCCGCCGTGGAAGCCGCGCAGGATACGGCGACCGCCGAGGAGGATACCACCGGTGCGGCCCTGCGCTCCCTGCTCGGCGGCGAGGAGGAGCTGCCCGGCGAGGCGCCCGAGGACACCTCCCTGCGCGCCCTGCAGCGCGAGCACCCCTTCGCCAGCCGGCTGAACCTGTATCAGCGCCAGATCATGGTCCTCGACAAGGACCGGCCGATGGTCGAGCGCTTTCTTTCACGGCAGGATGTGCAAAACATCATTCCGCCGGAGTACGAGTTCCTCTGGAGCAACAAGCCGAGTGACAGCGGGAACGGCCAGTCCTTCTGGTACCTGTACCTCGTGCGAAAGCGCGCGGAGTTGACCGGCGCCGCCCTGAAGGACGCCCAGGTCACCATCGGCACCGGGTACAGCGATCCGAGCCAGGCCGGCGCGCCGATTGTCAACCTGACGATGAAACGTGAAGGGGCGCGCCGTTTCGCCCGTGTCACCGAGAACAACGTCGGGGAGTATCTCGCCATCGTGCTGGACGGCAAGGTGCACATGGCGCCGGTCATCCGGGTGAAGATCCCGGACGGCCGGGCGATCATCGAGGGGTCCGAATCGATGGAGGAGGCCTCCGACCTCGCCGTGGTCCTGCGGGCCGGGGCACTCCCCGCGCCGGTGGAGATCATCGAGGAGCGGACGGTCGGACCGAGCCTCGGCTCCGATTCCGTCCATGCGGGCACCTTCAGCGCCCTTCTCGGCTTCGCCGGGGTGATCCTCTTCATGCTGTTCTATTACCGGGGCGCGGGGTTTGTCGCCGACATCGTCCTCATGCTGAACATTCTCTTCGTGATGGCCGTCCTCGCCGGGTTCGGCTTTACCCTGACCCTGCCGGGGATCGCGGGGATCATCCTCACCATCGGCATGGCGGTGGATGCCAACGTGCTCATCTACGAGCGCATCCGCGAGGAGTTGAACGCCGGCAAGACGGTGTGGAACGCGATCAAGAACGGTTACGGCCGGGCGTTCGTCACGATCATGGACGCGAATATCACGACGCTGATCGCGGGCATCGTTCTCTACCAGTTCGGCACGGGACCGATCCGGGGATTCGCCCTGACGCTGATGATCGGGATCATCTCCTCCATGTTCACGGCGCTTGTCGTTTCGCGAGCCATCTTCGATTGGATCACCACCCGTTGGTCGGTGAAAAAACTGAGCATCTGACATGTTGCAGATCTTCAAGCACCCGAACTACGATTTTCAGGGTCATCGCCGCTGGGCCTTCCTGTTCAGCGGAACCTTGATCCTCATCGGCCTGGTCGCCACCATCCTGCGCGGCGGGCCGAACTACTCCATCGACTTCCTCGGCGGGATGCAGATCATCGTCCGCTTCGAGAAGCCCGTCGGTGAGAGCACCATTCGCGATGTCCTTTCCGCCGAGGGGTACGCCGATGCCGAGGTGAAGATGATCTCGGGCGGCGGCACCAACGACATCATGATCCGCATCCCGCGGACGGCCCAGGGCGAGAAGGCGATCACCCCCATCGAGGAGAGCCTGAAAAGGGCGCTGGCGGGCGACCCCTTCGAGATCCGCAGCGTCGAGCAGGTGGGTCCGAAGATCGGGCGCGAGCTGCGATCCGCGGCGATTCTCGCCATCTTCGCCTCGCTGTTCTTCATCGTTATCTACTTGTCGTGGCGGTTCCAGTACCGCTATGCGATCGCGGCGATCATCGCCCTCGCCCATGATGTGCTCATCGTCTTCGGCCTCTTCAACCTCCTCAACCTGCAGGTCAGCCTGGCGGTGATCGCCGCCTTCCTGACCATCGTCGGGTACTCGCTGAACGACACCATCGTGGTCTTCGACCGCATCCGGGAGAATGTGAAGAAGCTGCGTTCCGCCTCCCTGTTCGAGCAGGTGAACCGTTCGATCAACGAAACGTTGAGCAGGACGATCCTCACCAGCGGCACCACCCTGATCGTGGTGTTCATCCTCTTCCTGTTCGGCGGATCGGTGATCCATGATTTCGCCTTCGCGCTCCTCGCCGGGGTGATCATCGGCACCTATTCCTCCATTTACGTCGCCAGCCCGATCCTGGTGGAGTGGAACCTGCGCAAGCCGGAGCAGAGGCGGAAGAAGCGCTGACGGGACATCCGTCCGGTAAGGTTGCCGCCCGGGTGCTCTCCCGGGCTTTTTCACGCCGGACCCGGCGTGTACATTGCCGGTGGTGAACTACCTCGGGAGGGGCGCATGGGGGTGCGGGTTGTGGTCGGTTGCCAGTGGGGCGACGAGGGCAAGGGAAAGATCGTCGACCTGCTGAGCGAAGCCGCGGATATCGTCGCACGGTACCAGGGCGGACCGAACGCCGGGCACACGGTGGTCTTCCGGGGGGAGCAGACCATCCTTCACCAGATCCCCTCCGGGATCCTCCACCCGGGAGTGGTCTGCTGCCTCGGCAACGGTTGCGTCGTCGACCCGCGGGTGCTGTTCGAGGAGATCGAGCAACTCGAGGAGAAGGGGGTCGAGGTCGAGGGGCGGCTCCTCATCAGCCAGAAGGCCCACCTGATCATGCCCTATCACCGGGCGATCGACGCCGCCGCGGAGAAGGCCGCCGGCCGGGAGAAGATCGGCACCACCGGGCGCGGCATCGGACCCGCCTACACCGACAAGTACAGCCGCAACGGCATCCGGATCGTCGACCTCCTCGACCGCGAGGAGCTGGAAGCCAAGCTGCGCGCCAACCTCGAGAGCAAGAACCGCCTGCTTTCCCGGTACTATGAGGGCGACATGCTCGATGTGGAGCGCATCATCGAGGAATATCTCGCCTTCGATGAAAAGGTGGACCCCTACATCCACGATGTCTCCGTGTTCCTCCACGAGGCGATCCGCGACAACAGGGAGATCCTCCTCGAAGGGGCGCAGGGCACCCTGCTCGACATCGATCACGGTACCTATCCCTATGTCACCAGCTCGAACCCCACCGCCGGGATGGCGGCCACCGGGGTCGGCATCGGCCCGCGGGCGATCAGCCGGGTGATCGGGGTGATGAAGGCGTACACGACCCGTGTCGGCAACGGTCCCTTCCCGACCGAGGTGGAGGAGCCGCTGCAGAGCGAGTTCCGCGCCTGGGGCGGGGAGTACGGCGCGACCACCGGCCGGGCGCGGCGCTGCGGCTGGCTGGACCTCGTCATCGCGCGCTATGCCGTCCGGGTGAACGGGCTCGATTCCTGGGCGATCACCAAGCTCGATGTCCTCAGCCATCTCGATGAGATCCCGGTGTGCGTCGCCTACATGTATCGCGGGAAACCCCTCGAGCACTTCCCCACCGAGCCGTGGGTGCTGGACGAGGTGGAACCGGTCTATGAGACCCTCCCGGGCTGGAGAGAAGACATCTCCGGGGTGACCCGTCTCGCGCACCTGCCGCCCAACTGCCGCCGTTACCTCGATTACATCCGTGAGCAGACCGGGGTGAAGGTGGAGCTGGTGAGCGTCGGCGCGGAGCGCGATGCGGTGATCCGGGTGTGACCGGAGTGAGCCGCCGATCCGGTCGGCCGCGCGCGCGTGTCTCCGCTCCTTTCCTCGCGGATAAACCCGGGCGTTCCCCGGGCGTCCAATCCTCAGAGCCATAACCACCAGCGAAGGAGAGATTCATGAAGCGTATCCTGTCTGCAGGTTCCCTGCTGTTCTTCGCGATTCTGCTGGCGGGCGCGGCATGGGCCGGACCGCCTCAGGACACGGAGCCCCCGGCGGGCGAAATGGGCATGCCCCACCCGCCCATGCCGCCGATGATGATGAAGGGCGGGATGAACACCCCGCTGCAGCCGCTCATCGAGCTGGGGCTCGATGACGGCCAGATCACGCGGTTGATCGACGTCCACAGCGCCATGATTAAGCGTCAGCTTCCGCTCGTCCGCAGGCTCAACGAGCTGGGTAAACAACGGCAGGCTCTCCTCGATGCCGGTGAGACCGACGCGGACCAGTTGCGTGACGTGATGCAGGAGATGGGCAAGGTGAAAGCCGACCTGATGGTCAACCGGATGCAGGCGGAGAAGCAGGCGCGCGCGCTGCTCAACGCGGAGCAGTTGGAGAAGCTCGGGGACCGTCCCCTGCCCATGTTCGGCGGGCCGCACGGCGGGCCGCGCGGCGGGCCTGGTCACCCGATGCCGATGATGCGCGGGAGGAAATCCCGCATGCCCGGTCCGGGCGGGCCGATGCGCTGAGCGCTCTCCGCTCCTCCCGGTTTTCCCGAAACGCCTCAAAGAGACCCCGCTTGCCCCCTCCTCGCAAGCGGGGTACTTTTGCGCCGGACCGGGGGAGGGTTGGGGAAGGGAGCGTCGAAGAGGAGTGTTTCGCCGCGCTCCCGGCCTGTACGGGGCCGGGGGAACGAGAGGCGTGAGGGGGAGGAGCGGGCAGTGGTGGTCTACCAGATCATGGACCTGACCTGGGACGGGCGCGGAGTGGCCCGCGGTCCGGACGGCCGGGTGGTGATGATCGCGGGCGCGCTCCCCGGCGACCAGGTCACCGCCACCCTCTCGAAGGGTGGGGAGAAAGGGCCCCGGTTCGGCAGGGTTGTGGAGCTGGTCGTTCCCTCGCCCCTGCGCGTTCCCCATCCTTGCCCCCATTACCTCGAGGGGTGTCACGCCTCGCCGCTGGGCGCCCTCCGCCGCGAGGCGGCGCTCGAGTGGAAACGCGAGCACCTCGCCCAGACCCTGGCGCGTGTCGGCGGCATCCGCGGCGTCGAGGTGCGGCAGCCGGTCGCCTCGCCGCGCCAGTGGCGTTACCGTGACCGCCTCGAGCTGCATCTCATCCGCCTCGGAAGCCGTTTTCGACTCGTCTATTATGCCGGTGACGGCGCCGTGCCGGTGCGCGATTGCCTCCTCGGCGGGGAACCCCTGTGCAAGGCGTTGCAACGCCTCGGGGAGGCCCTCCCGGAGGTGAAGCTCCCCCTGCGGGGCGGCGGCCGGGGCGAGGCGGCCCGCCTGCTGCTGCGCGACAACGGCCGCGGAGAAGCGGTCGCCGTTCTCTTCCTGTTCGGAAAATCCGTCCCGCCGCTCGAGCCCTTCCGCCGCTGGCTGGATCGCGGGCGGCTCGCCGGGTGGGAGCTGCGCCGCTCGCCGGGTGTGAAGGCGCGCCTGTTCGCCTCGCAGGTCGTCCACGCCGAGGGCGATCCCCTGGTGACTCACGATCTCGCCGGGGGAGTGCTGCGCGCGGAGCCGACGGTGTTCTCGCAGGCCAACCGCCATGCGGGAGAAGTCCTGCGGGGAATCGTCCTCGACCAGGTTCCGCGCGGCGAGGGGCTGTTCGACCTCTACGGCGGCTTCGGGGCGTTCGCGCTCGAACATGCGGCGCGGGGGGGGTGGGCGAAGGTGTTCGAGTCCTCCCGCGAAGCGGTGGCGGCCGGCCGGGCCTTCGCGCAGGAACACGGTTTCGAGGTGGAGTACCACGAGCTGGACCTCGCCGAACCGGCCGGGCTTCCCGCCCCCGGGGAGGCCGCCGTGGTCCTGCTCGACCCGCCGCGGGGCGGGGCGCACCCGAACCTGCTCGCGTGGATCAACCGGAGTGGGCCGGAGCGCGTCATCTACCTCTCCTGTCACCCGGCGGCGCTGGCGAGGGACCTGAAACGGCTCACCGCCTATCGCCCTCATACCCTGCAGCCGGTCGACATGTTCCCCGCGACGCCTGCGCTGGAGACCATCGCCACCCTGCGGCGTGTGGGGCAGGCCGGTTCTTGAGACACCCCCGCCAGTGATGCAGCCCGGCGACGTGTCGCCGGGCGACCCTCCGTCTATTATATTGCGCTATGGTTATTATTGTGTCATGTAATATCATAAAAACCTGTCAGACCCTGTCATCGTAGCTGACAGGG
>CAYOKT010000039.1:0-23090 GCA_964404605.1 uncultured bacterium
GCCGGGGCGATGGTGGGAGATGAGACCCGGGAATAAATTCCCGGGCCACCCGCCGATTATCATATCATTGTAATGGTAAGGTATCCTTGGATTAATGCCGGGGAGATGGTGGGAGATGAGACCCGGGAATAAATTCCCGGGCCACCTTCGCCCGCACGTCGCTTCCCGGATACCCCCGGCCTGGAACCATCTCATTTAGGATCAACCACTCTCCCCGCGCAGGAAGTCCAGCAATTCCCGCATATCCCCTGGCAGAGGTGCCTCGAAGCGGAGCCGCTCGCCGGTGACAGGGTGGAGGAAGCCGAGCAGCCGGGCGTGCAGCGCCTGCCGGGGCATGCGGGCCAGCGCCTCCCTCGCCGACCGGCGTTGCCCGGAGGTCATCCGGTGCAGCGCGTGCATCCGCCCGCCGTAGACGGCGTCGCCGAAGACAGGCCAGCCGCGGCTCGACATGTGCACCCGGATCTGGTGGGTGCGTCCCGTCTCGAGGGTCACCCGGACACGGGTGAGGAAGCCGAAGCGCTCCCGCACCCGCCAGTGGGTCACCGCCGGCCGCCCACCCTTGAGCACCGTGAACTTCTTGCGGTTTCCCGGATGCCGCCCGATGGGTTCCTCGATGGTGCCGCTGTCGGGGGGCGACCCCCATACCAGCGCCTCGTATTCCCGGTCGATGTCGTGTTCGTGGAAACGGCGGCCGAGGACGGTCATCGTATCCTCGTCCCGGGCGACGACGATCAGCCCGGAGGTGTCCTTGTCGAGGCGGTGGACGATGCCCGGACGCACCGTCGCCCCGCCGGGACGCGGCAGGTCCCGGTATCGCCCGAGGAGGGCGTTGACCAGCGTGCCCCCATGGTGGCCCGCCGCGGGGTGGACCACCATCCCGGGCGGCTTGTTGACCACCAGCAGGTGATCGTCCTCGTAGACGACATCGAGGGGGATGTCCTCCGGCGCGGCGGCGGGCCGCGGGGGATGGGGAAAGACCACCTCGACCGTCGCCCCCGGCGGGACGATGGCGGAGGCCTTCGCCGGGCGGCCGTCCAGGGTCACCCGCCCCTCGGCGATCAGCTTCTGCACCCGGTTACGGCTGATCTTCGCCACCCGGCGGGTGATCCACAGGTCCAGCCGCTCCTGGGCGCTGTAGCCCTCCTCCGCCTCGAGACGGATACGGTTCTCCTCCTCGCCCGCCCGATTCCCCGGGTCCGCGCCGGGGGGTATCGCCGCTTTCTCTCGTTTTTCGCTCTCTTCCATGCGGGAAAGATAGGGGCTTCGAAGCCGCCTTGCAGGTGCCGCCGCCACCGGGCATCGCCGGGCTTCGTGCCGTATCTTTCCGGGAATTCGCCGTGGTTGAACCGCATGACCCATGAACCGCTGAACGAATCCGCCGTGACTCCCCCTCCCGGGCCCGGGGAGCCGCGCACCCCGCGACATGACCTCATCCGCGCCCTCCTGGCCACCATGTTCTTCGGCGCGGCGAGCGGGATTTTCATCTCCTCGCTGAACAACTATCTCTCCGAGGTGCACCACCTGAGCGCGGAGGCGCGGGGCTGGCTGGAGTTTCCCCGCGAGTTGCCCGGTTTCCTGATGATGTTCGTCGCGGGCGCGATGCTCACCCTGCTGCGCGAGACCCAGATGGCGGCGCTCGCCATGGTGCTCACCGCCCTCGGCGCCTATGGTCTCGGCCACCTCGCCGGCGGAACCACCCTGCTCGTCGTGTTCGTCATCATCTGGTCGCTGGGCGACCACATCATCTTCACCGTCGAGGGTCCCATCGGGTTGAAGCTCGCGCGATCCGGGGGGGAGGGGCGGCGGCTGGGGCAGTTCGGCGGCGCCCGCAACCTCGGCGTGATCCTCGGCGTGGGCACGGTGTTCCTGCTGGCGAAACTCCTCGGCGACCGTTATGACCTGTTCTACCTCGTCGCGGCGGGTTCGGCGCTGGTCGCCGGGGTGCTCTACGCCGGGCTGCGGGTCGGGAAGAGCGACCCGCCCTCCCGCCGGCTGGTGTACAAGCGCAAGTACAACCTGTTTTACGCCATCAGCGCCCTCTTCGGGATCCGCAAGCAGATCTTCCTCGCCTTCGGCATCTGGGTGCTGGTGACCGAGCACGGCGTGCCGGTGGCGACCGTGGCGCTCCTCTATTTCATCGCCGCGACCCTCGGCGTAATTCTTCGCCCCCTGCTCGGCGATGTCATCGACTGGCTCGGCGAGCGGACGGTGCTCGCCGCCGACGAGGTCCTTCTCCTCCTCATCTGCCTCACCTACGGCTTCGCGACCGATCTCTTTCCCGGTTCGGTCGGCCTCTACCTGCTCTACGGGGCGTACATCCTCGACAGCGTCCTCTTCGCCCTGCGTATCGCGCGCATCACCTACCTGAAGAAGATCGCGGACGACCCCTCCGAGATCACCCCGACGATCTCGATGGGGATCACCATCGACCACGCGGTGGCGATGTCGCTCCCGATCGCATCGGGGTACATCTGGGAAGCCTGGGGGTACCGCTGGGTGTTCGTTCTCGCGGGGGCGATCGCGGTCGCCGGGTTCTTCGTCTGCCTGCGGATCCGGGTTCCGGACCGCCCGGCCGCCGGCTGAGCGGGGTGGAGTTTTATCTGCGGCGGGGGCTCAGCGGTCCCTGTATCCCGTCCGGTCGTATCCCACCAGTTCGACGTATCCGAAGGAGAAGCCGGGCGCGCCCGCCCTCCGCACCTCCACCGCCCCCTCCCAGTAGGTGATGCGCGTCGAGCGGTCGGTCCGCAGCTCCTGGTCTTTCAGGGTGGGGGAGAGGGTCAGGGAGAGGTTTTCCCCCGGCACTTCGATCCGCCAGCCGGAGGGATAGACCACGCCGCTGTGGGGGCTCGTCCACCGCCCGGCGGCCTCGATGGAGAACTCCTCCCCCTTCAGGACGCGCGGCCGGCCGCGCGCCGGGATCCAGGTCCCGGAGGAGAATTCGCCCGGGCCGCCGTCCGCCCGGCGGAGGTGGTAGAGCATCAGGGCGTCTCCGCCGGGCAGCTCGAGCCCGAACCAGTCCCAACCGGCCATGTCGCCGCCGATGCGCTGGCTGCCGAACTCGTGGTCCATCCAGAGCGTCCCGGCGACCTCGATGGGCCGGCTGTCATCCCCGGCGGGCGGGAGAAACAGCCCGCGCACGGCCAGCCGGGGCAGCGAGTAGTAGTACGAGGCTTCCCTCTCTCCGGGTCCCTTGCGGCTGAAGCCTCCCTCTCCGTTGAGGACGACCTCACCGTCCGTCCTGCCGATCAGGCGGAACCCGCCCGTCTCCGGCGCCCACGCCTCGAGAACCTGCTCGCCGGCGATCAGGGAGGCGCTCCAGTCATCGAGCCAGACGTGGTAGACCGCCTCGTCCGACCCCGCCTCGCCGAGGGTGCCGCGGGCGATCTTCTCCGCGTAGGCGAACGGCCTGCCGCCGCCGGAGACCGCCAGGTGGGCGAAGTACAGCTCCCCGGAGTCCGGCCCGGGGATCGTGCTGCGGAAAAAGGTGAGCTGCACGTGGAGCCAGGCGTCCGCCTCGCTGCTGTCCGCGCCGAGGGGGAGCAGGTGCCCGGTGTAGTACCACCACTCCACCCCGTACCCGGGGTGGTTGGCGTGGTCGCGGGGGAAGGACCAGGTGTACCCCGGTTCGGGAATCGCACCCTGCCCGGCCGTGGTGCCGGGAACGGCGAGCGCGACCGCCGCCGCCAGGGCGAGAACCGCCGGGAGGGCGGCGCCGGTCCGCGGGTGTTTCTGCATCGGTGAGCCTCTCATGCGTCGTTGATCCGGATGCCCTTCGTGATCTCCACCCTCGAGGCCCTCAGCGCGGGCACCGACCCGGCCGACAGGGCGGCGAGGACCATCAGCGCGCCGGAGAGGAGGATGTGACCCGCCGGAATCCGCAGCGCCAGCGACCAGCCGAAGCTGTACCGGTTGACGACGTAGGTCAGGATCAGGCTGAGGACGATGCCCAGCAGCGCGCCCAGCGCCCAGCCCGCGCCGCCGAGTATCCCCGCCTCGAACAGGGTCCGCCCGAGAATCTGCCGCCTCGAGGCCCCCATCGAGCGGAGGATCGCCAGTTCCCGCGTCCGCTCGCTGACCAGCGCCGCCATCCCGCCGCCCACCGCCAGCAGGGCGACGATGATCGCCACCGCCTCGAGGGCGTAGGTGATCGCGAAGGTGTGGTCGAACACGGTGAGGACGGCGTTGCGCAGCTCACGGTTGGAGAAGACGTCGATGTTCAGCCCGGGCGGCAGCGCCGCGCGGATGCGCCCGCGACCCTCCGCCAGGTCGACCCCGGGCGGCAGGTAGACCGCCATCGATTCCACCCGGTCATCGTGCCACCGCGCGATGAACCAGTCGCGGTCCAGCAGCACCATGCCGGCATCGGAGGAGTAGTCGTAGAACACCGCCCGGACCAGCAGCTTCTCCCTGCCCCCGGGCGTGGGAAGGTCGAGCGTGTCCCCCGGGGCGAGCCCGGTGCGGAAGGCGAGCGGCTCGCTGATGACACAGCCGTTCTCCCCGCGCACCAGCGCATCGAGGGGGTGTTCGCCGGGCAGTTTCTCCAGGTAGTGCAGCCGGTCCTGCCGGCGCACGGAGGGCATGTACGCCGCGGCGACCACCGTCGGGCGGCCGTACAGCTCCACCCGCGTGCTGCGGAAGCAGTCCACATCGGCGAGGCCGGGGGCACCTTGCAGCCGGGTGAAATATTCGCCGGGCATCAACTCCAGCTCGCCCTTCTGCATCGAGCCCCCGGCGGTGACGATCAGGTCCGCGCGGATGGTCGAGCCGACCCAGGTGCTCACCGTGCCGCGGAAGGACTGGACCATCATGTCCACCGAGAGCCACATCGCCACCGCCGTCGCGAGGGCGGCCACCGCCGGGGCGACCCGGTGCCTCGAGCGGACGAGGACCCCGAGGGCCAGCTTCAGCGTCGCCCCCAGCCGCCGCACGCCGGCCGCCGTGAGGAGGCGATGGAGCACCCCCAGCCCCCAGGGGGTGCTCAACGCCGCCCCGAGCACCCAGAAGACAGCGGCGGCGTACCCGGAAAGCACCGGCCACCGGGGCAGGGGGTGGACGGCGAGAAACGTCCCGATCAGCGCCGAAATCAGTCCCGAGAGCGCCCACAGGCGCGGCCGGAGACGGTCCTCCAGCACCTGCCGCGAGAAACTCTCCCTCGGGGGGACTCGCGCTGCCTCCCGTGCCAGCGGCCAGACCGCCAGCAGGGAGACGACGATTCCGAGAGCCGCGCTGGTGAGAATCGCCTCCGTGCTGACCTGCAACTCGCTGGACCCCTCGAGGAGGTAGAGCGAATGAACCGTTCGCCGCACGGCCCCGGTCGCCGAGCGGGCGAGCAGCAGGCCGAAGAGAACCCCGATCAGGCTGCCGAGAACACCGAGCATTGCCCCCTCGGCCAGCAGCAGGCGGCGGATGAAGCGCCGGGAAGCCCCGATGGAGCGGAGAATCCCCGCCTGCCGCCGCCGCTGGAGAACGCCGGTGGAGACGGTCTGGAAGACGAGGAACCCGGCGACGAGGAGCGCCACGAAAGCGAGGGAGGTCAGGTTGAGGATGAACGCCGCGAGCATCCTCTTCGCCTGCGGCCGCCGCCACCCGGCGGGTTCGGCGCGCGCGCCGGGCGGGAGCAGGGTACGCACCGCGGCGAGGGCTTTCTCCGGGTCCACCCCCTTCGCCAGCAGGAGGTCGATCCGGTCCAGCCCCCGGGGACCGCCCGCCAGGTTCCACAGCCGCGGCAGGTCCATGACGAGGAAGTCAGCCGAGCGGGCCTTCGAGACCTCCTCGCCCTGCAGCAGTCCGAGAACTTCGAGGGTGTCGGTCCTCCCGCCGTGCTCGACCGGAAAGCGGTCGCCCGCCGCGAGGCGAAGTTCGTCCGCGAGGAACGGTGTCAGCAGCACCCCGCGGGGGTGGGAGAAGAGGACGATCGGGTCCGTTCCTTCCCGCAGTTCGGCGCGGTACCAGGGGCGGACGGCCGAGTCGCGGGCGAGGTCCACCCCGAGGATGCGAACCCGCCGTCCCTCCGCCCCGGCGCGGACCTGGAGGGTGTAAACGGGGGCGGCGGCGCGCACGCCCGGCATCCGGGTGAAGGGGAGCAGTGTCCCGGGGGGCAGCAGGCCCCCGGCGGCGGAGACGACCTCGATGTCCGTCCTCCCGGCGACCAGCTCCAGCGCGCGGCCGAAGGTGTCGATCGCGGCCAGGTTCGCCAGGCGGACGGCGAGCAGCACCGCCACCCCCAGCCCGACCCCGCCGGCGGCGAGCAGGGTCCGTCCCGGCCGGTCCAGCCAGCCGCGCAGGAGGAGGCGGAGAAGCGGCCTCACCCGTCCGGCTCCAGTTTTCCGTCCAGCAGGCGGTACACCCGGTCGGCCCGGCCGACCACTTCCGGGTCGTGGGTGGCGATGATCGCGCTCGCCCCCTCGGCGGCGGCGACCTCCGCCAGCAGGTCCAGGATCCCGCGGGAGGCCTCGCTGTCCAGGTTCCCCGTGGGCTCGTCGGCGAGGACCAGCAGGGGATGGTTGACCAGGGCCCGGGCGATGGCGGTGCGCTGGATCTCGCCGCCGGAAAGCTCGTGCGGCCGGTGGTTCCGGCGCGGGGCGAGCCCGACCTGCTCCAGCAGCGATGCAGCGCGGAGGCGCGCCTCGCGGGCGGGCCGGCCCGCGAGTTCGGCGGGCAGGGCGACGTTCTCGAGCACCGTGAGCGTCGGCATCAGGTGGAAGAACTGGAAGACGATCCCCACGCTGCGCCGGCGGAAACGGTCCAGCCCGGTCTCGTCCAGCTCGTCGATGCGGATGCCGCCGACCTCGATGGTCCCGGAGGTGGGGAAGTCCAGCGCGCCGAGCAGGTTGATCAGGGTGGATTTCCCGCAGCCGGAGGGCCCCGCGAGGACGGTCAGGCCGGGCGGAATCGAGAGAGTCAGGCGGTCGAGGGCGACCACCCGCCCGCCGCCGCCGTGGTACACCTTGCTCACGCTCTTCAGCCGCGCGATGCTGTCCGGATGCTCCGCTGAATCCCGCATACCGGAAGATAGCCGCCGGAATCCGGCCGGCGGCGGGGTGGAGCCGCGCGGCGTGCTCTCGGGCTCGCCCCCGGACCACGGACGGCGGGGAGGCCGCGTCCACGGGTCGAGGGGTGTCTCTCACCCGCGGCGCGCATATCGCGCCGAGAGCATCGCCGGTGGGCAGGCGGCGGGAGAGTGCCTTACTTTCCAAGTTCGAGGGAGGTTTCCTGTCCGGCGTTCGGAGGGCGCCTGCCCTCCCGGAGGGCAGGGAGATCCGGCGATGCACGTCAAGCAGTTTTCCACCGGCGGCGACCGAAACTTCGCCTATCTCGCGGCCGATGAGCCGAGCGGCGAGGCGATGGTCGTCGATCCGTCCTTCACCCCGGAAACGGTGGCCCGGTACGCGGTGGACACCGGCTTCACCGTGCGCTGGGTGTTCAACACCCACCGCCACTTCGATCACAGCAACGGCAATGCCGTGATGGAGCGGTTGACCGGTGTTCGGGCGCTGGCCTTCGGCGACACCGACCCCGAGACGGGCATCGTGGTGTCCGACGGCGCTGTCTTTCCGCTGGGGGACCTGGAGGTGCGTGTCCTGCACACGCCGGGCCACACGCCCGATTCGATCTGCCTCCTCGCCGGCGATGCGGTCTTCACCGGCGACACCCTCTTCGTCGGCAAGGTGGGGGGGACGGATTACGGTGAGGGTGCGCGCGCGGAGTACGAATCGCTGCATGGCAAACTGCTGACCCTGCCGGAGGAGACCCGGGTCTTCCCGGGCCATGATGTCGGGGTGGCGCCCTCCTCGACCATCGGCCGGGAAAAGGAGACCAACCCATTCCTGCTCCGGCCGGATTTCGCCTCGTTCGTCCACCTGAAGCGGACCTGGCTGGAGTACAAGCGGAAACACGGCATCGCCTGAAGCTCGCTGGAGGACCGGGAGAACGATTCGAGAACCGGAGAGGGAGGGAGGCGTGGTGCGGCGCTGGTTGGATCGTGCGGTTCACGCGTTGATCTGGTTTATCGGAGGATTGCTCAGCGTTTCCGTGATCATCTCCGGCGTCCATGAGGCGACGAAACTGGCGAGCTGGGGGGAGTCCGGCATGGTGCTGAGCAGCGTCGTCCCGGCGGACAGCCTCGCTCGTTTCGTGAGAGTCGAACCCTCCGATTTTCTCCGGCCGCCCATCCCGGCGAACGGCGACACGCTGCTCCTGGTCGGCGATTCCACGGCTACCATGGAGCAGGTCACCTCGGTGTTCGACGCCCCCAATCCACCGGGCCGGGAAGTGAGTATCACCTTCCTGCATGACAGCGTCCCCCTGCAGACGACAGTCCGCACCCGGCGCCCGGCGGCGTCCTCGTTTTACGCCCTGCTGATCCTCCAGGTTTTCCGCTTCCTGATTGCGCTCTCCTTCATCGCGGTCAGTTTCTGGGCCTTCCGCACGCGACCCGGCTCGGCGGGCATCCGGGCGCTGGCCCTCTTTGGTTTCGCGATGGCCTCTTTCCTGGTCCTTTCCGTGAGGGCGCTGAATGACAATTTCGCCGGTTTCACGATTCCCTATTTCTCCGTCATCCGGTCCGCGTTCACCCTCTTCGCCCTCTTCTTCGGGGCGTTCTGGCTGAACCTCCAGTTCTACTTCCCGCGGCCGTTGCCGTTCGTCCGCCGTCATCCGCTGCTCGTTCATGCCATCTGCTACCTGCCGCCGGCTCTGTTCTTTGTCTCGAGCGTGCTGGCCTCGCAAGCCCATGTTTGGTTTCTCCGCGTCGGTTTCCTCACCATGATCGGCGGGCTGGTCGGCGGGGGGTTCGCCCTGCTCTGGAGAAGCCATGTGCGGGCTTCCACCCCGCTGGAGAGACGGCAGACCCGGTTGGTACTCTGGGGTTCGGGCCTCGGGCTCGGCCTGCTTTTCGCCTTCTTCCTCGTGGTCTATCTCGGCGGCGACTGGTTCACATCGAGATCGTTCACCACGCAGTTGATCCTCGTCAACCTGCTGTTCCTCGCGCTGTTCTTCTCGCCCCTGAGTTTCGCCTGGGCGTTCGGGCGCTACGGTCTCCTCGAGGTGCAGGGGCGCCTGCGCCGGGGCACGCGTTTCCTCCTCGTGACCGGGGTGTTGCTCGCGGTTTTCTTCGCCGTGCTCTACGCCGCCAGCGAGCTGCTCGTCCGGAATCTCGGGATCACCGATCGCGCGCCGACCCTGATCCTCGCGCTCGTCCTCGCCCTCGGTTTCGCCCCGGCCCAGCGGCGCGTCCGGGGGGTGGTCGAAAGACGGTTCTTCCCCGAACGGGAGCAGCTCAGGAGGTTGCTGCGCGAGTTTCTCGACCGGGCCGGCGCGCTGCCCAACCGTGAAGCCCTGTGGACGGAGTTGTGCGCGCGGCTGAAGGAGGGAATGCGGGTCCGGGACTGCTTCACCGTGGCCCGGGCTCCCGGGGACGGCGCCTTCCTGCGCGAAGAGGTGGAGCCCACCCCGTTCGTGGAAGAGAGCGAAGCTGTGCGGCGCCTGTCGCACTCCAGCCGCCCGATGCTCCTCGATGAGGCCCTCGCCAGCGGCCGCGTCCGTTTCACCGGCGAGGAGCGGGCCTGGCTGCAGGAGCGACAGGTCGCCCTTCTCCTGCCGATGATGGCGGGGAAACGGCTCACCGGATTCCTCTGCTTCGGGGCCAAGACCACCCTGGAGGAGTTCGATCCCGAGGAGTTGCGTGTTCTCACCGAACTCTCCTCCCAGGTTGCGCTGGCGGCGGAAAACCTGCTGCTGCTCGAGGAGAACCTCGAGAAGCAGCGGATGCAGGAGGAGCTGGAGCTCGCCAGGAACATCCAGGAGGGGTTCCTTCCCCGGACGCTGCCCGAGACCCCCGGCCTCGACCTGGCGGCCCTCTGCCGCTTCAGCCGCGAGGTGGCGGGGGACTACTACGATGTCATCCCCCTCGGGGAGGACCGCACCGTGATCGCCATCGGGGATGTTTCCGGCAAGGGTGCGGGTGCGGCGCTGATCATGGCCAGCCTCCAGGCCTCGCTCCGCGCGCTCTCCGGGGTCGGGGTGGAGCTGGCGCAAATGGTCGAAGGGGTCAACAACCTCATCCACCAGAACACCCCGGCCGAGCAGTATGTCACCTTCTTCATCGCGATGTATGACGCCCGGAAGAGGGCGCTGAGCTATGTTAATGCAGGGCACAATCCGCCCGTGCTCTTTCGGGACGGCGGGGGCGAAGAGGAGCTGACCGAGGGCGGCCTGATCCTCGGCGCGCTGCCCGATGTAAGCTACCGGGCGGGGAGGGTGCAACTCGCACCCGGCGATATGCTGTTGCTCTACACAGACGGGGTCACCGAGGCGATGAACCCGGAGGAGGAGGAGTTCGGCGAGGAGCGGCTGATGGACCTGGTCCGCGGCAGCCGCGCCCGGCCGCTGGAGGAGCTGCTCGAGGCGATCCAGGAGGAGGTGTCCCGCTTCACCGAGGGCCAGCCCTTCCCGGATGACTTCACCCTGCTCCTCGCCCGTGCCGTCGAGTGAACCGATCCGAGGGGGGAAGATTCCCGGATGTCATCTCCTGCCCGGTCGCCCTTCGCCCGCTCACGGTTCCGGCCTGTCATGGCCGCGGGGACCGCCGGGACGGCGCGGGGAACGCCGGGTTCCATCCGCCCGGGACTCCAGCGACAATGGATGCGCGATCGTGGGTTGGCAACAGCGGGCGAGTTGCAGTCCAGTCGTGTCAACCTCTACTATTGGGATTGATCAGGTTTCAGAGGAAAGACAGTTTCAAGCCCGGCGCATGTCGCAGGGGAACTGAAGAATCCTCTGTTGAAGCGGTGACTCGCATTCTTTGAGGAGGAATTCCTTCGTTGGACAGCCAGATGAAACCCCTTCGCATGGGAAAGCTGACCGCCCCGGTTCCCATCATCCAGGGCGGCATGGCAGTGGGTATCTCACTGTCGGGTCTCGCGTCGGCTGTCGCCGACAACGGCGGGATCGGCGTAATCGCCTCGGCCGGGATCGGCCTGACCGAGCCCGATTCCTTCAAGCGCTTTCTTGCAGCCAATGATCGGGCGCTCCGCCGCGAGATCCGCAAAGCCCGCGCCGCCACGTCGGGTATCCTCGGCGTGAACATCATGGTCGCGCTCACCAATTTCGAGGAAGTCGTGCGCTCCTCGATTGAAGAGGGGATCGACATCATTTTCTCGGGCGCCGGACTCCCGCTGAATCTGCCGAAATTGCGCCCCGAAGACGCCGGGACCAAGCTCGTCCCCATCATCTCCTCGGGTCGCGCTGCGGCGCTGCTGTGCCGGAAATGGACGGAGAAATACGGCTACCTGCCGGATGGGATGGTTGTGGAAGGTCCGCTCGCCGGGGGGCATCTCGGCTTCCATCCCGATCAGATCTTCGATCCCGCGCATGCGCTGGAAAACCTGGTACCGGAGGTGATCGAGGCGGTACGGCCCTTCGCCGACAGGTATGGCAGGGAGATTCCCGTAATCGCCGCGGGCGGTATCTACACCGGCGCGGACATCTATAAGTTCATGAAGCTGGGAGCCTCGGCCGTTCAGATGGGAACCCGCTTTGTGGTCACGGACGAATGCGATGCGTCCCGGGAGTTCAAACAGGCCTACCTGGACTCGCGGCAGGAAGACATCATGATCATCAAGAGTCCGGTCGGCTTGCCGGGCAGGGTGATTCGCAATCCCTTTATCGAAGCCGTGAACCGCGGGGAAAAGGTGCCGTTCAAGTGCCCTTATCACTGCATTATCACCTGCGATTACGAGCACAGCCCCTACTGCATTGCACTGGCATTGACCAATGCTCAGAGGGGCAATTTCAAACATGGCTTCCCGTTTGCCGGGGCGAACGCCTACCGCACCACCGAAATCATCCCGGTGAAACAATTGATGAATTCACTGATCGAGGAATACAACGAAGCTGTGGCTGAAACTTCACCTGGATTATTGTCGTGATAATCGGCCGACAGGGTGAAATAACACAGTTGTATCATGGATACGAGGGCTATTTCCGTCCACTGGGCGCGTTGCAGCGGCAAAACACCATCGTCTTCTCCGGATATGGTCACATGGAGTTCCGCTTTTCCTACCCCCGAAAAGCACAACGGATGCCCCAAGCCGGTGAATACCGGAGCGATTACGCGATCCAGACCTATCGGGTCACCGGGGAGCAAACGGGGCTGTGTGCATGATAGCGCCATGTCCGGGAACTACGCTGTTCGCCTCACCATGAGCCTTTCCGTGAATCGTCCGGCAACCCCTCTAACTCACTTCTATAAGCGGGGATTACCCTGCACTCCTGAAGCGGTTGATGAAGCATTTCACCGGGACGGCCGGTCATGAGTCCCTCGCACCCGGCCTCTTCCGGCACTGCCTTCTCCCGGCGGGAAGCCTCCCTCGCCTGGCCCGTGGAATCCGAGGTCGGTCCGGGTCTCTCCGGGGCGGTCGCCTGCGGCACCCGGGTGGCCCGGCTCGATCCCGGCGGCGGCACCCTCGAGTTGCGCGGCGTGCCGATCGAGGAACTCGCGGAACGGCCGGATTTCGAACGCGTCGCCTTCCTGCTGATCGAAGGCCGCCGGGCGGAAGAGGACCCGGAGGGGTGGGCGGGCTGCCGCGCCCGGTTGCGCGCCGGGCGGAACCTTCCGCGTGAAGTGATCGAGCTTATCTACGGTCTTGACCCCGGGATCCACCCGACGCGCCTGCTGCGGGCGGGGGTGAGCGCTCTCGGCTGCCATGTGATGCGCGGGACCGGGGAGCAGGACCCCGCCCGGCGGTGGGAGGAGATGACGCTCATCGGCCAGGTCTGCGGGCTGGTCGCCGTCGTCGCCCGCCGGCGCAGGGGCCTGCCGCCCCTCGAGCCCGATCCGGACAGCAGCCTCGCCGAAGGATTATTGCGCGTTCTGCTGGACCGCACGCCGGAGGCGGAGGAGGTCAGGGCGCTGGACCTGGGCTGGATCCTCTACGCCGATCACGGCCTCGATGCGCCGACCTTCACCTCGATGATCGTCGCCTCCACCCTTGCCGATCCCTACTACAACATCGTCGCGGGCCTGTCGGCGCTGCGCGGGCCCCGCCAGGGCGGAGCGGGCGAGGAGGTGCTGCGCCAGGTGCTCGCGCTGCGCGACGGCCGCGTCGCCCGGGCCTGGGTGCGCGGGATGCTCGCGCAGGGGTGGCGGATTCCGGGGTTCGGCCATCGTCTCTACCGGCGTCCCGAGCCGAGAGTCGAGATCTTCCGCGAATGGGCCGCGCGACTGGCCCGGGCGCGGGGCCGGGAGCTGCTCTACGACGTGGTCCGGGCTGTCGAGGAGGAAGCCGGTCCGCCCCTTGCGAAGAAGGGGGTGTATGTCAACATCAACCTCTACGCCGCGCCGCTCTTCCACCTCCTCGGTGCGGAGACGGCGCTGGTCCCCTGCCTGGTCGCCGTCGGCCGGATGGCGGGGCTGGCTGCACGCGTCCGCGAGTACCTCGCGCACAACCGTCTCTTCCGCCCGTTGGCGCGGTATGTGGGGCCGGGGGAGCGGCATTTCCCACGGAAGGGCGGCCGATGAAAGGCGGACGTTTCCCGGCGCGGCGGCAGGTCTATGACCGGGGCCTCGCGGGGCTGGTGGCGGGGGAGACCGAAATCAGCGAGATCGACGGCGCGCGCGGCCGTCTCCGCTACCGGGGCTACCCGGTGGAGGAGCTGGCCCGGGAGGCCACCTTCGAGCAGGTCAGCTACCTCGTTCTCCACGGCGAGCTGCCGGCGCCGGCGGAGCTGGGTGCCTGGGATGCGGAGCTGAAGAGCTGGCGTGAGCCGCCCGCGCAGGCCCTCGCGGTCCTCGACCGCCTCCCGGCGGACGCCCACCCCCTCGCCCTCTACCGCAGCATGATGACCGTGGCGGCGTGCCTGATCCCCGAAGCGGAGAACACGCGGGTGGACGCCCAGTGGCGGCGTCCGGCGCGCATCCTCGCCTGGACGGCGGGACTCGCCGCGGCGGCCGTCCGTCACCTCCGGGGCGAGGGACCTCACCCGCCGGATCCGGAGGCCTCCTTCGCGGAGAATTTCCTTCTGCAGACCCTCGGGGAGATGCCGGACGAGGAGGCGGTGCGCGCCTTCGAGGTGAGCCTGATCGTGCAGGCGGAGCACGGCCTGCACGCCGCCGCCCTCGCCGCCCTCACCGTAATATCCACCGGCGCGGACCTCGGCAGCGCGGTTCTCGCCGGGATGGGAGCGCTCTCCGGCGCGCTGCACGGGGGCGCGAACCAGACCGCCTTCGAGATGCTGGCGGCGCTGGACGGCCCGGAGCAGGCCCGCCGCTGGGCGCGCGAGCGCCTCGCGGAGGGGTACCGCTTCCCCGGCTTCGGCCACCGGGTGTACAAGTGCCCCGACCCGCGTGTCAAGGTGCTCCAGCCCTATGCGGAGCGTCTTCTCCGGCGGGCGGGGATGGAGCGGTTATGGGAGACCTGGACGGCGCTGCGCGGGGAGGTGGAGGCGGCCCTCGGCCCGAGGGGGATCTTCACCAACGTGGATGCGGTCACCGGGCTTCTCTACCATCCCATCGGCCTGCCGGTCTCCGCCTTTCCGATTCCCTTCGCGCTGGCGATCCAGACGGGCTGGATGGCACACTGCCTCGAGTACATCCCCGAGGGCCCGATGATCGAACCGGGCGCGGTATATGTCGATTCGCCGGGTTGAACGCTGCCATGTGACGCGCTGGGGGAGGACCGCATGCCGAAACCGTCCGAGTACCGGAATCTCTCGTTTCGCCACACCCTGTTCTCCCGCATCCGCGAGGAGATCGAGAAGCGCACCGCGGGACGGGGCGGGGAGGACCTGATCGCCCTGCACGTGGGCGACACTCACTTCGACCTGCCCCGCGAGCTGCTGGAGCCCCTGCCGGAAGAGCCCTGGGGCGAGCGCCTCAGCCGGTACGGCGACACCCAGGGCGAGATCGAGCTCCGCCGCCGTCTCGTGGAGAAGCTGCGGCGCCGGAACCGCCTGCCGGTCAGCAGCGGGCGGGAGATCCAGCTCACCTTCGGCGCCACCGGGGGGCTGTTTCTCGCCATGCGCCGTCTGCTCCGGCCCGGCGACGAGGTGCTGGTGCTCGCCCCCCACTGGACCATTCTCCGCGTGGTCGCCGCCACGGCGGGGGTGAAGCTGGTGATGGTGCCCGCCTTCGACCGGCTCGCCGGAGAGCCCGGAAGGACCGACCTCGCGGAGTGGCTGGCCCCCTGCCTGGGCGACCGCACGGCGGCGCTCTACTTCAACAGCCCCAACAACCCCAGCGGCGTGATGCTGACCCCGGAACACCTCGCCTCCATCGCCCGCTTCGCCCGGGAACGGGACCTGTGGGTCTTCGCCGATGAGGCCTACGAGGATTTCGTCTGGAACGATGTGCCGTATGCCAGCATCGGCTCTCTGGAAGGGATGTTCGAGCGCACGGTGAGCGTGTTCAGCTTCTCCAAGTCCTATGCCGCCGCGGGGCTGCGCCTGGGCTATGTCGCCGCGCCCGCCGGGGTGATCGCCGCGCTCAACCCCGCCCATGTCGGGGTCGGCTACGAGCCGCCACGCCCCGCGCAGGTGCAGGCCATCCGCGGGATCGAGCGCCATGGAGCGGTCGTGGATCGGCTGCGCGCCGCCTACCGCGAGGGGCTCCGCGCGGCGGTGGAGAACCTCCGGCGGCCGTACCTCGGCGGGGAGGGGTCGTTCTACCTCTTCATCGACCTGGGGGAGGAGTGGGCGGCGCTGGATGACGAGGCGCGGCTCGAACGAATGCTGAGCTCCGGGGTCGTGCTCGCGCCCGGCTCGCCCTTCGGAGGGGAACGCTACCGGCGGTGGGCGCGGTTCTGCTACACCTCCGAGCCGCCCGAACGGGTTGCGGAAGCCGCCCGGAGAGTTAACCTGCTGTGAGCCGGTCCGGGTGATGAGCAGGGAGTTTCCGGCGCCGTTGTCTCCCGGCGGAGGAGCACGGGGTAAAAGCGGGAATCCGGGGGTCCGAGGGGAGGGCGGGCGGTGCTCCTCTCCCGATGCGCCGAACGAATTCGCCGCGCGCGGGGACCGGGCGGCTCAACGAGCGTGCAATGGATGTAGATTTCCCGGCAGCAAACGGCACCGCCGGCGGAGGTCGGCGGTCCCGCCGGGGTTCGCGGGGGAGGAACGATGAAACGTGTGGGATTCGCGCAGTTTGAACCGGTGTTCGGCCGTCCGGGGGAGAACCTGCGGAGGGTGACCCGCCTCGCCCGCGAGGCGGGGAAAGCGGACCTGCTCGTCTTTCCCGAGCTGGCCGTCAGCGGGTATGATTTTACCGGCCGTGACGAGTTGATGGATCTCGCCGAGCCGTTCGGCGAGGGGCCGACATCCCTCGCCCTGCTGGAACTGGCCGGGGAGTTGAACGCCGCCCTCGTCATCGGGTACCCCGAACGGGCGGGGGACACGGCGTACAACTCCGCTCTCCTCGCCGTGCCGGGGGGCGCACTGCACAACTACCGCAAGATCCACCTCTTCAGCCGCGAAAAGGAGCTCTTCGCGCCGGGGGACGCCCCGCCGCCGGTGGCCGACACCCCGGCGGGCCGGGTGGGGATGATGATCTGTTTCGACTGGATCTTCCCGGAGACCGCCCGGCTGCTGGCCCTCGCCGGCGCGCAGATCATCGCGCACCCCTCCAACCTGGTGCTCTCCTTCTGCCAGCGGGCGATGTTCGCCCGGAGCGTGGAGAACCGGGTGTTCACCATCACCGCCAACCGGACCGGGAGCGAGGACAGGGCCGGGCGCACCCTCGCCTTCACCGGGGGGAGTGTCATCTACGATCCGGAGGGAAACCTGCTCGCGCAGGCGCCGGGGGAGGGGGAGCAGGTTTCGCTTGTCGAAGTGGACCCGGCCGTGGCCGATGACAAGCAGGTCAACGGAGAAAACCACCTGTTCGGCGATCGTCGTACGGAACTGTACGGCGGATTGGTGGTATAGTCTCTGTGTCCCGTGCGGCGATGCCCATGGTGGCGGCGAGGGAATCCGGCCGGGCGCCCTCCCGCGGGCTCCCGGGGTGACTGCCGTTGTTCCCGAACGCGGCGGCGGGCGGGGAGAGAGCATAAATTAAGCTTTCCTAATTTTACCTGCTCCGTGAGGAGCCGAACGGGTCCGGTCCGCCTCGCGGAAAACCGGTCCTCGAGTCGATCATCCCGGTCCTTCGCCCGCGAAGGGCCGAAGCCGCCCGATCCCAAGGAGGAAGTCTCGTGGCGAGCAAACAGTCGCCGGTGGCGGAGAAAGCCCCGCCGGTAACCCGTTGGAACTCGGACTATGTCCTTTCGCTGTACGAGCAGTGGAAGAATAATCCCGAGTCGCTGCCCGAGTCGTGGCGGATGTTCTTCCACGGCTATGAGATGGCGATGTGTCCCCATACCTGCGTGGCGTCGGACCGGGCGCACTCCCAGTCCCAGGTGGCGAGCCTCATCTTCGCCTATCGCAACGAGGGGCATTTCATCGCCGACATCAACCCTCTCGAGTCGCCGCCGGAGAGCCACCCGGACCTGGAGTTGGGCAACTTCGGCTTCAGCGAGGCGGACCTGGACACCGTCTTCGACACCGGTCACCTCGCGGGGATGCCCCAGCGCGCCACCCTCCGGGAAATCTTGCAGATGCTGCGGGATACTTACTGCCGCACCGTGGGGGTGCAGTACACCCACATCCAGGACGTCGCCATCCGGCGCTGGCTCCAGGAACAGATGGAGCCGGTGCGCAACCGCCCCCGGTACGACCGGGAGACGAAACTCGAGATCCTCGATCGGCTGCTGGACGCCGAGATGTTCGAGGCGTTCATCCAGACACGGTACCCGGGGCAGAAGCGTTTCTCCCTCGAGGGCGCCGAGACCCTGATCGCCTCGATCCATGCCCTCGTCGAACTGGCCCCGGAGCTGGGAGTGCAGGAGATCGTCCTCGGTATGGCGCACCGAGGCCGTCTGAACGTCCTCGCGAACATCCTCGACAAATCCTACTCCCAGATCTTCAGCGAGTTCGAGGGGATCGTTCTCCCCGACCACTACGGCGGGGACGGCGATGTCAAGTATCACAAGGGGTTCAGCTCCAACCATGTCAACCGCCGGGGCAAGAACGTGCACATCAGCCTGACCGCGAACCCGAGCCATCTCGAGGCGGTGAACGCCGTGGCGCAGGGCCGTGCGCGGGCGAAACAACGGCAACTGGACGACATGGAGGAGCGGGTGAAGGTGCTCCCCCTGCTGGTCCACGGCGACGCCGCGTTCACCGGGCAGGGGATGGTGGCGGAAACCCTGAACATGTCGCAACTTCGCGGTTACCGCACCGGCGGCACGGTGCACATCATCATCAACAACCAGATCGGGTTCACCACCGATCCGCGCGATTCACGGTCCACGGCGTACTGCACGGACGTGATGAAGATGATCGAGGCGCCCATCTTCCATGTCAACGGCGATGACCCGGAAGCCGTGGTGTACGCCACCGAGCTGGCCCTGCGCTTCCGGCAGAAGTTCCACCGCGACGTCATCGTGGACATGCTCTGCTACCGTGTTCACGGCCACAACGAGGGCGATGAACCGGCTTTCACCCAGCCGAAGCTCTACGAAAAGATCCGCAAACACCCTTCGGTGATGAAGATTTACACCGGGAAGCTGCGCGAAGAGGGCGTCCTCAGCGAGGAGGAGGAGAAGCAGAGGAAGGAGCGCTTCCAGGTCGAATTGCAGCGTTCCTTCGAGTCGGCGCACAGCGGCAAGCCGGAGATCGAGGTGCAGGCATTCGACGCCTACTGGAAGGGGTTGGAGGAGCCCTATTCCTCCGATCCGGTCGAGACCGGAGTGCCGCGCGAGAGACTGCTGGAGGTCGTAAAGGCGCTGAACAGGGTGCCGGAGGACTTCCATCTTCACCCGAAGATCGCCCGCCAGTTGCCGAGACGCCTGAAAATGTTGGAAAACGAAGGCATGGTGGACTGGGCCCTCGCCGAGGCCCTCGCCTTCGGGAGCCTGCTCCTGGAAGGGACCCCGGTCCGTCTCTCCGGGCAGGACAGCCAGCGCGGCACCTTCTCGCACCGCCATTCGGTGTGGACGGATGTTGAAACGGAGGCGAAATACGCTCCGTTGAACCACATCCGGGAGGAGCAGGCGGAGTACGCCGTGTACAACAGCCCCCTTTCGGAGGTCTCCGTGCTCGGTTTCGAGTACGGCTACAGCCTCGTCGAGCCGCGGATGCTGATTCTGTGGGAGGCGCAGTTCGGGGATTTCTCCAACGGCGCGCAGGTCATCATCGACCAGTTCCTCGTCTCCAGCCAGTCCAAGTGGCAGCGCACCAGCGGGATCGTGCTCCTGCTGCCGCACGGCTACGAGGGGCAGGGGCCGGAGCACTCCAACGCCTACCTGGAGCGCTACCTCGCCGCCTGCGCCCAGGACAACATCCAGGTGTGCAACGTGACCACGCCGGCGCAGTATTTCCACCTCCTGCGGCGGCAGATCAAGCGTCCCTTCCGCCGCCCGCTGGTCCTGATGGCGCCGAAGAGCATGCTGCGGCACAAGAGGGCCGTCTCCCCCGTTGAGGAGCTCGTCGAGGGGCGTTTCAGCGAGATCCTCGATGATCCCACCCCGCCGGCGAACCCCGGCCGCGTGGTCTTCGTCAGCGGCAAACTGTATTATGACCTGATCGAGAAGCGCGAGGAGACCGGCGCCGATGATGTCGCCATCGTCCGCATCGAGCAGTTCTATCCCTTCAACCGCCGGGCGATTAACCGGATCGTGGAGAAATACCAGGGTGTGGACGAGGTGATCTGGGCGCAGGAGGAGTCGAAGAACCGCGGCGGCTGGAGTTTCGTCAAACCGTGGCTCAGCTACCTCTTCCCGGACCACAAGCTGCGTTACATCGGCCGGGGATATGCCGCCAGTCCCGCGACCGGGTCGCTGAAACGCCATCGCGAAGAGCAGAGCCACATTGTCGAGGCGGCGATCCTCGGCGAGGCGGTGCCCTACGATGTCACCGTCCTCCCGGAGGGGGCGGCAGCCTGACGCCATGGCGGCTCTGCGAAGTCCCAAGGGCCGCGGGCTCCCGCCGGACGGAACGGCGGAAGGGGCACCGGGTGAAAAGGGAGACGACATTATCCGGGGAAAGGGCGCGGCGGAGAGGAAGATGACCCGCGTGAAACGGATTCTTACGAGGTCGGAATGAAAGCCGAGGTCAAGGTTCCGGAAGTCGGTGAATCGATCACCGAAGGGATCATTGTCGAATGGCATAAAAAGGACGGCGAGTACGTCCGGGCGGATGAACCCCTGTTCGAACTCGAGACCGACAAGATTACAATGACCGTGACCGCGGAGGCGGCGGGTCGGCTCAGCATCCAGGTCCCGGTGGAGACGACGGTGGAGATCGGACAGGTCGTCGCCACCATCGACACCGGGGCGCAGCCGCCGGCGGAGGCGGCGGTGGTGGAAGCTCCCGCCGCGGCGGAAACAGCCCCGTCGCCCGCGGTGGAAGGGGCGGCTATCGCTCCCGTCGCGGCGGCGCCCGCCGCCCCGGCCGCGCAGCCGCCTCCGCCCACTCCGGAGGCTCCGCCCATCACTCCCCGGGCGGGAGCGGATCAGTTGGCGGAGAAGCTGGCCGGCGAGCCCGACCTGGAGGCGCTCGCCCCCGCCGTGCGGCGCCTGGTGGTCGAACACGGCGTCGATCCCCGGCTGATCCCCGGCACGGGCAAGGGAGGGCGGATCACGAAGGAGGATGTCCTCGCCTTCCTCGCGGCTCCTCCCCCGGGCGCTCCGAAGGGCGCGGAACCCGCCCCGGAGTCGGCTCCCGCGCAAGTGGTTCCCGCCGCGACCGGGGTGATGGCTCCCGCGGCCGGGGCGGTCGCCCCCGGGCAAGCCGCTCCCGGGGTGCAGCCGAGGCAGGTGCGCCGAAAGATGAGCAGCCTGCGCCAGCGGGTGGCGGAGCGGCTGGTGGCGGCGCAGCAGACCGCCGCGATCCTCACCACCTTCAACGAGTGCGACATGACGGACCTGCTGGCCATGCGCGCCCGCTACAAGGAGTCCTTCGAGAAGAGGCACGGCATCCGCCTCGGGATCATGTCCTTCTTCGTCAAGGCGGCGGTGGACGCCCTGAAGACCGTCCCGGCGGTGAACAACCAGATCGACGGCGATGAGATCGTCGAGAACCATTACTACGACATCGGCGTGGCGGTGAGCACCGAGCGCGGTCTCGTGGTGCCGGTGATCCGGGAGGCGGACCGGAAGAGTTTCGCCGAGATCGAGCTCGCCATCGCCGATGCGGCCGCGCGGGCGCGGGAGGGGAAGTTGACCCTCGATGAGCTGATGGGCGGGACGTTCACCATCTCCAACGGCGGCGTGTTCGGGTCGATGCTCTCGACCCCGATCCTCAACCCGCCGCAGAGCGGCATTCTCGGGATGCACGCGATCAAGAAGCGCCCCGTCGCGGTCGGGGAGGATGGTCGCATCGAGGTGCGGCCGATGATGTACCTCGCGCTCTCCTATGACCACCGCCTCGTCGATGGGCGCGAATCGGTCACCTTCCTCAAGCGCCTCGTCGAGGTGATCGAGAACCCCGAACGGTTGCTGCTGCAGATCTGAGGCGGACCGGAACGGGAAGGCGGGGCGCGGCCGGAAGGTCGCGCGAACGAATCGGACAGAGGGAGTACACCCGTGGAATCCTACGATTATGCGGTAATCGGCGGCGGGATCGCCGGATATGTCTCCGCCATCCGCGCCGGGCAGCTTGGCTTGAGGACCGTTCTCGTCGAGAAGGAGAGCCGCCTCGGCGGCACCTGCCTGAATGTCGGCTGCATCCCGTCCAAGGCGCTGCTCGAATCCAGCGAACACTATGCGCGGGCACTGCACAGCTTCCCCGAGCACGGCATCCGGCTCGGCGAGGTGAAGCTGAACCTCTCCACGATGATGAAGCGGAAGGAGGGGGTGGTCAAGACCCTCACGGACGGCATCCGGCTGCTGATGAAGAAAAACAAGGTGACCGTCCTGGAGGGACTCGGCCGGCTCACCGCCGCGGACCGGATCGCCGTGACCACCGCCGGGGGCGAGCAGGAGATCACCGCCGGTGCGATCTGCCTCGCCACCGGCAGCGTGCCGGTGGAACTTCCCTTCATGCCGTTCGACCACACCCGGGTGGTCAACTCCACCGATGCCCTCTCCTTCGTGCGGGTTCCGAAGCACCTGGTCGTCATCGGCGCGGGCGCGGTCGGGCTGGAGCTCGGGAGTGTCTGGAGCCGGCTCGGCGCGAAGGTGACCGTGATCGAGATGCTCCCCCAGATCGCCCCCTTCGCCGACAAGCAGCTCGCGACGACGCTGATGCGCCTGCTCAAGGACCAGGGGATGGAATTCCTCCTGAACACGAAGGTCACTTCGGCGAAGGTCACCAAGCAGCAGGTGGCGTTGACCTGGGAGAACGGGAAGGGGGAGAGCGGCACGGTCAAGGGGGACAAGGTTCTCGTCGCCGTGGGGCGGCGGCCCTTCCACGAGGGGGTGGGTCTCGAAGCGGTCGGGATCACGCCGGAGGCGAGCGGCCACATCGCGGTGGACGACCAATTTCGCACCTCGGTACCCTCCATCTACGCCGTCGGCGATCTGATCCACGGTCCGGCGCTGGCGCACAAGGGCGAGGAGGAGGGCGTGGCGGTGGCGGAGATCATCGCCGGCCGGCCCGGGCATGTCAACTATGACATTATCCCCAATGTCATCTATACCGCCCCCGAGCTGGCGACCGTCGGCCTCCATGAGAAAGAGGCGAAGGAGCGCGGGATCGAGGTGAAGGTGGGCAAGTTCTACTTCCGCGCCAACGGCCGCGCCCTCGGCATGGGGGAGTCGGACGGGCTGGTCAAGGTCGTCGCCGATGCGAAGAGCGACCGTGTCCTCGGGGTGCACATCCTCGGTCCGCGGGCCTCGGACATGATCGCCGAGGCGGTGGTCGCGATGGAGTTCCAGGCGAGCGCGGAGGACATCGCCCGCACCATCCATGCCCACCCGACACTCCCCGAGGCGTTGAAGGAGGCCGCCCTCGCCGTGGACAAGCGGGCGATCCACTCGTAGGCGCGATTGATCCGGGCGCACTGGAGGGCGTCGGGCTTGCGCTCGTCGTATTTTTCTTCTTCGATGCAAAGTCGCGCCGCG
>CAYOKT010000039.1:23190-26211 GCA_964404605.1 uncultured bacterium
GGCGTCGGGCTTGCGCTCGTCGTATTTTTCTTCTTCGATGCAAAGTCGCGCCGCGAGGAGATCTGGCTCGGTGAAGCCTATCCGGAATATGCGACGTATCGGAAACGGGTGAAGAAGCTGATCCCCTGGTTGTATTAGGCAGGCTGAAGTGCCCCGGGTGCCGGGTTCCGGGGCGGAGAAGGGGATGGGGCGCGTGGAGTTCCGCGCCGCTGCCGGAGAGAACAGGATGGGAGGGGTGAACGGGGAGAAATCGACTCGGGGAGGAGGGGAGCACCAACTGACCCTGCCCATGCCCCTCAGGGCGCTCACGGCGCGCCCGCTGCCCGCCGGGCGGGTGCTCGTCGTCGGCGCGGCGGTGCTCGACCGCATCTTCTACGTCCCCCGCCTGCCGGTCGCGGGCGAGACCGCCGTCGGCGACCGGATGGAAGTGCACCCCGGCGGCAAGGGAGCGAACCAGGCCCTCGCCGCGCGGCGGATGGGCGCCGAGGTCCGTTTCCTCACCGGCGTGGGGGATGATGAGGCGGCCGGTTTCGTGCTCGCGCCGCTGGCGGAGGCGGGCGTGGACCTGGAGGGCGTCGCCCGCATCAAGGGCGTGCCCACCGCGGAGGCGATCGTCGCGGTGGACCGGCGCGGTGAGAACCAGATCGTCGCCTGCGCGGGGGCCTATCACCGCTTCTCCGCCGCAATGCTGCGCGAGCGGGAGGACCGGTTCGAGTGGGCGGACTGGCTGCTGGTGCAGAACGAGTTGCCGCGCGCCGTGGTGGACACCGCCCTCGAACTGGCGCGGCGGCACCACTGCCGCATCCTCTTCAACCCCGCGCCGTTCAAGGCGAAGATGACACCTCCCCCTCCCGGCCTGGACCTGCTCGTCCCCAACGAAATCGAAGCGGCGGGGTTGCTCGGGGTGGAGGACTACCTCGCCACCTCGCCCCATGAACGGGTCAAGCGCTGGCGGGAGATCGCCGCGGAAAATGTCGTCGTCACCCTCGGCCGGCGCGGCGGCGAGTGGTTCCCCGCCGGGGGAGGGGTCGTCGAATTCGCCGCCTACCCCGTCGAGGTGGTGGACAGCGTGGGCGCGGGCGATGCCTTCTGCGGCATCCTCGCCGCCCTGCTCGCCGAGGGGATGGAACTGGAGCCCGCGGTGCGTGCCGCCCATGCCGGGGCGGCGCTCTCGGCCGGTGTCCGAGGAGCCCAGGAGGGCTTGCCGACCCGCGAGACCCTGCTCGCTTTCCTCGAGGAGAACTGGACCGGGGAGTCCACCGAACCATGAGCCGGGGGCCGCGGCGACGCGAAAGAAGCCGGGAGCCGCGCTTGCGTTTCCGAGGCGGAATCCGCTACGTTGGAGGGAAATAGAGACAGTTCAGAACTGTTTGATAAACAAGAACAAGGACCAGAGGGGAGAGGAGACGATGACCGATCGCGTACGTGAGATTCTCAGTTGGTACAGCCACCGCAATTCCGGTGTGCGCACGAACCTGTACCGTATGCTGATGACAGGCAAGCTCGCGGGAACGGGCAAGTTCGTCATCCTGCCGGTGGACCAGGGGTTCGAGCATGGCCCGCTGCGCACCTTCCTGCCCAACGAGGCGGGGTTCGACCCGCTGTATCACCCGCAGCTCGCGCTGGATGCCGGCTGCAATGCCTACGCCGCCCCGCTCGGCTTCATCGAGGCGGCGGCGGATGCCTATCCCGGGCAGATCCCGCTGATCCTCAAGCTGAACAGCCATGACATGCTGCACAGCGATACCGATCCGATCCCGGCGATCACCGGGTCGGTGGATGATGCCCTGCGCACGGGTTGCGCCGCCATCGGCTTCACGATTTACCCCGGCTCGCTGATGCGCGAGGAGATGTACGAGCAGCTCCGCGAGCTGATCGAAGAGGCGCACAGCGTCGGCCTCGCCGCCGTGGTCTGGTCCTATCCCCGCGGGGAGGACCTGCAGAAGGAGGATGAGACCGCGGTGGATGTCTCCTGCTACGCGGCGCAGATCGCCTGCCAGCTCGGCGCGGACATCGTCAAGGTGAAACCCCCGAAGAAGCACATCTTCCAGGCGGAGAACGCCAAGGCCATCGAGGAGTCGGGCGCACCCATCGAGACCCTCGAGGACCGGATCCGGCTCGTGGTGAAGAGTGCTTTCGACGGCCACAGGATCGTCATTTTCTCCGGCGGCGCGAAGGGGTCCGATGAGAAGGTCCTCGAGGAGATCCGCGGCATCCATGCCGGCGGCGGGTTCGGCAGCATCATCGGCCGCAACAGCTTCCAGCGGAAGAAGCAGGACGCCATCGCCCTTCTCAGCCGCATCATGGAGATCTACGCGGGCTGAGCGGCGGGCGGGATCGACCGGGGTGGTCAGGAAAACCGGCTGCTTCCCAGTGGTCGATGGTGAGTGATTGCTGCATACGAAACTGCCCTGCGCAGGGCGGTTTCGTATGTTGTGTGGCCCTGTCAGCTTCGATGACAGGGTTTGATCGATTCTTTCATCGGGGAAGGAAATGACATGGCTCGCGAACCGGCAGAGAGGAAGGTCCGGCGACACCGGGAGGATCTGACCGGCGAACATGTGGCGGGCGATGCCGGACAGCTCGTACTGGCGTGCCTGTTTGCGGCGGTATGGATCGCCGACACCTCCTTCTTCGAGTACACGACGGTTCTCAACCGGGTTGTACCCTTCAGCGTCAGGATTCCGGTCGCCGTCGTTCTGTTGGTCCTCTCCGGCTACCTGGCGGTTGCGGGTCTGACCATCGTGTTCGGCGGGAAGAGGGAAACGCCCGGCGTGATCAGGGTGGGTGTGTTCAGCGTCGTCCGCCATCCGATCTACCTGAGCGAGATCCTGCTGTATCTCGGCTTTCTGACGCTGGACATCTCCCTGGCCGCCGCCGTGGTGTGGCTTGTCGCGATCGGGTTCCTGCATTCCATCTCGCGATTCGAGGAGAGACTTCTACTCGCTCGCTTCGGCGAGGAGTATGAGAAGTACATGCGCGATGTGCCGATGTGGATACCCCGGCTTCGGAAGAGGTGAC
>CAYOKT010000040.1:0-25749 GCA_964404605.1 uncultured bacterium
GAGCATTGCGTTGCAAGCGTTATGAAACCCGGGACTGAAGTCCCGGGCCACCCTTCGGGGCGGTTTGTCGTCGCGCGGCGCCGCCCGGCGAGGGAGGGGCGGGGGCCCGGCCGCCGGGACCGCGTCGTGAAGGCGTGTCCTCCCTGAGAGCGGGCGAAGGGCGGGATCATCCACTCCGCTCCCGCCGCCGGGCCCCCGAGAGAAGTTGGTTGGTCCTAACGGCATTTCTTGTGTAACTTGTGACGAACCGCGTGGGGGACGAGGCCGGGACGGCGAAGCACGTTCGCGGTTTTTTCTTGTGGTGACTGCCTTTCCGCCCTTTTCCATACCCGCCTTCCGGGCTGCGCGGGGTCTTGATAGGTCATTTGTGCATACGTTCACGAACCGGTCGCCCGCTCCGGGCGGCGGGAGCGTACATTCGGGGCCGTGGATGGGTGTCGCTGCACGGGTGTGCGGCTCGGGGGACCGGGGGTGGGCGGAACGATGAACCTCGTCTGGAGGTGTTCGTGACGGACAGCAAAGAGCAGCGGGTCTCGGTCACCGGCGAGAACGGCGTCACCATCGTCATCGACGAGTACTTTTGCAAGGGCTGCACGATCTGTGTCGAGGTCTGTCCGGAAGACTCGCTGATCATGCAGCCGGTCGGGGATCGCTGGCAGGGCAGCATCGCGGTGGTCAAGGACATCGAGTCGTGCGTCGCCTGCATGTTGTGCGAGATCCAGTGTCCCGACTTCGCCATCGAGGTGACCAAGGTGAAGAAGCCGAAACCCACGGACAAGAAGAAGGTGTCCGCCTGAGGGGGAATCGAACGTGGCGACGAAGACAAGGGAGGCTGCCGGGCGGGGGGTGCAGTTCTGGCCCGGCAACATCGTCGTGGCCGAGGCGGCGGTAGCAGCGGGGTGCAACTTCTTTGCCGGCTATCCGATCACCCCTTCCTCGGAGATCGCGGCGCACATGGCGTTGAAGCTGCCGCGGGTCGGCGGCCACTTCATCCAGATGGAGGATGAGATCGGCGCGATGGGCGCGGTCATCGGGGCCAGCCTCGCCGGCGCGAAGGCGTTGACCGCCACCTCCGGGCCGGGTTTCAGCCTGAAACTGGAGAACCTGGGGTTCGGTTACATCGTCGAGGCGCCCTGCGTGGTGGTCAACGTGATGCGCGGCGGGCCCTCCACCGGGCTGCCGACCCACCCGGCGCAGGCGGATGTGATGCAGGCGCGGTGGGGAACCCACGGCGATCATCCCACCATCGCCATCGCCCCGGCGTTCCACCAGGAAACCTACATGGAGACCATTCGCGCCTTCAACCTGGCCGAAGAGCTGCGAATGCCCGTGATCCTGCTGATCGACGAGGTGCTCGGACACCTTTCCGAGGGCGTGGTTCCCCCGGAGCCGGGCAGTTTCGAGATCGTCGAGCGCCGCAGGACGGATGCGCCGCCCGAGGAGTACCTGCCCTACGACACCTCGCAGGGCGATGTCCCTCCCTTCGTGCCCTACTTCGAGGGGTATCGCTGGCATACCACCGGCCTGAACCATGATGCCACCGGCTTCCCGACCACCGACCCGGACAACGTCCATGAGAACGAGCTGCGCCTGATCCGCAAGGTGACCGGAAACCGTGACCTGATCGACAAGATCGAGTGGTTCGAGGCGGAGGATGCCGAGATCGGCATCTTCAGCTTCGGTTCCACCGCGCGCGCGGCGATGGTCGCGGTGAAGGAGCTGCGGGCGAAGGGGATCAAGGCGGGCCTGATGCGGCCCGTGACCCTGTGGCCTTTCCCGAACCACCAGTTGCATGACTGGGCGGCGGGGCTGAAGGCCCTCGTGGTCGCCGAGTTCAACCTCGGGCAGATGGTGTACGAAGTGGAGCGATCGGTGCACAGGGAGATGACCATCGTCCGTGTCACGAAGACCGGCGGGGTGCCGATCAGTCCGGCGGAGATTCGCAACGCGGTCGAGGAGGTGGCCTGATGGCGTTCGATTACCTGCGCTACATGCGCGAGGAGAAGCTGCCGCACATGTGGTGTCCCGGCTGCGGCATCGGGATCGTGGTCAAGGCGATGATCAAGGCCTTCGATGACCTCGGGTGGGACCCGGACGACATCGCGGTGGTCAGCGGCATCGGCTGCACCAGCCGTGCGCCGGGCTACCTCGACATGAACACCCTGCACACGACGCATGGCCGGGCGCTCAGCTTCGCGACCGGGATCAAGATGCACCGGCCGGACAAGCATGTGGTGGTGATCTCCGGCGACGGCGATGCGGCGGCGATCGGGGGCAATCACCTGATCCACGCCGCGCGGCGGAATATCGACATCACGTTGATCGTCAACAACAACAACATCTACGGGATGACGGGCGGGCAGTACTCGCCGACCACGCCCCTCGGGACCAGGGCGGCGACCGCTCCCTACGGCAATCTTGAACCCCCGTTCGACCTGGCGAAACTGCTCATCGGCGCCGGGGCGAGTTTTGTCGCCCGCGGACAGGTCGGCAACGGCCGCCAGCTCGGCATGTACATCAAGCAGGGCCTGGCGCACAAGGGGTTCAGTTTCATCGAAGCGGTCACGAACTGCCACACGCAGTTCGGGCGGCGGAACAAGATGGCCGACCCGATGAACATGATCAACTGGATTTCGGACCGCGCCAAACCGTTGAAGAAGTACAACGAACTCGCCGAGGAAGACAAGGCGAAGTTCTTCCCCACCGGCATTCTCCACAAGGATGAAGGCAAGCCGGAATACACGGAAAAGTACGAGAACCTGATTGCATCGCTGGCGGACGGGCGTTAGCCGGCGGTGCCGGGCGGGGGTAAAAAATGCATTTCGAAGCACGCTTCTCCGCGGTCGGAGGGCAGGGGATCATCCTCGCCGGCACGATCCTCGCCGATGCCGCGCACCTCGAGGGGCTGCACGCGGCGGGATCGCCGACCTACACCGCGCAGGTGCGCGGCGGGCCGACCAAGGTGGATGTGATCATCGACAGCGAGCGGATCCTCTTTCCGCGGACCAGCGCGATCGACTTCTTCCTGTCGCTGGCGACCACTTCCTACCAACGTTTCGGGGTCGATATCCGTGACGGGGCGGTGGTCTGTGTGGACCCGAACCTCGTAGAGGTCCCCGAGGAGCACCGCGAGCGCTACCAGGTGTACGAGGTGCCGATCATCCAGCTTACCCAGGAGAAGCTGGGCCGGCTGGTCTACACCTCGGCGGTGGCGCTCGGGACCATGGTGGCGCTCACCGATGTCGTCAGCGAGGAGTCCGTGCGCGAGGCGTTGAAGCGCCGCGCCCCGAAGGGCACCGAGTACTACAACATGCAGGCGCTCGATGTCGGCATCGAGGCGATCCGCGAACTCCTCGGCGAGAAGGCCTGAAGCTCCCTTCCTCAACTCCTCAACCCGCAGAAAACCGAATCGATCCTGTCCGCCCGGCCCGCGAGGGCCGGGCTTTATCAATGCGCCCCCTTGGACTATGGCGCTTGACATGGATATACCATATACGGTATAATGGCATATGAACGGGGGGGCTTGATGCCGCCAATACCAGTTCGGTTCTATCTGGATTTTAATACTCGTACGGAGCCATGCAAGGAGTGGCTCCTATCGCTTCCTGCCAAGGCTCGTGCCGCGGGGGTTGCCCGCTTGAAGCTATTGCACGAGCAGGGATTCGAACTACATCGCCCCCATGCGGAGTATCTAAAGGACGGCATTTATGAACTGCGGTGGAAAACGGCGAACGTGAACTACCGGATCTTGTACTTTTTCCATGATCACGAGGCAATCCTCCTCTCGCATGGGTTCACGAAACAGGCATCGAAAGTGCCGGTGAAGGAAATTCAACTCGCATTGGCGCGCAAGCGGGCCTATGAAAAAAGGAGTGGGAAAGGAACCTGAGATGGCAAGCAGACGAAATACAACGAAAATCCCACCGCAACGGGCGGGCGAACCGACCGACGTGATGACCTGGATCGAGGGGATCGAGCGTGACGATCCGGCGTTCGCGGCGATGGTCGCCGAGGAGAAAAAGCGTCTGAACCTGGGGGATCGGATACGTAAGATTCGCGAAGACCAGGGTCTGACCCAGGCCGAGGTGGCTCGCCGCGCCTTCACTTCACAATCCATGGTGGCGCGGATCGAATCCGGCAGCCATGACAATTTACGTATAGAGACCTTGTTGCGGCTGGCTCGCGCCCTCGGGCTGGAACTCGAAATCGAGCTCCGCCGGTCGAAAAAGCGTTCAGGTCGTGCATTGAGAACCGTCTGAACCGCTTGTATCCTCCGGATATTACCGCAGATAGGTGAATTTCACGACATATGTCCGGTTCCGGAGGGTGGCCCGGGACTGAAGTCCGGGCCACCTGTCCGATCCTGTCCGCCCGGCCCGCGAGGGCCGGGCTTTGTACTCTACCGGATTGGTGGACTCGTGAACCTGTCCACTCGTGAACCGATTCAAGTGAACCGGTCCACTGGACGCGCGGGGAAATGCAGGTATTTTCCCGGTTCTCTCGATTTCACCCTTTCAGGACGCTATTATCTGCACAAGAACAGCATCTCATCGGATTGTTTCCGAAAAAAAAGGGGGGGGGAGAATGGGCGGGAACTCAAGGAGTGGCGAAGGCGCCACGATCATCCAACCTGCGAAGGCGCAACTGGTCGTCTGGTACTTCGAATGGCTGATGTTGCTGGTGCTCTGCGGGCTGCCGCTCCTGCTGCTTGCGCTGCTGCTGCAGGACCCGGAGGTCCGTGTGCTGTTTTTCGTCATGTTCGCGGTCCTGCTTCTCGTGATGATCCTTTCCCTCATCTGGATCCCCCTCTACTTCCACCGCCTGCGCTACGGCATCGAACCCGATGTCCTGCGGATGGAAAAGGGGGTTCTCTGGCGCAAGCGTGCGACCGTGCCCTATTCCAAGATCACGAATGTGGACATCACCCAGGGACCGTTGCAGCGCCTCTTCGGGGTCGGCAAGCTGCAGGTGCAGACGGCGGGGTACGGCGGCCAGTCCGGCGGCGAGGCGGAAATCGTCTTCGCCGGGGTTACCGCGGAGGAACTGGACACGCTGCGTGACGAAATCATGACACGGGTGAAGCGGGTGTCCGCCTCGAGTGGAGAGAGCGCTGCGGGAGCCGGGGAGGAGATCACTGGAGAGACGGAACGCGAGCTGTTGCGCAAGATTCTTGCCGAGTTGCAGGAGATGAGGAAAAAGGGGAAAGGAGGAGGGTGAGCATGGAGGAGGAAAAAGCGGACAGGCCGGGGGCCGGGGAGGAGCCGGAAGAGACGGGAACCGGGGCGAAGCCGGAGGAGGCCGGGGAGGAAGAGTCGCCGCCGGCGACAGGGACGGAGGAGACCGCCGGGGAGACGCCCCGGGAGAAGGTTCCGGAGGAGAAACTGGAAGAGAAACCGGGGGAGAAGCCTGAGGAGAAGCCGGAAGAGAAGCCGGAGGTGAAACCCGAGGCGGAAAAGCCGATTGAGAAGGCTGCGGAGGAGAGGCCGCGCAGAGCGGCGGAGGAGAGGCCGGGAGAGACGGAGGCGGGTGGCGGGGAAGAAGTAGCTCCACCGGCCGCCGGGGAGAAAAAGGAGCCCGTGAAACGCCGCAAGGGCGTAAGGGTGCTCTTGTGGCTTTTCATCCTCCTGGCCCTCGCCGCCCTCGCTGTCGCCGCCGTGTACATCCGCGGCGGCAGGGTGAAGATCAACACCGTCACCGTCGAGATCAACGCTCCGATCGACCAGGTGTTCGCCTACATCACCGAACCGGCGAAACTCCGGCAGTGGATCGACGGTTACGTGGACTCGATCCCCTTGACCGGGGACATGGTCGGGGTGGGAAGCCGCTCCATTGAAGTGATGGTGGTCCAGGGAATGCGGCAGGAAATGCCGATGGAGATCACCGGTTGGAACCCGCCGGAATCGCTGGAGACCATGATGCGGAGTCAGGGGTTCACCAAGCGTGTGCGTTACTCCCTGAGTGAAAGCAACGGGGTGACACGTGTGGAGCACATGCTGGCATCGTGGTACAAGGGGGTTCGTCCGAGGCTGTTCGCCGGGCCGGTCACCAGGGAAGCCCAGAAGAAACTCGAGGCCGATTTCGCCACCCTGAAGCGAGTGGTCGAGGCGGCTCCCCGGCCGGACGAGGGCGAGGCGGCGGGAGGTGCGACCGCGGAGGAGTGAGATCGTGATGCCCGCTCCGCCCGCGGGAGATGCTACAATTCCCTCGGCGCCTCCAGGTCCTGCCGGAGGGCCATGTCCCGGGTGAACACCCGCCGCCGGGCGAGGAGAACGGCGAGGACGCTGCCGATGGCGACCGCGGCGACCAGCATGTACATCACCACGATCTGGTAGAGGACGGCGTCGCGGGGGTCGGCCCCGGCGAGGAGCTGCCCGGTCATCATCCCGGGCAGGCTGACCAGCCCGACGATCGCCATCGCGTTGATGATCGGTGTCATGCCGGTGCGGACGGCGTCCCGCAGGAAGGGCCGGCTCGCCTCGGCCGCCGTCGCTCCCAGGGCCAGCCGCGCCTCGATCTCCCGCCGTCGCGTGGCGCAGCTCGTGAGGAAGCGGTCCAGGGCCAGCGAAATCCCGTTCAGGCTGTTTCCGAGGATCATGCCCAGCAGGGGAATGAAGAACTGCGGCGCCCACCATGGTTTCGCCCCCACGACCACCCCGGTGACGATCACCGCGACGACGAATGAGGACACCGCCATCGCGAGGAGGGTGTCGCCGGGCACCCCGCTCAGGCGGACCGCCTGACGCCGGATCGCCTCCCGCCCGGCGAGGAAGATCATCCCCGCGGCGAGCAGGAGGACGAGGATGACATGCTTCATCCCGAAGACCAGCTCGAGGGCGGCTCCGGCGATCCCCAGTTGCAGGGCGGTGCGCAGGGCTCCGACGGCGAGCCGCTTTGACAGGCCGAGACGAAACAGCGCGGACACCAGCCCCGCCGCGAAAACGAGCCCCGCGGCGAGCGCGACGTCGAGAGGGCTGAGTTCGATGTACTGCTTCACCTTCGCCTCCCTTCCCCGGAATGGCCGGAAGCCGCCGCCTCGCCGTTCGAGGCATCGTCAGGCTGCATCGTCTCGCCGGGCGGAACGAGTCGCAGCGGCTCGCCGCCGAGCCGTTCGACCACCCGCCTGTCGTGGGCCGCGATGAGAACGGCGCGGTCCTTCTCCGCGACCCACTGCTCGATCTTCCCGAGAATGGCTTCGGCGCTCGCCTCGTCGAGGTTCGCCGTGGGCTCGTCCAGCAGCAGCACCCCCGGCTCGATCAGCAGTGACCGGAGAAGCGCGATCCGCTGCGCCTCGCCGCCGGAAAGGTGACTCACCTCCTCGTCGAGCATATCGCCGCGCAGCCCGAGCTCTTCCAGCCCCCGGGCGAGGGTTTCACGCTCCGGAGGCGGGCGTCGCACCGCCTTGAACCGAAAGGGAATCAACAGGTTGTCACGTACGCTGCCGGAGGCGAAGAACGGGGACTGCGGGAGGTACACCATCCGGGCCCGCAGGTTCGGCGGGGGCAGCGACTCGATGGGCGCGCCCTCGAGGAGCACCCGGCCGCCGGCCAGCGGGTACAGGCGGACCAGCGCCCGCAGGAGGGTGGACTTGCCCGCCCCGGAGGGGCCGGTCAAGGGGAGGATAGTCCCGGGGGTGAGATCGAAGGAGAGGTCCTCGGCGAGCGGGCGCGGTCCCGCCGCTCCATCGACGACCAGGGACACCCCTTCGGCGCGGAGCAGGCTTCCCCCGTCCACCGGCATCGCCTCGGTATGTTCTTCTTGCCCCGCTCCCACGAGTCATCCTTTATGGTCCGACCGGAAGATGCAAAATTCGGCGGGGCTTGGGCGAGGGGAGCGGGGAGCCGGGAGGCTCCGGTCATTTTGCGGGCGAGCGTGCCGCTTTGCCGCATGGGGCCGCAGGGTTTAGCTTTGGAGCCGGAGTCGCATGTGCCGGATGCTCCTCGCCGGTCATCGCGCCGGGTCATCGATACGGTTTCCACTCCCCGTGTCAACGGCCTTGCGGCAGTGGTCGCCGTGTGGGGCGAAAGGGAGAGAAGATGAAACGTTTCGCTTTCCGCGGGTTCAGCGTGCACCGCCTCACCGCGGCGCTGCTGTTCATCGCGCTTGCGGCGGCGGGGTGCTCGCGCCCGCGGCCGGTCCGCCTCACCGTGCTGCACTGGAACGACTTCCACGCGCAGAACACTCCGCGCGAATGGGTCAACGACGAGGGGGACACGGTCCTGGTCGGCGGGGCGGCGGCGATGGCGGCCTACCTGGAACATTACCGCGGAGCCCTCGCGCCGACCCTCGAGTTGAACGCCGGGGATGACTACCAGGGGACGCCGATCTCCTCCTTCACCGAGGGGCGCAGCCAGGTGGAGCTGCTCGACCTGCTGCGGCCGGACGCGTTCGCCATCGGGAATCACGAGTTCGACTACGGGGTCGAAGCGCTGCTCGACGGCATGTCGAATGCGACCTTTCCCCGCCTGCTCGCGAACGTCGTCCGCGAGGAGGACGGCGGCCTTATCTTCCCGGCCGACACGGTGCTCGAGGCGGGCGGGGTGCGCATCGGCGTCGTCGGCGTGGTCACCGCCCGGCTGAAGGAGGTGACCACCCGGCAGGCCACCGAGGGGCTTCGTGTGCTCCCGCCGGAGGAGGCGGTGCGCAGGAGCCTCGACCGCCTGGAGCCGATCAGCGACATCCAGGTCTGCCTCAGCCACCTTGGAGTGGATGCGGACAGCGTTCTCGCCGAGGAGATCGGCCCGCGGCTGGAGCTGATCATCGGCGGTCACAGCCATACTGCTCTCTTCAAGCCCAAGTGGGTCAACGGCGTGCCGATCCTGCAGGCGGGGGCCAAGGGCGCCTTCCTCGGAGTCGCGGAGTTGGAGGTGGACACGGCGAGAAACCGCCTCTTCTCCCTGCAGGCGCACCTCGAGCGGGTGCTGCCGGACCGGTTCGGCGAGGATTCGACCGTGGCCGTAGTCGTCGGGCGCCAGGAGCGGCGTGTGGCCCGGGAGCTGGATATCGTCGTCGGACGGGTGGCGGTGGACCTGACCCGCCGGTACGACGGGGAGAGCAGCCTCGGGAACTGGGTGACCGACGCTTTCCGCGAGGAGACCGGGGCGGACATCGCCTGCATCAACTCGGGAGGGCTGCGAAAGAACCTGTCCTCCGGGCCGCTGACCGCGCGGGAGATCTTCGAGGTCAGCCCGTTCGGTAACCAGATGGTGCGTTTCCGGGTCACAGGACGGGAGCTGAAGGAGTTCGCCCTGCACCAGGCTGCGCACCCGGGGAGCACGTTGCAGCTGAGCGGGATGAAGTATCACGCCCGTGACGGGGAGCTTGTCTCCCTCGTGGTGGACGGAGAGCCCGTTGAGCCGGAACGGAGCTACTCCATCGTCACCGTGAACTACGTCACCGATCACATGGACCGTTTCTTCGGGTTCGCGCCGGAGACCCATCCCGTGGAGCCGCTTTACCAGGTGGACCGGGATGTTCTGCTGGCCGCCGCCAGGCGGGAGGGGGTCATCTCCGCCCGGGTGGAGGGGCGGGCGGTGCGGGAATAGGGCGCCGCGACCCCGTGGGAAGGGGTTGGATCGGTGCGCCGGCGAAGGGGATCGATCCGATCGCGGAGGCGGTTTTCGAATCCGGCGCCGACAGGTGACGCGTTGAGTTTGCCGGGGAGAAATCGCAGTGGATATGGATAACATCTTCGTGGTTGTTCTTATCGGGTTCTATGTCCTCGTCGCAGGGTATTTCCTGCTCCGTTACCGGAACCTGATGACCTCCACACGGCGGTACCTGGCTTTCGTCGTTCCCACGTCCTTGTTCATTCTCGCCTGGTTCGTCCGGTTCCTTTCCCTGCTGTCCCAGCGCCCGCCCGGTCTGTTTCATAGCGTGCTGCTGGCGGTGGGTGCCGTCGCCTGCCTGCCCCTCGTCCTCCAGGGGGTTCGTGACCACAAGAGGGAAACCGGGGGAGGGGCGGGGTGAACCTGGTTCCGGAACTCCTTGCGCTCACGGTTTTTCTTGCGGGGACCGTCTACATCCTGGCGAACATCAGACGGCCGCCCCTGGGGTCGTCCCTCTGGACTCTTGCGATCGGGTTGTCTTTCGGCGCGATGGTGACAGCGCTCGATCTTCTCGCCCGGCGGGACCCCTCGACCCTGTTCCAGACTCTGGGGATGACCTTCGAGATCATGATCCCGGTGATGTTCTTCTTTTACGGGCGGGTCCGGGGCCACGAACAGTCGCAGCGCCGCGTTGCTGTTTCGGAACAGAGCTACCGTCTCATCGTGGAGCACGCCGGCGAGGCCATCGTTCGTTTCGGTCTCCGGGGCGAGGTGCTGTTCGCCAACGAGGCCGGGTGGCGGATGGTCGACCGGGAGAAGGCGCCCGAGGAGTCTTTGCCGCTCCTGCGGTTCATCCACCCCGAAGACCGCAGGCGGGCGCTCAAGCTGGCCGTGCGCGCAATCCGCCGCCGTGAACCCGTCGACTTCGAGGTCCGCGTAGTCGGCCGCGGGGAAAACATCCGCACGATCGCCGCCACCCTGATTCCCATCATTCGAGCGGGAAAGGTGATCCATCTGCAGGGGATCGGGCGCGACATCACCGCCGAGCGGCGGGCGCTCTCCCAGATCCGCTTCCTCGCGAGCGTGATCACCGAGAGCAGCGCACCCATTCTCCTGCTGAACCCGGAGGGGAAGGTCACCGTCTGGAACCGCGGCGCGGAGGAGTTGACCGGTGTGCCCCCCGCGCGCGCCGTCGGCCATCCGTACAGCGAACTGTTCCCCTATGTCTCCGACCTGTTTCTCGAGGTGGCGGCGGGAGAAGGGGCGTTCTCGGTCGAAACCGAACTGCCGACCTCGGAGGGGATGGTCCCGGTGCTGCTCACGGCCTATCGTGTCGGCATGGGGGAGGCCTCCCAGGGGATCGCCGTGTTCCTCCAGGACCTCCGCCGCCTGCGAACCCTCGAGGAGCAGCTTCAGCATCAGCAGAGGATGGAAGCGCTCGGCAAGCTGGCCGGCGGCATCGCCCATGATTTCAACAACCTGTTGACGATCATCTCCGGCAACGCCTCGATCCTCGCGGAGCATCTCGAGAAGGATTCAGCGCTTTCGCGGTACGCACAGGGAATCCTCAGGGCGGCGAAGAGGGGTGCCGGGATGACCTCCCAGCTTCTCACCTTCAGCCGCAAGCGGCCCTACACCCCCCGCAGGGTTTCCCTCGATGTGATGGTGGAGGAGACGGTGGATCTCCTGAAGCACGCCGGCTGGCGTGATGTCCGGTTCGAGACGGAACTCGCCACGAATGTCCCCGACGCCTGGGCGGACGCCTCGCGCCTCCAGCAGGTGCTGATGAACCTCTGCGTCAATGCGAAGGAGGCGATGCCGCGCGGGGGCAGGATCACCATCCGCCTCAAGCGCCGGCGCTATCACACCGCGGCGGCCCTGCCGCACGACGCCGTGACCGGCCCCGGGGATTACCTCGTGCTCGAGGTGAAGGACACGGGAGTGGGCATGGACCCCACCGTGATCTCACGAATCTTCGAGCCGTTCTACACCACGAAAAGCGAGTCCAAGGGAACCGGGCTTGGCCTCGCGAATGTTCACGGCATCGTGCACCAGCATCACGGCTGGATCGAAGTGGACTCGAGCCCCGGACGCGGAACCACGTTCCGTGTATTGCTGCCCGGTTGTGAACTCGCGCAGTCCTTCGTGAACGCTTCCGGGGTGGAGAGAGGAGCGGCGTTTCCCCCCGGGGTGGAGTCCCCGGCGGCGGAACCGCATCCGGAGAAAGAAGGCGCGCCGGGACATGGCGGCGCGCAGGCGCCCCATCTCCGCGGAAGGGAGACGATTCTCCTGGTCGATGCCGAGGAGCCGGTGCGCGAAATCGGCGGCAGCGTGCTGGAGATGTACGGCTACAAGGTCCTCCAGGCGGGCGATGCGAATGAGACGCTGAGCCTGCTGAAACGCGCGGGGAACCCGGCGGACCTCATCGTGATGGACTGGGACCTGCCGGGGACGGACGGCGTCTCCTTCGTCCGGCGGGTTCGCGAGTTCGCACCCGGGACTCCAATCCTGCTGCTGAGCGGGCTGTTGACATCGGCGCAGGTGGAAACGCCCGGGCTGTATGGTGTTCAGGGATTCCTCGCCAAGCCGTTCCTTCCCGAGGCCCTCGTCGCGGAAGTGCGTTCGCTGCTCGACTCTCGTGCCCGGCGAAACACCTCCTCGTAGCAGGTGTATTACGGCAGGGCGGCCCGGGGCTCTTGCCTCGCCGTAGCATTACGAAGGCGGGTGCCCCGGGTTTCCTGGCGCGTGCAGCACAACACTGAACGGTCATTCTGAACACCAGTGAAGAATCTCGAAACGAAGCGTTTCGCATCACACGGAAGCGTGCCGTTTCGAGACTCTTCCCTCGTCCCGAAGTGTCGGGACGGGTCAGAGCGACACGGCGGTGGGGCTTGCCGGTTTCGGTACGTATTTGGGTAGCCAGGGAGCGATTCGCCCAGCACCTTTCAGTATTTATTGCTCACTGCGAGCCTGCAGGGGCACGGCGCGCCGTGCCCCTACGTCAACCGCCGGGCAGGGTGCCCCGGGTCACCCGCCTGTACGCCGCGGCGGCCCCCCCTGGGCCATCTGTCCCGCTCCTGACCCCGCGTGCGAGACGGCAGGACTTGAAGCAGCTCGCGTCACCTCTGGATCAGGCGCGACATGAGGTCGCCGCGCAGTGCTTCCAGCTCGGTGAGATCCTGTTGCAGGTTTTCCCGGTTTTCCACGCCGCGGCGCTCCAGGGCGAGGGTGTGCTCGAGGCGGCGGTTGAACAGGCTGAACGGGATGAGACCGAGAAGCATCACGGCGATTGTCACCATCGTGGAGCCCATCCAGGCGTTGTCCGAACCGGCGAGCACACCGCCGATGAGGAGGGAGAAAAGGAGCCACGCGGGCACGGCGATTCGAAGGACGACAAACCGCCGCCGGGTGATCTCCTTCTCGAGCCCGCGGTTGTAGGCGTCCGCTTCTTTCTTCCTTTGCGCGATGATCCCGTTAAGCGTCCGGGCGAGGTGGTCGGGGAACGAGTGAACGAGATCGGGGATCTCGCTCAGCAGGGCGTGACGATAAACGCTGTAGCAACCCTGCTTGCTGACACGTTCTTCCAGCTTCGCGACGCGGTCTATGTACACTTCGAGTTCCGGATCGGCGACCTCGGGTTGGTAGAGCCGGGCCATGTCGGAAACCAGTTTCAACCGGCGCATCGCCTCGGTGGCACGTTCCCCCCAGAGTTCGGTTTTTTCGTCGAGAAGACCGGTGAGGGTTTTCCTGCCCGCGAGGAAACCCTGGTCGACGATCGCGCAGGCGAGATAATCCGAGCGGTCCTCCAGGGCGGTTTCGAGGTAGGTGACGGCTTGGGCGAACTGGTCTGCCGTGAAGCAGTCCCGCGAGAGACGGTAGTAGATGTCCGTGGAGTCCAAACCCAGGTTTTTCAGTCTCTTCAACGTGGTGATCGCGCTCGAGTAGTTCCCGGCGGCCTCCTGTGTGTGAGCGATAAGGACGAGGGCGAGTCCCTGGAAGTGGGTGGAATCGCGCAGCGGGATGTTCGCATACGCCCGTTCGAAGTGTTTCAGTGCGTTTTCCGTGTCCTTCCGGCTCACGAGGTAGGTCCAACCGAGGACGATCCGCGCCGGGAAAAACCGGGGGTCCCGTTCGATGACCGCGTGCAGTACATTGATTCCGATGTCGTGATCGCCCCGGTCGCACGCCGCCTCCCCCTGCGAGAAGAGGTCGGCGACCGCTTCCCCGGAAGCGAGGCAGAGTTCATCGTAACTTGCGGTCAGTCGCTCGAGATGGTAGCGGAGCGAGACATCGCCCGGCGGGAGGAGGGACAGGATCTCCTGCAGGCGGTCCATCGAAAGGCTTCCCTCGCCGAGGAGTTGCAGGACCGTCTCCCTGTCGGCTCGCCAGCGTGCGGCGGCGTTGCGATATTCGTTGACCAGGCGCCAGGTTTCCCGGCGGGAGGCGCTCGCCGCCATCATGAGTGAACGGGCGGTGTTCTCCATCGCCTGGGTGATTTGCGTGCGGAGGTTCTCGAGCAGGAGTTCCATGACTTTCCGCTGAGGGTTTTCAGGACGATCAAATATACCCAGCTTGAGGATAGGGCGCCAGATTGACCTTGATGTATCATGCGACGGCCGGGGATGAGTGAGAAGAAGAGGATATCCGAAAAAATCGAAAATTGGCCCGGTGCTTCTTGTGCCCAATTCTTCCCGGGAGTAGTATTAGCGGACGAGTCGTAGGGGACATGTTGCGGAGGGGCATCCGGATGGAACGACATCGAATGATAACGTGGTTCCTGAGCTGTGTGATGTTGGTACTTTCGGCGGCGCCGCAGCGGGCTTCCGCCCAGGACAGCGCCCTGCGGTACTTCCAGGGCGGCAACATGGAGTTGGATGTTTCGATCAGCAGCCGCCTTCTCACCGGGCCGGGGACGGCGGCGGTGGTCGGCGGAGGGACGGCGCCGGCGATCGATGACCCCTTCGCGGTGTTCCGCAACCCCGCCGGCCTTCGCTACCTGTATGACCGGCCCCGCGCCGGCTTCACACTCCATCCCTCAGTCGGGATCAAGTTCAGCAGCCTGCCGATCGATGTGCAGAGTACGATCAACCGCAAGATGGACAACGCCACGCGGAACTTCCTGCGCACCGGCCCGTTCGAGTATCCGCAATTCGGCGGCACGCTCACCCAGCAGGCGACATCCCTCGATGCCCTCACCCTGACCTTTCCCCAGGGTTCCTGGCAGTTCGGCGTCGGGTTCCACCGGCCGTTCTACTACCGGGTGAATTTCCTCTTCAGCGGGTTGCACGAACGCATCGACACCATCGAGGAGGACCCTTCCGACGCCGTCGCCTTCGCGATCCAGAGCAAGTCGAACAGCACCATCGCCATCAGCGCGGACACCTGGGTGCTCGCCGCGGCGAGGGACGTCGGGGACGCCTGGTCCGCGGGGGTGTCTTTGGCCCGCACCTACGTCCATTTCGAATCCCGGAGCGGCTACCGGGTGGACGGCGTGATGGTCAGCCAGGGACAGCAGTACGCCTTCAACGATGATTCCGACCCGTGGTACAACAAGTTGAACGGCGAAATGACGGGCGGGTACAGCGGCTCGTTCTACACCCTCCGCCTCGGCACCCAGTACGTTCCCTACGAGGAGAACGGCTGGCGCTTCGGCGCGGAGCTGAAGCTCTCCACGAACGCCACCCTTGCGGGGGATCTCAGGATGGTGGTGGACGAGTTCCCCGCACTGATCCTCCAGGCGGAGGAGGGGGAGGACAACTTCGATGTCAACCGCATCGAGGAGGTCTCCGAACTCACGCGCACCTATCCGAACCGCTATCTCACGCCCGAGACGGTGGCCCTGAAGGTTCCCTCGTCGATCTCGGTCGGCGTGGCCCGCGGGATGGGGATCCGGCCGAAACTGGACCTGACCCTCTACCTCGGAAGCCTCGAATACGAAATGGAGATCGGCGAGAAACGGGTTTTCGACGAAGCCTACGCCTTCAACCTGTACGGCAAGGGAGTGCGGCCGGTGTACCAGGCGTACCTCGGCATCAGTCCGGGCTGGTTTTTCCTCGGGGTCGGTGTCATCTCCCTGCGCGACATCAACCAGGGGCACAAGGACGGCAGCGGTCATGTGATCGCGGATGGGAAGCAGATCCTGGTGCCGCGCCTCGATATGGGGTTCCGGGGCCGGCTGGTGGATACCCTTTCCTATGAATTGCTTGTGGATGGCTTGCCGGAAGATGTTCTTCGACTGGGGTTGACCTATGAGTTTTAGTCCTGCTGTTTCAGGGAGAGGACGTTTTTCCTCGGCGGGTCGCATCTTCGCGTGTCTCCTGCTCCTCGCATTCTTCGCGGGAACGGCGGGCGCCGGTGTCATCAACCAGGGGCTGCTGCGGTCGACGGCGAACACCGAGGCGGACCTGAACCTGACCTCGGTACCGCTGAACATCACCGAAGCCTCCGATGTCATCGAGCTGACCTGGACTCCCGCGGTGACGGGGGTGCTGTATTACGCCGTCGGGACGCCCGGTGAGGATCTCTCCCTCTACACCCCGCTGGCAAACCCGCTGGATTCCGCTCCGGGGATTCTCCACGTCCGCGGCGACCAGCTTCCCGTGGGACGCCTGACCTGCGTGATCGTCGCGGGCAATGACCGCAGCATGTTTTTCACCATCATCCGCGCCGCCGCGGTCGCCCCCACGGTGACCGGGCCGATCACCTCCTCCGGCGGCATGGGGATCGGCACGGTAACCCCCATCTTCTCCTGGGAGCCGGTGACCGGCGTGCCCTACTACCATCTCCTCATCTCCGACCAGCCCTTCCAGATCACGCAGGACGCGCAGGGAACGCGTGTCGAGGGGGCGAACATCGTCTGGCAGGTCATCACCCCCTCGACCTCGATCCAGTACGGGGTCAGCGACCCCTCCGGTTCGTTCACCAACCTGCTCACCCCGCCCCTCGTCGGCGGCACGGATCCGGACTCCCGCCCGCGCTACAACTGGGTGGTGCTCAACAATTACGGGAATAGCCCTGCGTTCACCTCGACGGTGGTCGGCCAGGTCGCCGGGTTCGAGGTGGAGGTGAGTTCGCCCTTCCCCGCGCCGGAGTTGATCGATCCACCCACCGGGAGCGTTCTCTCGGGCATTGATATCCAGCTTCACTGGTCCCTGGTGCAGGGGGCGTCGAGCTACCTCGTCTACGTGGGTCACATCGAGGAGACCGCCGGGGGCAGCGAGGGGGTGGTGCCGGTCTGGCAGGTGCAGACCACGGACAACGCCGCCGCGATGCCGGCATCGGCGCTGCTGCAGAACGGACGTTACAGTTGGAAGGTGATCGCCGCGGACGGCCAGGGCTTCGGCGCGATCTCGGACAGCAGCTCCTTCTATTACTCCCTCGAGTCCGGAACCCTGACGATCAACACCTTCGACGATGCGGGGAACATCCTGCAGTTCTGCACCATCGACTTTGAAGTACTCGACGGCCCGGGGCTGCTGCCCATCGGTACGGATGACGCGGGATATGTCCAGCGCGATATCCCGCTGGGCACTTACATCCTGCACGCGAGCAAGGACGGCTACACGGAGGCCGTGTCCGACCCGGTTGCCGTCACCAGCGGCAGCGCGCAGACCGTCCAGCTCTCCCTCTCGCCGATCCTCTCTTCCATCATCGGGAGTGTGGAGGATACGGGGGGGTCCCCGGTCGCCTCGGCCCTGGTTTTCGCGGAGAGACAGGACGGCACGGTCGAGCAGGCGGTGACGGGGGTGTCCGGCCGCTTCGAGCTGATCCTAGACCCGGGGTTCTGGACCCTGCACGCCGAGCGGAACGGCTACGAGAACTCGATGGACCGCACGGTGAGCCTCGGCGCCGGCGAAACCGTTGACATCGACGACGCCGGCGGCCCGCTGCTGATGCAGTCCTTCAGCCAGACCCTCTCGGGGAGCGTCCGCAACGGGGAGGGCGAACCGATCCACAACGCCGAGGTCCGCGCAGAGTTCGGCGACGTCGTGATGTCCGGGTTCACCGACCAGAACGGCGTCTTCTCCTTCCTCGTCGGCAACGGCACCTGGACGGTGAGCGCCTTCAAGGCCGGCTTCTACCTCGACAGCGGCCCGCAGCAGGTGATCATCGCGGGGAGCGGCGGGTCGGTGCTCCTCACCCTGCTCCCCCAGGCCTCGATTCTCTCGGGATTGGTGTACATCGACGGCTCCCCCCGCCACGAGGACGGGCTTATCGTGCGGGCTCTCCCCTCCGCCGGGGACCCGACCGTGGGGGATGTCGGCGCGGGCGGTGTCTTCTCGTTCGGCGTGGCGCCCGGGTCCTATCAGCTCGAGGCCGTGCTGGCGGGCTACGACTCGAGCCCCATCGACGTCTCGATGCTGCCCGGTGAAGCGATCTCCGGCATCCGGCTGGACCTCATCGCGAACACGTCCGCCCTGTTCGGCACCACGCGGACACCGGACGGCTCTCCCCTCAGCGATGTGACCGTCACGACGGGCGACGTGGAGGCTGTCAGCGACGCCTCCGGGGCCTTCCAGCTCACCCTGACCCGGGGAACCCACACCCTGGTCGCCTCGAAGGACGGCTACAGCACGGCGAGTTACGGTCCCTTCCAGGTCACCCGCAGGGATACCTTGACCGGGGTTGTCCTCGAACTGGCCCCCAACGCGGCGACGGTCAGCGGGATCGTGGCCCAGGGGGGCGACGGGGTCGAGGAGGTCGAGGTGACGGCCGAGCCGCTTCCGGCCGGGAGCGGTGAGGCGCTGACCGTGATAACCGGGCAGGGCGGTGCCTACCAGCTCGGACTGCCGGCCGGGGAGTGGCGGATCACGGCATGGAAGTCCCTCTTCCTGACCCTTCCACCGGACACGGTCGACTTGACCCTCCAGCCGGGCGCGGAGATCAGCGGGGTCAATTTCTCCCTCACGCCGCACAGCGGCGCCCTGACCGGCGTGGTGAACGGCGGCACGGGGCCGCTCAACGGGGTCTCCGTCCGGGTCTCCCGGGTGGATGGAAGCGGGGAACCCCTGACCACGGTGACCGGCGTGCAGGGCCGCTTCCGCCTCGATGTCGAGGCGGACGAAATGCTCCTCGTCCAGTTTTCGAAGGTGGGGTATACCCCCTCGCAGGTCGAGGATGTCTCCGTGGCGGTGGGCGATGAGGAGGAACTCACGGTAACCCTCGTGGCCGGACCGGCTTCGTTCAGCGGAGAGGTGACGGGGAGCATTCCATGGGCGGGTTACTGGAACGAACCCCTGCCAGGTTCCATGATCATCGCCGAGGGCAGCGAGGGGACGTTCGTCACCCAGACCTACGAGACCAACACCTACGAGTTGAGCCTGCCCGCGGGGTCCTACTCGGTGATCGCCCGAAACAGCGGGTACGCGGATCAGTATGATTTCATCACCCTGGTGCCGGGGGAGCACCGCCGGAACGTGAATTTCGACCTGCCTGCCGAGGGCGGCAGCATCTCCGGCCAGGTGACGGACGGTGAGAGGGGCGTCGAGGGGGCCGATCTTTCGCTCCGCCATATCGACACATTCGGAGATGAAATCAGGCAAGACCTGAGGACCGGCGAGTCCGGGTATTTTGATTTTGAAATGGGTGGCCTGGGGGGGTTCGACTTCACCCTGATCACCACGGCTGACGGGTATGAACCGGACACCCTCGATCTCGGCTTCGTGGGCGAGGGAGCCGAAATGAATGACGTGGTGATCACTCTCGTCCCGCTGACCAGCGGGTTCACCGGGTCGGTGACCAGCGGGTTCCTTCCGATGGAGGGAGTGACCATCCGGGCCACCGCTGACAACGGCGTGAGGTACACTGCCCTGTCCGGGAGCGACGGCGGCTACACCCTGGCGCCGGCCGCTTCCGGCACCTACACGATCGAAGCCCTGAAGGCGGGTTACACCGGCGAGTCGGTGAGCGGCCTGGCCGTGGCGGAGCATGAAACTCTCACCGTCAACCTGGCCCTGGTGGAGAACAACGGTGTGATCAGCGGCCTGGTGAGCGCGAGCGGCGGCGCGGGGCTGCAGGGTGCGCTCGTCCGGGCGAGGTCGGACGAGGGACACGGTGCGGAGGCGATTACCGCGGGCAACGGCGAATATTCCCTCGGCGGCCTCTATCCCGGCACGACCTATACCCTGATCGCCAGCCTGCCCGGGTATGAACAGGCCACGAGGACCGATGTGGCCACGGGCGAGAGCGTCGACTTCACCCTCTCCTCGAATAACCTGCATCTCGCCGGGCGGACGGTCAACCAGGTGTCCTCCCCGGTGCCGAATGTCCCCCTCCGCGCAGCCAGCCTCGCGGACGGCAGCGAAATCACCCTCGTCTCCGGGGATGACGGCAGCTTCGAGTTCACCAACCTCTCCCGCAACGCCGCCTATCGGATTCAATCCCTGTACAACCAGGATGGGTTCGACGAGGTGGACATCGCCCTGACCACCGGGGAGAACGACACCAGCGGAATCTTCCTCACCCTCCTCCAGCGGGATGCGGTCATCTCGGGGAACGCGGGGGAGGCGGGTGTCTCCCTCCACGCGGTGCGCGACGGCGGGGGGTCGGCGATCACCTTCTCCGGCAATGACGGGAGCTTCATCCTCGAAAACCTGCGCGAAGGCGATTGGACGATCACCCCTTCCCGCCAGGGCACGCGGTTCACCCCTGCTTCGCTGACGGTCACCGGCCTCGGGATCGGCGAGGAGCGCACGGGCGTGGAGTTCACGGCGGACAGGGCGACGGTTTTTCTCTCCGGCTACGCCGAGGATGAAACCGGGGCCGCACTCGCCGGCTGGACGGTCCAGGTCTCCTCGGAAGGGTTCAACACCCATAACCGGACCTTCGGCGACGGCTTCTTCTCCGTCCGCGTGCCCGGGTACACGACGTATGCGATTTACGCCTCTCCTCCCGAGCCCGGCTGGGCGCCCCAGCCCCTTGAAGTGGTGACGGAGAACGAGGACATCAGCGACCTGGCCCTCGTCGCGGAGGCCATGCAGGGCAGGATCAGCGGGTCGGTCACCGACGCCGAAACGGCGGATTCGATCCAGACCTTCTTCCTCCAGGTGGACAGCGGTGCGGTGCGGCAGCTCTCCGGCGGCGCGTACGTGGTCGACAGCCTCTCCCGGGGGTCTCACCTGCTCTCGTTCAGCGCTTCCGGCTATAGTGCGGCCGAATTGACCGTCAACCTCTCGAGCGGGCGGGATCAAGCCTACCGCGGCGTCGCCTTGACCCCGTTGGAGGCGGGTCTCTACCTGCGCCTGTACCGGCTGGAAGAGGAAGACCGGATCCCGGTGCCGGGGGCCCTCGTGATCCTCGTGGATCAGGATGGTCAACGGGTGGACACGACCACCACCACCACCGCCGGCCTCGCGGCGTTCTCCGGGCTGGACACCGGCAGGCTCTGGGGCTACGAAGTCGAGAAAGCCGGGTTCACCCGGAGCACGGCGGCCGGTTTCACACCGAGCAACACCCCCCTGGATGTCCAATTGAACGCCGCGCCCGGGTACATACTGGGCAGAGTGACCGGGCTGGATGGACAGACGGTGGAGGGAGCCGTGGTGCAGGCTTTTACCGGGGACGGCACCCTGAGGGAAGAGGAGACGGACCAGCAGGGCTCTTACGCCCTCTTGGCGCCCAGTGGTCCCATCGCGGTGATCGCCTTCTCCCCGGACGGCGCAACCAGCAGCTATGTGAGAAACCTGGAACTGGAAGCGGGTACCGCCGCCACCTTGAATTTCACATTGCGCCGGACGGCGGAGCTTGTCGGCCGGGTGACATCAGCGGGCGGGAATGTCAACCGCGCGAGGTTCGGCATCACCCAGTCGGGCGGAGGGGTTTTCTCCTACGCGTGGACCGGCGAAGACGGCTGGTATCGCTTGCGCGGCATACCGCCGGGCTCCTACTTCCTCAGGGTCACGGCGGAGGGCTACGAGGACTTCTCCCCGCCGCCCATGTCGCTGGGAACGGTGAGGGTGGACACGGTCAATGTCACTCTTACCTCGCAGACAACGGCGATCGTCGGCCGGACGGTACTCGCGGGCACGGAGCAGGGGATCGCGGGGGTTGAGGTCCGGTTGGAGCAAGGCGGCGTGCCCCTGGATTCCGCGGTCACCGGGGGGGACGGCGGGTTTTCCTTCCTCGATCTCCCGGCCGGGAGCTATGCCCTCGAGGCGAGCCGGTTCGGTTACGACGATGTGTCACAAGGGTCGATCTTCCTCCCCGCCGGGCTGGTTCTGCGGGTCTCTCCTCTCGAGTTCCATCCCACCGCCGGGATGGTGAGCGGCTGGGTGCTCAACGACCAGGGCGAGGCGCGCGAAGGCATCGCCCTGCAACTCATCGACCTCGCCGACGGAGGCTCGTGGAACACGGATACGGACAGCGCCGGGCGCTACCAGTTCACGGCGATTCCGGCGTCCGAGTACCGGCTCACCGCCACGGATCCGGCGGGCGGGGACCTGGGTCCGCCCGAATACCGGGTGGTCGTCACGGACACGGCTGGCGCCGCGGACCTGAACTTCGTTCATACACCCGCCCGGGGAACGGCGAATGTCACCGGGGTCCTCACCTACCGCGGCGCCGGGGTCGAAGGGGTCGAGGTGAACCTCCGCAAGCTCGGCAGCACGGAGCGGATGACGGCGACGACCGTTTCGGGCGGCGGGTTCACCTTCACCGGGGCGACGACACCCGGAAACTACCGCCTGTCCGCCAGTGACCCGGCCTATGGTGAAACCGCGTCCCCGGTGTTCACCCTCGAGACGAACGTCGACAGGACGATCGACCTCGTCTTCGCCGGTGCCCAGGTTGCCGTTGCGCTCATCGATGAGGAGGCTCAGCCGGTCACGGATCATCTCGTCTCCGTGACCTCGGTGGAGGATGGCAGCCTGTACCTCCTGGTCACCAATGCCAACGGCAGGGCGGAGACGGAAGCGAAGCTGCCCGCCGGGGAATACCGGGTCTTCCCGGAGCCCCTGGAGGGCTACCTGCCGCCGGAACCGGTGGCGTTCGACCTGGCGCAGGACCAGCGCGTCGACATCACGATGCCCATCGGCTTCCCTCTCGCTCCCCCGCCTCCCTCCGGCAGCCTGGAGGACAGCTTCACGGTCAGCGTGGAGATCCCGGCGGAGTACGAGATCGAGGATGCCGTCCTCTACTATACCAACATCGGCGAGAGCGGTTTCCAGAGCACGCCGATGAACCCCGTGCCCCCGCCGGGCGGCGGCGGGGCGATGCGCGGGCCGCGGGAACTGACTCCCCTGCCCGGCATACGCAGGCTCCGCCGCGGCGGAACGGCGGTGAAGATCGCCCGCCCGATGGAGAATGTCATCTACCAGGCTTCCATCCCGCCCCAGTCCGGCAGCGGCACCGTGTCCTTCTACCCCGAGCTGGTGACGACGGAGGGGCTGGTGATCGGCGGGGAGAGCGCGATGTCGCAGATCCAGGTCTTCGAGGCCGGGGTTCTCAACAGCGTGGTCATCTCACCGCCTGTCAATGAAGTGCAGCCGGGTGTTCCGCTGTTGCTGGAGGCGGACACCTACGACGAGGCGGGCACCGACATCGCGGACCTTCTGGCCGAGAACGGGAGCTACACCTGGAGCGCCTCCACCGGCCTGGTTGAAGCGGTGCCGGGGGAGCCCGCGAAGACCATCTACCTCAACGAAAACGAGGGCATCGACACGGTCCGGGTGCTGGTCAGCCAGCCGTCGGAGGGCGCACATCAGGAAGCCATCCTGCCCCTCGAGTCGCGGGCGCGCCTGCTCGGCTCCCTCTCCATTTCGGCGCCCGATGTCCAAGTTGCGGCGGGTTCCTCGATCCTCCTTTCGACCACCGCGTTCGACACCGGCGGCGTGGTGATGCACATCGCCCCGGAGTGGTCGATCGCCGACACCAACCTCGGCGAACTGGAGTCGGTGGAGTTCACCCAGCAGGCCCGCTTCACCGCGCTGCCCGATCACTTCGGCACCGTGGCGGTGATCGCCCGCGACAGCTTCACGGGGAAAACGGCGCAGTTCAACTCCGGGGACGGCGAGAGCGGCGGCGGACTGGCCGTGTACCGCTCCATCAGCTCCGCCCCGGGCGACACCTTCTTCACCGAGGACGGCCGCGGGGTGGAGGTGCGGGGGGTGTTCGCCGCGAACGCCCCGGCCGGGCAGGTCGGGGAGCTGTCGATGCGCATCCGCAAGCTGTCCGCCTTCCAGCGCGGCGTCGGCAATACCCGAACCCTCGCCGACAGCGCCTACCGTATCCTGCTGAACGGCGACCTCGCGGAGGAGGGGATCACCTACTCCCTCTCCCTTCCCCTGCCGCCGGGGTTCGCGTCACGGAACCCGCGCATCGCCCGCTGGGACACCGATGAGCTCTCCTGGATGGAACTGGGCGGCGTCGTGGACGAGGACCTGCTCGGCGTGACCGTGAGCTTCGCCGGGACGGAGGAAAGCGTGGACGGGCTCTTCACCGTGCTCGTGGATGCCCTGCCCCTCGGGCTGGAGAACCTGGTCTTCACACCGAACCCGTTCAGCCCGGAGAGCGCCTGGCCGCTCTCCATCGAGTTCACCCTGCACAGCCTGCATCCCGACGTGTGGATGACCATCGAGATCTACAACATGGCGGGCCAGCATGTGCGCACGCTGCTCGATCGCGAGTTGCTCGAACCCGGCCGGCGGTACTCCCGCGATTCGCGCCCCCTCCTCTGGGACGGCCGGACCGATTCGGGGCGGATGGCGCGGAACGGCCGCTACCTGGTCCATATCACCGCCGAGGATGTCTCCGGCGAGGAGGAAGAGTTTGCGACCGTTGTCCTTGTCAAATAGACCGGGGAGATCGAAGATGAAAACGATGCGAACCCTGCCGGCTCTCCTTCTTCCCGGGCTTCTCGCTTGCACCGCCGCGGCACAGGATCTCTCCGGGATTCCCGGCGCCTTCGCCGACATCGGGCTGGGTACCCGGCCCCTCGGGATGGGCGGGGCCTACGTGGCGGTGCAGGACGGCGAGAACGCCGCCCGCTGGAACCCCGCCGCCCTCGCCCGCGGCGGCCCGCGAGCCGCGGGGTTCACCTGGACGAACCAGTTCAACCTCATCCCCTACAACTACCTCACCGCCGGGATTCCGGGGAAGAGCTGGGGCGTGGGGCTGTTCGCCGAAACCGCCGGGGATGACGTGCTCCGGGAAACCACCATCGCGGCGGCGGGAGCGGTCTCCTCGGACCAGGCCGCCTTCCTCGCGCCGCTGAAACGGTGGCTGCCGGGGGTGAGCCTCGGGCTGACCGCGAAGGTGCGCCTGGCGAGCTACGGCAACAACACGGATTCCGGCCCGGGTCAGGTGACCGGGGACGCCTTCGGGTACGGCCTCGACATCGGGCTGCTGTGGACCGTGCCCAAGATCAAGGGGCTGAGCATGGCCCTCGTCGGCCGCGACCTGGTCAACGTGATCAACTGGAACAGCAGCGCGAAGGGGAGCTACGGCGAGGGGGTGCCCGCCGCGGTCGTCTACGGCCTGGCCTACCAGCCCTCGCGGCGGACCCTGCTGGCGCTGGACATGCAGCCCGCGCTCTACGGCGACACCCACTGGCGCACGGCCGTCGGGGTCGAGATGCGCCCGTTCTCCGCCATCGCCCTGCGGGGCGGCGTGGCGCAGAACCTCGGCAGCCGCTGGCTGAACCGGGATGTCACCCTCGGGATCGGGGTGGACGTGGACCTCGGCGCCCGCTCCACCCTGCAGGCCGGGGTGGCCTACCTGTTCGATGAGCTGGTGAACACCCCGCGCGTCAGCCTCAGCTTCCTGTGGTGACGGGGCTTTCGATGTGCTGCTGGAAGGTGAGGCAGGTGGTGCGCAGCCCGGGAGCTGCCTGCCACGCCGTAGCTGAAGGCCTTGGTGGGACTGCATCCCGGGGAAATGTTGCTTCGTGGAATCGACCTGCGGTATCGTTTTGCAGGGGCACGGCGCGCCGTGCCCCTACACTCGCTTCGTTTTCCCGGCGGGTGGCCCGGGGCTTGCCCCGGGTTTCATAAAGGTTTCCGTGACGAATGAACTATCTGTTCCCGGCGAGGTTTCTCGATTATAGCCTTTTATGTTGTGCAATACCTTTTATTCTGTTATGTAGTATGATAGAAAACTATCAAACCCTGTCATCAGAGCTGACAGGGCCACCCTACGACAGGGACATCCTACGATAGGGCCACCCTACGACAGGGACATCCTACGATAGGGCCACCCTACGACAGGGACA
>CAYOKT010000041.1:0-25204 GCA_964404605.1 uncultured bacterium
GGGCACCGCGGGTGCGGTATTCGCTCCGGCCTCACCCGGCGCGGAAAAGACCGGTCTCTCTATTCCACCTGCTGCTGAACCCCCCGTTCATCGTCGTGGGGGTAGTAGGCGGTGATGGGGCGATCGAGAAGCTGGGCGATCACCACGGCGAAAAACGCGAAAAGCACTGCCGCCGCCACCACGATCAGCGCCCTGCGAACACGCCGGACGCGGCTCCGGCTCTTCCGTCTCCTGCTAACAGCAATCATCGCGCCTCTCCCGCCTGCGGGATCGCTCCGGGTTGCATTCTCTCCGCCGTTTCCGCTTTCCCGTCCTCCTGTTCGAGAAGACCTGGCAGCAGCATGACGAGCGCCGTGAGGAACCAGAACGGCTCCATGACCCGGACAATGATAAACGTATTCGCCCCGATGGCGTGTGTCAACAGCCCCCAGAACGCCGCGATGTAGCCCACGACGATGCCGTGGTAGACCGGGTGCCGCCTGGCCGAGATCCTGCGCAGCGAGCGCAGCCCCATGCGGTTCACACTGGCCAGCAACCAGAAGAAGGCTGCCAGGCCGAGTACCCCGGTTTCCGCCAGCACGCGGAAGTACTGTGCGTCCTTGAATCCCGCGCCGGTGATTCCCCACCCCAGCACCGGGCGCTGTGTCCACTGCTTCAGGGTCAGGCCCCAGGACTTGATGCGTTCGGAGGTGGAGGGGTCCAGCGCCGCGCCTCCGATCGTAACAACATCCGTGCGCAGCTCATTTTCCCGGGAAAAGGTATACTCGATCCGCTCGTACACCGTGCTCGGCAGAAAGATGGCAAGTAGAACCGCCCCGGCGACCAGGCCCGCCATCACCGCGCTTCTCTTCGGGGAATAGAGAATGACGATCAGCAGGGCCGGCCCCATTGCAATCCAGGAGGAGCGCGAAAGTGTGAAGGCGAAGGGGATCAACATCAACGCGAGCAGCCCCAGCAGGCCGGCCAGTCGGGACACCGTGCGTGTGCCGGTCAATATCCCGAGCAGGAGGGAGATAATAATGACCAGGTAGCCGCCGAGGGTGTTCGCCTCGCCCTCCACCCCCTCGAAGGGGGCGGTCACGCGCTCCCCGGAGGGGATCTGCGCGATGGCGTAGATCGATACGGCGACCCCCGTGAAGATGATAAGCGACAGGTAGCGGCGCCAGGTTTTCATGTCCCGAATGTGCGATGCCGCCATCAGGTAAATCATAAAGTATTGAAAATACTTAACATTGTACAGAATCCCGATCATCGGCCGGACGTTGCCCATGAACATCCCGACGATGGTGGAGAAGAGTCCGATGAGGAGGTAGACGTACATCGGGCGGTTCAAGGGCGTGCGGACGAAGATCCCAAGTTCCTTGTTGACGGCCGTCTTCACCAGCCAGGTGAGGGTGATCAGCGCGAGGACGAGGTCGTCGATGCGGACGACCACGTTCCGTTCGGACTCCGTGGCGCTGTCCGGATTGCCGCCTCCGCCGAGGTTGATTTCTGGCGAGAGTAGCATTGAAAGAATGAGAACGCTCAGGGCAAAGTCTGTATTTACAAAAGAGAAGATGAGCACGGCTAGCCCGGCGACGAGGTACAGGGCCACCGTTTCGTTCATCCCGACAACCGCGCTGATCCCCAGGCTGCCGGCGACGACCGCGAGGGCCGCAACGAGGGTGAAGAGCGGATGGAGGGGTCCCGTGATTCGTGCCGTGGAACGCGCGAAGAGCATGGGTGCGGCCTACTCGGAGGGGGGTTCGGGTGAGCGGGAGCCGCGGCGGAGAGTGCCCGCCCCGAAAAGGGCGAGAAGCCGGGCGAGAACACCTCTCTCTCGCCCTCCCCCGCTGACGACCTCCTGCTCGCCGGAGGCGCCGTAATACTTGCCGTAGTAGTGTGACCCGATGTCGCCGGCGATCTCCGCCTTCAAGTCGTTCAAGACCACCCCGAGGACGCGCGCGCCCACCGCCTCGAGCTGCACCTTGGCGCGTTTCAGCGCAGCCCGGGGCACGCGTCCGGAGCGGTAGATCAACAGGGTGGCGTCCGTGCGGTTGGCGAGGATCGCCGCATCGGTCACAGGCAGCGTCGGCGGAGCGTCGAAGAGGACGATATCATACTCCTCCCGCGACTCCGCGATGAACTCATTCATCTTTTCCGAGGCGATCATCTCGGAGGGGTTCGGCGGGATCCCGCCGCTGGTGATAATGTGCAGGTTCTCCATTCCCGGCGTCATCAACGCGCTGTCCATGCCCAGCTCGCCCATGATGATGTCGGTCACCGTCCGCACGGTTTCCCGCCAGGGAAGCCGCCCCATGACGATGTCCACCACGCCGGGCTCCTGTTCCAGCCCGAAGATGCGGTAAATCGTCGGGCGGCGGAGGTTGCAGCCGACCAGCAGGGTGCGCGTGCCTCCCTGCGCGAGGGTGATCGCCAGGTTGACCAGCGTGGTGGTCTTCCCCTCCTGGAGCGAGGCGGAGGTGGCGGTGATCGTCTTCACCGGGTTGGTGATCGAACGGAACTGGAGGGTCGTCCGCAACGTGCGGTAGCTCTCCGCCACCGGGTCCTTCGGGGCATAATGGGTCACGAGACGGGAGGAGGCGTCCAGACCCGGTTTCCCCTCCAGCGCCGGGTTGGACTTGATCATGTGCTCCTTTACCGCTTCGACGTTGATGTTCGGGATCACGCCGAGGACGGGCACTTCGAGATACTCCTCCACGTCCTCGATGGTCCCGATGGACGTGTCGAAGGTTTCGAATAGGTAGGCGAGAACCAGCCCGAGCATCAGGCCGACCGCGAAACCCACGCCCAGGGTCCTGGCCATGTGGATGTTGATCGGGCGCGTGTTGAGCATCGCGGGGCGCACAACGGTGACTTCGTCCGCCTGGTCCGCCTCGCGGATCAACGCCTCCTGGTACTTTTCCGAGAGAAAGGCATACTGCTCTTCGCGCAGCTTGACCTCGCGGAGAAGCTGGGCATACCGGCGCTGGGACTCGGGGATGTTGGCGAACATTTCCCGAATCGCCCCGAGGGCGCTGTCAAGCTGGGCTACCTGGGCCTTCCGGCTGTTGACATAGGTTTCCGTCTCCTCGATCAACTCGCTCAGCAGGGTGTGGATTTCGCGCTCCACCTCCCGCACGCGGGGGAAGGTGGGCCGATACTGCTCGAGGAGGCGCTGTTTCTCCGTCTCCAGCTCGAGCATCCGGTCGTTCAGCAGCCCAAGGGGGCCTGCCCCCTGCGGCGATCCGATCCAGTCGAGCTTCCTGCCTCCGGCCTCCGCGTTGTCCACTGAAACCCGCCCCGCCAGCATGCTGTCGGAGAGGGCAAGACGCTGCCGGAGCTGCGTGAGCTGCGCCTCCAGTTCCTCGATCTCGCCGACAATCCGACGTCGCTCGGTTCCCAGGCTTACCTGTTCCTCGATGCGGACACGAATGTTGTCATCGTCGACCGGGTACCGGTTCGCTTCGCGGAACGACTGCAGCCGCTGCTCCGCGGCGGCGAGGGAGGACTTGGCAAGATCGAGCTGTTTTTCGATGAACTCGCGCGTCTCGCGGTCCTGCCGGGAGCGACGGGCCAGGTGCTCCTCGGTGAAGACCTGGGCGAGAGTCTGCGCCAGGTCGCGCGCCTCGTGCGGATCGTCCGAGGTCACATGGATGTCGATGATGTTCGTCCGCCCGCTCCGCTCGGTGCTCACCTTCGCGATCAGGCTGTTGATCAGGCCGGAAAGTTGGGGGTCGGAACGAATCTCGTCGCTGCTCAGGCTGGGGTCGATCTTGCCGAGCCGCTTCGCCACCTTCTCCATCACGGGGAAGCTGCGGATCAGCTCCTGGGCGGTGGCGATATTGTCCCAGCGAGTGTATGTCAGGCGTTGCAGGAGCAGCCCGGCGACGGTGCTCGTCTCCTCGATCTTCACCGAGGCGAAGGTGCGGTACAGGGGTTGGCGCGAGCGACCGAAGAAATAGCTGAACAGGATGACAAGAAGGGTCGAGAAAACCACGACCCGCCATCGCCTGCGGAGCACACGCTGGTAGTCCCGCAAGTTCAGATCGTACTGTGCCATACCCTCGTTTCCATGGTTACACCGCCCAAGGCGAAGTTACTTCGACAACACGGCGACAAGAATCAGCACCTGAAGGGCGAGATTCGCAATCTGCGCGATACGGAGAAGGTTGTCCAGAAAATCGCGCCCCCTGGCGGGAATGAACACCCGGTCGCCTCCCGCAAGAACAAGGTCCTGGGAGGTGTCCCCGACGCTGAAGAAGGCGCTCAGGTCCACGACCACCATGTCTCCGCCGGTGCGGATCACCGTCACCCGCTCGACGTCCGCCTCCGGCAACAGGCCGCCGTTCTCCGCGATGAACCGGGTCAACCGGGTGCCCGGCAGGACCGGGTATACCCCCTGGCGGCGGCAGGCGCCGAGAAGCGCCACCGTGTGTTCGATGGTTTCCAGCAGTTCGACCCGAACCCGCGGGTGGACAAGGTACGCGCCGTACCGTTTCACAAGATCCCGTTCAAGATCGACCGCCGTGCGGCCCAGGGCGTTGATCTCGCCGACCAGGGGGAGGAAGATCAGCCCGTCGTCGGACAGGGTAAACTCCACGCTGCGCCCCTCTTCCTCGAGGGACTCCTCATCGTAAATCGTCACCCGAATCCTGTCGCCCGGACCGAGGGGATAGGTACTCCTGTGGCCCTTCACCGTCGTATTGAACCTGTTTGCCGAGGCGGGGCCGTCTTTCGGCTCGTCCTGCGCCGAGAGCGCAACGACCGGGAGAAAAAGCAGAAGAAGCGCGAGCAGCCGGGTGGAGAGGTTCATTCGTCCGCCAGGGTGGAAACGATCTTCGCGAGAACACTGGTCTCAAGGTATTCAAGGTTGATCGGTTTCATCACGAAGTCCACGGCGCCGAGTTTCAGCGCCTCTCGCCCGATGGACTCGTCGTGCACACCCGTCACCATGATAACGCCGACCTGGGGGTTCGATTCCCTGACCCGGCGAAGAACTTCCATCCCATCGATATCCGGCATACGGATATCGAGGAGAATCACCGCCGGGGGATTCTCCTCCACCTTGCGCAAGGCTTCCTCGCCCCCGAGGGCACAGTCGGTTTCATATCCCTTGGCGACAAAGAAGTCCGCCAGAAACTCACAAATGTCTATCTCGTCGTCGACGACAAGAATGCGATGTTTGTTCATTCCTCCTCCCCACGTCGTGAGAATCGGCTTATCTCATCGGACCATCGACGGTATCCCGCAAGGCGAGGGTTGCGGCCTCTTCCGGACCGCTCACCCAGCGAACGGGGACATGTTCCAACAGCGCCAGCAGACTCCGCAGAACATTTTCCTCGTCGCCGACATGGTAGCTTAAAGAAAGCAGATTGAGCAACGCCTGTGTCCGCAAACCTGCTTCCGGCTTTTCACCGAGGAGAAAAACACGCCGCACGGTGCCGTTGGCGCTCCACGGGAACGCATCCGGGGGCAGTTGCCGCTTCTCCCCCGGCAGGGCCTGGCGAGGATGAAACTGGGGAAAGCGAAGCCAGACATCCTCGTGGGCGCGCGGACCATCCCCCAGCGAACAGACGACCACCCGGTCTCCGTCGCGGTACAGGAAGCTCAGGTCATCGGCGATCAGCGAAGCGCCCCCGGCGAGCAGGAGCAGCGCCGCGGTGGTTTTCCCGCTCCCGGAAGAGCCCCCGATGAGGGCGGCGCTCCCACCGACCAGCACCGAGGCGGCGTGAATCGCGCGCACGCCCCGCGCGGCCAGTGGCGGAAGCAGGGCGGGGATCAACAGTTGATCCACGACGCTCGTCACCCGCTCCCACGCCCACAGGGGAAGCCCCACCTGGACCTCGCCCCCCTGGGGGTTCACGTCGATAATCGCGCCGAGATCCGGATGCGACCAGATCATGCGGCGGGAATCGCCGCGCGCCTCGAGTCCTCCGCGCTTCAACCGAGCCGGCCCGTCCGGGATTTCGATCTCCAGCGGCCGTGTTTCCAAGCGCAAGTGTATGTCCGGCGGACCTTCACCGGGGGACTCCGCCAGCCAGCCGCGCGGAACCCCGAAACCGGGCACCTCGGGATCGCTCTCAAGAGCGATACCAACCCCTGCAAAGCGGTAGCGCTTCAAGCAGGCTCCTCGAGAAAACCGGCCTCGGCAAGCCGGTCCAGGAGGTTTGACGCCTGCTCATGGCACTCCTCCGGTTTCGGCGCGCCGGGAGTCTCCTGCAACCGCCGTGTAAGCTCCTCCCAGCCGGCGGTGGAGAGGAGGGCTTCCCACACCAGGGCGCCCGTGCGGTTGAGCAGCATGTAGTCCCCGGTGTCGCGCAGCAGAAGGAGCCCCTCCTCCACCTCTTGCGCCACCACGCCGGGCGCGGGCCGCGGCAATCGTTGCATTTCCCCCTCCAGTAATCCTGCGAAAATACGAAAAAAGCAAAAGCGGAGAAAGGTGGAACCGTGCCCCTCCTGCAAAAACTTCAGCTCTCTTCCGCGCGACCCCGAAGCAGTTCAACGGCGACCTTAACCCGTTTTCTCACATACTGACCCCAACCGGGGGGATTTCCCCCCTCGTCCGAAAGGAGATCCCTCGGAGGGAATGCGAGGCGGAAAAGGTATTTCGCCTGTTCGCCCGGCCCTTCCAGTAAGTCTAGCAACCCCTGCACGCGGCGTCCCCGGCCCCGCACGAGGTGCCCGCGGGCGATCACGCCCGGCGAACGGCGGCGTATCGCCCGGTAGGTCGGGCGGTCCATCGGCACGGTGTCCAGCGGATGCCTCCGCGTTCCATACAGAGCGCGCGCAACCTCCAGGCCGACCCGCACCGCGCGCCGCACCTTCCCGCGCCGGCAACAGGCGGCGAGGCGCTCCGGGTCAAGGCTTTCCATCCAGAGTTCGCAGGCAAGGTGGACATCGAGAGACCAGCCGAGGCGGAAGTGGCCATGCCGCACGCTGTGCAGCGCGAGCAGCATCAGGTGCTCCTCGCGCTCGGGGACATCCACCTCCAGCCCCTCCTCGAAGGAAAGCCTGCGGCGGTGGGCGAGGAACGCTTCTGAATCAAGCCGGAACGGCTCCGTTCGATCCACCAGGGCGCGATGGAGGTCGATGACGACGGGGCGCCTGGGGTGGCGGAGGATCGTCGCGATACCATGCCGGCGGAGAACGGCCGGCGGAAGATGGGAGTGGACTGTCCGCTCGATCCGCCAACCGGCCTCCTCCAGCCTGCGGACCGCCTCATCCGTCGCTTCGGGGGTGAGCAGCAGGTCCAGGTCCCCGGGGTCACGAAGGTGGGGTTCCGGGTAAACCTCCGCCGCGGCAAGTCCCTTGAACAGCACCGGGCGCAGGTCACCGATCACGTCAAGCGCGTCGCCCAGGGCGTCGACCACCATCATCCGCCGGATGCGTGCCGGCAGAACGGTCGCATCCAACCGTTTCAGCGCCTCCCCTTCCAGACGTACCCTCCACGCCTGCGACCGGCTCGCCCGCCAGGACCCGAGCGGGCCCAGCTTGTGGTGAAGAAGCAGGGAGAGGATCGCCTCCGCATCCACGGTCTCGCGCCGCGGCGGCTGGCCCGCGAGGAGACGAGCGGCGGATCTCGCCGTCGCTTCACGAAACGCTTCCATCAGGCTCGCACCCATCCGCGGCGGCAGCGCCCTCGCAGGGAAACAGGGAGAACACCTCCGTTTCGCCGGTTGGACCTTCCGGAATGATTGCCGTCCGCCGCCTGCGGAAAGAGTTTCATCCTCCGCGCCCCGTGCCGGGCGGCGCCTCGAGGATACTCCGGCGACGTATACACGATTCCATGAAACGCGTGCGGTGAATTGCACATGGGTGGGCTTTCGTCCGGGCGCGGCGGCTCACACCCCGCCCGGCGGGGGCGGTAAAATTGTGTCCGGGGCGGATAGCGTTCCCTTCGGCGGGTGAATCAGGGACCCCAGGGGTCCGGCTCGTCGCTGAAGAGAAGCGCCTCAACGTGCCCCTGCTGCAGGATGATGGGGGGCTGCCACTGTTCATCGTCACCGGCTTCGGGAGCGGGTGCACCGCCCTTTTTCTCTTCCATCCCTCTCTCCCCGATCCACTATGCGCGGCGCCGTGCGGCGGCCGAACCTTCGACCTCCACCCGCGCCGGAACAGGTACATCCACTATACGTCCAGGTTGCGGACGTAACGCGCGTTCTTCTCGATAAACTTGCGGCGCGGCTCGACGACATCTCCCATCAGCGTCGAGAAAATGCGGTCCGCGGTGGCGGCGTCCTCGAGGGTCACCCGCATCACGGTGCGGCGCTCCGGGTCCATCGTCGTCGACCAGAGCTGGTCCGGGTTCATCTCGCCCAGCCCCTTGTAGCGCTGCACGCTGATGTTGCCGTTGCCCATCTCCTTGATCCGGCGTTCGCGCTCGTTATCATCGTACGCGTAAACCTCGGTGTTCCCTTTTTTCAGCCGGTACAGGGGCGGCTGGGCGATGAAAATGTGCCCCTGTTCGATCAGTTGACGCATGTACCGGAAGAAGAAGGTCAGCAGCAGGGTACGGATGTGCGCGCCGTCCACGTCGGCGTCGGTCATGATGATGATCTTGCCGTACCGCAGTTTTTCGATGTCGAAACCGCCGTTCCCGTTCTTGCCGCTGTTCTGCGCTCCGTTCTCGCCGTTGAGGATGCCGCGCTCGTCCTCCCCGGGGCCCGCGCCGATGCCGGTGCCGATCGCGGCGATGAGCGTGCGGATCGCCTCGTTGGAGAGAATCTTGTCCAGGCGCGCCTTCTCCACGTTGAGGATCTTCCCGCGCAGGGGGAGGATGGCCTGGAAACGCCTGTCGCGGCCCTGTTTCGCCGACCCGCCCGCGGAGTCGCCCTCGACGAGGTACAGCTCGCTGACCTCCGGGTCACGGCTTGCGCAGTCGGCCAGTTTCCCGGGCAGACCGCCGGACTCCAGCGCACCCTTGCGGCGCACGAGGTCCTTCGCCTTGCGCGCCGCTTCGCGCGCATGGTTGGCCTGCATCGCCTTGTCGATGATCCGGCGCCCTACGCTCGGGTGCTCCTCGAGGTATTCCGAGAGCATCTCGCCGACGATACTCTCGACGATCCCCTTCACCTCGCCGTTGCCGAGCTTGGTCTTCGTCTGCCCCTCGAACTGCGGCTCGGCGACCTTCACGCTGAGCACCGCGGTCAGCCCCTCGCGGCAGTCCTCGCCCCCGAGGGAAAACCCCTCCTTCTTGAACAGTTTCGCCCGGGTGGCATAGGTGTTCAGCGTCCGCGTGAGGGCCGTCTTGAAGCCCACGAGGTGGGTGCCGCCCTCGATGGTGTTGATGTTGTTGACGTAGGTGTGGATGTTCTCGTTGTAGGAGTCGTTGTACTGGAAGGCGATCTCCACCGGAATCCCGTCACGCTCCTTTTCAAAGTAGATCGGCTTCGGGATGATCGGCGTGCGGTTTTCATCGAGGTAATGCACGAATTCCGCCAGCCCGCCCTTGAAGTAGAAAACCTCCTCCAGCGTCTCCTCTTCAGACCGCTCATCCCGCAGGGTGATTTTCAACCCCTTGTTCAGGTAGGCGAGCTCGCGCAGGCGATCGGCGATGGTTTCCGTGACGAAGTTGATGTCCGGAAAGATCTCCCGGTCCGGGATGAAACGTGTCAGCGTACCGCTCCTGCGGCTTTTCCCGATCTCCTCGACCTTCGTGACGGGCACGCCTCGCTCATAACGCTGGCGCCAGGCTTTTCCTTCGCGGAAAGACTGCACCTCGCACCACTCCGCGAGAGCATTGACCACGCTGACCCCGACTCCGTGCAGCCCGCCGGAGACCTTGTAGGTGTCCTTGCTGAACTTGCCGCCCGCGTGAAGGACGGTCATCACCACTTCCAGCGCGCTCTTCGGCGGCTTCTTGTAGTCCGGGTGGTTGTCCACCGGGATGCCACGGCCGTCATCACGCACCGAGACGCTCCCGTCCCTGTGCAGCGTCACCTCGATCCGGCTGCAATAGCCGGCGAGCGCCTCGTCGACGGAGTTGTCGACAACCTCGTAGATCAGGTGATGGAGTCCGCGGCGCCCGGTGTCTCCGATGTACATCGCCGGGCGCTTACGAACCGCCTCGAGGCCCTTGAGTACCTGGATTTTCGAGGCGCTGTAATCCTTGCTTGCTGTGGCTTTTCTGCCCTTGTTCGTCATTCCGATTATCGCCGCCACCCGGGCGGCACTCCTCCATGTCCAGTCTGTTTCCGTCCTCTCGGGAGCGCCCGGGCGCTCTAAGCGCCCGTCAGGACGATCTCCCTTACAAGCTTCCGGCCCGCGCTGCGGTTCAACTTCCCGACAAGCTCCTCGCGCATGAAGAAAAGCTGATGCCGCCAGACGGGGTCCGTCACTCCAAGTACGAGGCGCCCGCGCTCGAGCCGCAGGGGCTTCGCGTGTTTCGCCACGCTTTCGCCGACGATCTTCTCCCAATCCGCGAGCAGTTGCGCCTCGGCGAACCGTGCGCCGCGACCCGTGGATTCCACCCATCTCGACAGCGCCGCCGCAATCGAAAGAACCGCTCCGGAACCGCTGTCCCTGCGTCCCTTACGCACCCTCTCCCGGTGCCAGCCGTCCCACGAGCTTCCCCTCTCCCCGTTTCCGGGCATCAGGCGAGTCGCACCGGCATGATCAGCATCAGGAAGTCTTCCCCCTCCTTCTGCTCCGTGGGGCGGACGATCCCCGCCTGCGTAGGACCGCCGAGGTCGAACTGGACGTCATCGGTCTCCACCTGCCTCAGCAGGTCGAGGACATAGCCCGCATTATAGCCGATGGACTCTTCCTCGCCCGTGTAGCTCGCCGCCACGGTCTCGCGTCCCTTGCTGCCCAACTCCACATCCTCGGCGCTGATTTCCAGCTTCTCCGGCTTCAGGGTGAAGACGATCTGCCGGCTGATGGGATTGGCGAAGATCTGTGCCCGTTTCACCGCCTGGATCAACGTGTCCCTCGCCACCACGAGACGGTTGTGATTCTCCTGGGGAATCACACTCTCGTAGTGCGGATACCTCCCCTCGATCAAACGGCTGTACAGGGTTGCATCCGGCAGTTTGACGAGGATCTGGTTGGTGCCGATGGCGATCTCTACATCACCGTCTTCCTTCAGGTTTCGGCGTATCATGTCCAGCGCCTTGGCCGGAATGATCAGCTCCCGTGGCTCACCCTCCGAATGGAAGCTCTGATCTATGATGCGCACGAGACGGTGTCCATCCGTTGCGACACAGCGGATTTCGTTCGGGCGGATCTGGAAAAACACCCCGGTGAGTGCCGGGCGGAGCTCATCGCGCGACACGGCGAACGAAGTACGCTGAATCAAGGAAGAGAGCTTTTCCACGGGCAGGCTGACCGTGGAAGCTCCTTCAAACTCCGGCAACGCTGGAAAGTCCTGTTCCGCGATACCTGGTACCTGGTAGCTCCCTTCTCCCGCTTCGATCTGCAGGTGCAGCGATTCTTCGGAACTGCAAGTTATTTCCAGTCCTTCAAGCTCCCTGACGATATCCGTGATCTTTTTCGCCGGAACCGACAGACCTCCATCCTTCGTGCCTGTGACCTCTATCTCCGTCAGTACGGATATCTCCAGATCCGTTGCAACCATGCGCAGCCTGTTTCCCTCGAGTTGCATCAGGATATTCGAAAGAATCGGCAACGTCGACTTGCTCGGCACGGCCGGAGTCACCCGGTTGAGTGCCTCGATAAAATCCGATTGCGAGACGCTGAAACGCATGATTTCTCCCTCAGAACGGTTCCCGGAGTTTTCCACCGGGAAGCTTAACCAAAAACACGTTTTCTCATCCTCGGAGTTGTTGTCGAAGAGTGGATACCGTGGATACTTGTTATGGGAGACTCACAGTGTTTTATGTCCTGTGGGTCTCACGGGAAAAACCGTTTGTGGAAAGCGAGGGGATAGCTCGCCTTCTTGTCCACAGTCGATTGAGACGCGCCTGAGAAACTGTCCGGGGAGCGCGCTTCAGCCACTGTGCATCGACTCCTTCTTTTCCACCTGTGGACAGACGCTGTGGATAATCGGAACAGCGGTCCAGAGGTGCCGGAAAATATCCCTGAAATATAGGTTTGCAGGGGAGCTCAGGTCAAGGAAAGATCAAGCGGATGCATGTACTTAAACGCCAAAGGCGGGGAATCAAATCGGGCCGCTCGGCGCTGGAAAAATCCCTATTCCGATTCGTTTTCGATCCGGCTGATAAGTTTCTCTATGGTGGCTGAGAATTCCGGGTCCTTCTCCATCCATTCGCGCACCCTCTGGCGGGCGTGCAGGACCGTCGTGTGATCCCGCTTGCCGAAGTGTATGCCCACCTGTTTCAGCGAGAGTCCCGTCAAACGGAGGGAGAGCGCCATCGCGATCATACGGACGCGGGCGATCTGCTGGGTTCGGATCTTCGCCGCGAGGAGATCGGGTGGAACGTTGAAATGATCGGCGACGACCCTCTGCACGAGGTCAAGATCGACACGACGCTCGCGCTGGTCGATCAGGTCGTGCAACGCCTGGCGGGCGAGGGAGAGAGTCAGGTCCGTTCCGGAGAGGCTGGCATGGGCGACGAGGCGAACCAGGGCGCCCTGCAGCTCGCGGACGTTCCGCGTAAAATGCTGCGCGAGGTAATCGCTGATTTCGGGGTCCAGAGAAACACCCTCTTCCTCGGCATACGTCTGGATAATGGCGATGCGGGTATCATAATCGGGCGGCCCGATATCGCAGACGAGGCCCCAGCCGAAACGGCTGACAAGGCGTTCATCGAGACCGTCGAGTTCCCGCGGGGGCTTGTCCGAGGTGAGGACGATCTGTTTCCCGTCCTGGTGCAGGGCGTTGAACGTGTGGAAGAACTCCATCTGAGTCCGCTCGCGGCCGACGAGGAACTGGACATCGTCCACCAGGAGGAGGTCCACCGCCCGGTATCGCTGGGAGAAAACGTCCGCGCGGTTTTTTTTGATTGAATCGACGAAATCCTGGGTAAAACGTTCGCTGGAGATGTACAGCACGCGGTGCCGCGGGGAGACCCGCTGCGTCTCGTGCCCGATGGCCTGCAGCAGGTGGGTTTTCCCGAGACCGACCCCACCATAAATCAACAGTGGGTTGTACGAGGTGGTGCCGGGGCTGCGGCTGACCGCCAGGGCGGCGGCGCGGGCGAAACGGTTCGGAGGACCCTCGATGAAGGTGTCGAAACGGTATCGTGGGTTCAGCCCGCTGGGCGATGTCTCGTGACCCGTCATAGTCGCGGAGACCGGGTTCTCGCGAACCGTGATCGGTTGCGCGTCGAAACCGTCCCCATCATCCTTATCCGGCAGGAGGTAGACGAGCCTTCCGTCCCGACCGAGCGTCTCGTCGAGCGCCTTTTCCAGGAGAGGGGCGTAGTGTCCCTCGATCCAGTCGTAGTAGAAGCGGCTCGGAACCTGCACGGAGAGCGTCTGCCTGTCGAAGCCCACCGGTCGGATGGGGCGGAACCAGGTGGCAAACGCCTGCTCGGGAAGGATACCCTGAAGGTGATCGCAGAGGTGCAGCCATATCTGCTCGGCAGCGTCTGTGTCGATGCGGGATGGAGAAATCTCTTGTTGCATCAGCAGGCGCGGGGGGGCAGAGTCTGATGGTTGCATAAGTCGTTTCAACGAGGGTTAATGGGTTGTGGACAGAGGCCGGTGGATCACTGTGGATAACTTCGGCAAACCGTACGGGACCACGAAGACCAGCCTGTGGATAAGTCCCGGAAAGCCAAGCTGTGAGCCAAAAAACAGCGCCCGCCTCCGAGACGCGAAGCGAATATAGAAGAGCCGTTCGGGCGAGTCAAGGTTCTTCTCACGCCGACCGAATTGCTCGCCTTGTCCCACACGCGTGAGAGGCAAAATGGGAGGGGAGAAAGGTGCTAAGTTTCGGTTCTGCTGGAGGCCCGGCTTTTCATTGCGGCTCCGGAGACGAGGGGGGTTCGCCGGCCAAGTGCGAAGCGAGGTCTTCGCGAGCGAAGAGGGCGAACCCGCCGCCGGTGTGCAGGAAAACCTGTGTGAAACCAGCCTCCATGTCCAACCGGGCGCGATCGACGAGCGCGCTGAACGCCTTCGCGGTGTACCAGGGGTCCAGAACCAGGCCGCTTGCACGCGCCGCATGAAGGATCATGCGCCAGAGGTTTTCATCGGCCACACCATAGCCCCCGCCGACGTAAGCATCGAGGATCGTGAAGGAGGGGGTGTTCGTGGAGGGGCAGCCCGCGAGGAGTTCCTCGAGCAGGCCCTCCAAGATGGGACGGAAGAACGAGGCGTCTTCCTGGACGCATACCCCGAGGACCTCGTGCGGTGCCTGTAGGTGCGCAAAACCGGCGGCGAGACCGGCGAGGGTGCCGCCGGATCCGAGGGCCGTGTAGATTCGCGCTCGCGGGATCCCGGCGCTGGAGAGCTGGTGAGCCAATTCCGCCGCCGCGCGAACATAGCCGCGCGCCCCGATGGCGTTGGACCCCCCGACGGGGATCGCATAGGCGGAAACCCCCTCTTCCTTCAGGAGTGCCACTTCATCGTTTATTGCGCGGTTCATCGCCTCGATGCCGGACAGGTCCCGGATGTGGACCTCCGCGCCGAAAAAGCGATCGAGGAAAAGGTTCCCGCTCAGTTGCGGCGGCGTGGAAGGAGCGCGGGCGAGGAGAATGCGGCAGCGCAGACCCACCTGCGCACAGGCGGCGGCCGTGGCCCTGCAGTGGTTCGACTGCCATCCCCCGGCGGTGACGACTGTCACGGCGCCAAGGCGAAGCGCATCAGCGAGGAGGAAATCCAGCTTCCGCACCTTGTTCCCGCTGGTGGCGAATCCGCTGAGGTCGTCACGCTTGACCCAGAGCTCATCCACGGGCAACAGCTTGGACATGCCGGAGACCCTCTGGAGAGGCGTCGGGCGATGAGACAGGGACAGCGGACGAAGCGGCGGTAAAGCGACATCATTGCTGCACAATGGTAGCCTCCTCCACAAAAACGCCTCGCTCGCCTCGTGAAGACGGTCCCCTGGCGGACGAGCGAACCATGTAAAATATTGATATTATTGTGTTCATTCAAGCATGGCGCTGGGAGAAGCGAAGAGCATTCTTCCGCCCGTGGGGGTTGCTTGCAGGTTTTCCGGCTGTATATTAGACAAGAAACAAGAAAAATCCCAAATAGTGTAAATTCTGATATTCAATCATTTCTCGACCACAACGGGCGAACGGACCCAGGCGGGTAGCGTACCCCAGGAGCCAGGAAGAGATCATGTTTTCCGGAATCGATCAACTACTCGCATTCGCGGGCGACCGCCGGCGTCTTGCTGAAGCGGTGTTGTCCAACGCCCAGGCGCTCTTCGGCGGCGATCACGGCCTTCTCCTCGAAGTGGAGGAGACGACGGGGGATCTCCGCGAGGCCGCCTCGTTCGGGGAGGTGGAGGGAACGCTTGACCAGGACATGCGCATCTTCGCGCAGTATGCGTCCGACCACCCCGCCGACCCAGGGAGTGTTTTCATTGTCCCCGATGTGAGCGCAGAGCCGAAATTCGCGGCTCGCAAGAGTGTACGACGTAAAATGACCTTGGGGGCCCTGATCTTTCCTCTCGCTTCACGCGGGGCGGCGATCGGCGTGATCTATCTCGGGGAGAAGAAAAAGGGCTCTCTGCGGTTCAAGAAAATCAAGGCGAAAACACTGCTGGAGACGGGGGCCGTGTACGGAGAGCTGTTCAATCTCGAGCGCACGATGACCCGCCTTCAACGTGAAAACCGCTCCCTCAAGCAACGGTTGCAGCAAGATGTAGGGCTCGTGCCCCTGGTCGGGGTGAGCAGGGAGATTCAGCGCGTGCGGCGCTCTCTCGAGCTTGTGATTCCGACCTCGATCCCGGTGACACTCCTTGGGGAGCCGGGAACGGGAAAGGAGTTGTTCGCGGAGTATATCCACCGGGAAAGCCCTCGCCGGAAGAAACCTTTTGTCGCCGTTCATTTGTCCGAGGTTCCCCAGGGAATGATGGCAGCGGTTCTTTTCGGGCGTGAAGCCGGACAAGGCGGACCGGCGCATGGCAGGCGGGGCGCCCTGAGAGAGGCGCGGGGCGGCACCCTGTTAATTCACCAGGTGGACCGTCTCCCGCTCGATCTGCAAAAACGCCTCGTGGAAGCGCTGGACGGCGGGACAGCGGTGCCGGAGGGGAACGGCAAAGAGTACCCGGTCAACGTTCGCCTTGTGACGGCCACCTCCACGAATCTCGCGAAGCTCCACGAGGAGAAGAGGCTCAGCGAGGAGCTTTTCCTGAAGCTGAACCTGTATCCGATTCTTCTTCCGCCCTTGCGTGACAGGCTGGAGGACCTGCCGCTGTTGACGGAAGCCTATCTTGAGAAGGCCTCTGCATTCTTCGGCAAGACCATCATGGGCGTTGGGGCGGAGGTATATGACTACCTTGCCGCCTGGCATTGGCCGGAGAACCTCCATGAGCTGGAGCAGGAGATCCGTCACGCCGTGCTCAAGACCCCGGATCACGGCAGGGTCACGCCGATGTCTCTCAGCCCGCACCTGATCAGCCGCCAGAAATCCGCGCTTCTCGAGCTGGGGGAGGGCACCTTGAAGCAGCGTATCGCGCGGATCGAAAAGCGGATGATCATCGAGGCGCTCGAGCAGAATCGTCACAACCAGTCGGTCACCGCGGAACAGCTCGGTCTCAGCCGCCAGGCGCTGATCAACAAGCTGCAGCGTTATGGCATCGAGACGGGGCGAAAGTACAAGCGGAAGATGCGGGAGCTCAGCGAACGCGCCCGCCGGGAGGGAAAGTTGCCCTGAGTCAGGAGCCGGCAGGGAGTGTGAGCAGGACACAATCAGACCGCCCCGTCATGGCACGGGGCGGTTTTCCTTTGTGCCCGTCGCGCCGGGTGGAACGGTTTTTAACGCTTCTGCGCCGCCCTTTCCTTCCGGCGGCGGAGGTTGGAAGGAGAGGCGAACCCTGGTGGTCCCCTCGCCTCCGGTCAGCAGGCGCGCCCGGGCGGGGGGGTATCCCTCCAGGTAGGCCTCTATCATGATCGTGTCCTGGCACGGGCAGCCTGCGAGCATGGGGGTACGGGCCGGCACCGAGTCCCCGAGGGCCAACCTTCCCGCGTGGTAGACTGTGTCACCATCGATGAGGACAATAGCCCTTTTCGGGGTGGTGTCGATCAGGATGTTGCACTTCAAGGGGTGAACGAAGGCGGCGACCAGCCCGCAGGCGAGCCAGAAAGCGAACCCGGCGGCCAGCAGTGTAGGGCGGGGACGTATTCCTGGAGTGTCGCCTCGCCGTGCGCGGAGAGCCTGGAGGGCGAGGTAGACGATACCGATGCCGAGGGCGGCGCCCGCGCCGTCGAAGAGGATATCGCCGACGTCGTCGAGGGTGAAAGGGTTCTTGAAAACGGCTTGGCGGACCTCTTCGAGGACCCCGAACAGGATGAACGGAATCCATGCCCGCAGGAAACTTCGCCGCCGGCCGAGGAGGTAGTAGAGCAGCCCGGCGATCAGGGCCGCGAAGAAGATGTGTCGGAGAATGTCCACCTGGCCGGAGTAGAACGAGGAGAGCGCGACGATCCGGGCGTCGTGGAACTTCGCGCCGGAGTAATCCACAACGGCCCGGGCGAGCGAGTCGGGCATTATCCGGCCCCTCTTCCCACCCCGGGAGCATGAAGGCGGCTGTCAGCGGTCGATGAATTCACGGTACCACGTCTCGAGGTGGATCCATTTCCAGATCTCGCGGGAGATGTTCAGCTTCCTGGCGAGGTGGGCACGGTAACGATCGAGGCAGACGGCGGGGTCGAACAGCCCCCTGGAGGCGAACTCGGGTGACCGGAGAAGGTCGAAGAGATATTCGCGGAAACGGGGCCCGCGAAACCACTCCGCCTCCGGGGTGAGGAAGCCGATTTTGTCCCTGCGTTGCCGCACCGGCTCGGGAAGGATGCCACGCATCGCCTCTCGGAGGATTTTCTTCGTCGTCCCGTGATCGATGTAGGAACGCCTAGGGAGGGAAAGTGTATCCTCGACCAGCTCGTGGTCGAGGAAGGGCACCCGCGCCTCGAGGGAGAAGGCCATCGAGTTGCGGTCCTCCCACTTCAGCAGGTGCTCGAGCTTGTACTCGAAATGGTCAAGCAGCGCATCGCGCAGGGAGGGTGAGCCGTAGAGGTCTCCCGCGAGCGAGGAGCGCGCGCCTCCCCGGGCGATGAAGTCCGGGTGCAGGTAGGCGCGGGTCTTCACGCGGTTCCGCGTGCGCATGGACCCCGGGAGGAGGAAGAAGAGCAGCGTTTTCAGGCCGAGAAGGGAACGGTGGTTCCGCAGGTAGGAGGTCACTTCGACGGCGAGCCGGTCGAGCTTTCCTTTCCGCAGGAGCTCCTTGAAGAGGAAACCGAAGAAATAGTGATACCCCGCGAGCTCCTCATCGGCCCCTTGGCCGTCTAGGGTGACGACGACGTGCTCCCTGGCCAGCTCCATCACTTTGAACTGGGCGTAGGGCGAGGTGCTTGGCACCGGCTCGCCGAGGGCGCGGACGAAGCGGGGGATGTCCTCGAACAGCGTGTCGCCGTCCGGCCGGGTGAAGTGCATGTTGCGGAGGAACGGCCTCAGGGTTTCAATGAAGGCGCTTTCGTCCCCGGTGACCCCCTCCCCGTACACGGCCGAAAAGGTGTGCAGCTCACCCAGGCCGAAGTTTCGGGTCAGGCTCGAGACGATCGAGGAGGAGTCGATACCGCCGCTGAGGCAGACCCCGACGGGGACATCGCTGCGCAAGCGGAGCCGGAGAGAATGGAAGAAACGCTCGCGCCACTCTTCAGGTGCGAGCGAGGTTTCCCCGACCCGCTCGCGCAGGTTGTACCAGCGCGTCCGTCGGACTGACCCCTCGCGGACCGTGATCGTCGTGCCGTGCTGTACCTTGCGGACATCACGGAAGAAGGTGTGCTCATCCTGGTCGGTGCGGTTGAAGGCGAGGTAGTCGAATACCGCCCGGTCATCGGCTTCCGGGGAATGGGGCTGAAGTGCCAGGAGCGGGGGGATCTCCGAGGCGAAAGCGAACAGCTCGTCGGTTTCCAGCGTGTACAGCGGCTTGATCCCGAACCGGTCGCGGGCGCAGAAGAGAGAGCGGTCCGTCCTGTCATAGACGGCGAAGGCGAACATCCCGTTGAAGCGCTCCAGGCAGCCCGCGCCCCACTCCCGGTATGCGGCCAGAAGGACTTCGCTGTCGGTCTTGGTGCGGAAAACGTGGCCCTTCGCCGCCAGCTCCTCCCGGAGTTCGAGGTAATTGTACACCTCGCCGTTGAAGACGAGCACCTGTCGCTCGTCGGCCGAGAACATCGGCTGGCGGCCGGCGGAAGAGAGGTCGATAATGCTCAGCCGCAGGTGGCCGAGCCCGACGCCGTCCTCGTGAAATTCCCCCTCGTCGTTGGGACCGCGGTGGCGCAGGAGGTCCATCATCCCGCGCACCACCGCCGGGTCCACCGGCCGCCCGTCATGCCGCAGTATGCCGCAGATGCCGCACATGGTCAACCGGGCCGATCGACGGAAAGTTGGGGAAGTCGTTTTCGGACTTCGTGGAACACTTCGTCCCGGACCGCGCGGGCCCGGCGGAAATCTGCCTCGCGCGCCGAGGCGGAGAGAACGGTCTCGATGATCCTCTCCGGGTTGCGGGAGTGGAGGAGCCGGCCCTCGGAAATCAACATCCGGTCCACGGCCAGCAGGGGGGTTCCCGCGTAGAACGAGATCGCCGGCTTGCCCATGCTTGCGGCTTCCCGTGCCAGCGTGCCGGCTCCGGTCATGACGCCCAGGGACCAGTAGATGGCGTTGAGACCGTCGACGGGACGGTCGGGAACGAACACGTTGTCGTGCCCCGAGGCGAGCTTCCTGTCACTTGGATAGCGGGGAAGAAAGAGAATGTTGAATCCGGCTTTTTCCAGGCGGAGCAGAAGCTCCGGCACGATGCTTCCGCCTGCTCCACCGACATAGTTCGCCAACAGGTTCTCCGGCCGGACGACCCAGTAGTCCCTGAACGGCAGAATGCGGGGGAAGGAATCGTCCGGCTGAAAGTCCGCGACGTACACGTCTTCCTTGTAGCCATCATATTGGTAAAGCTTCTTCGGACCGAAACCCTGGGCGCGCAACCGCTCCGTCGGAACGGCGCGGGGAAAAAACGCATGGGTGGCGAAAGGAGCGTACATCCAATTGGGAGAGACATCGTTATCGTCGAACAGGATCGCCGTTTTGCCCCGCAACCGCGCGAGAGCGGCCGCCTCGGTTCCACCGCAGGCGAGAACAGCGTCGAAATGAGGAATCTTCAGGGCGAGAGAAAGAAACCTGCCCCCGAGTTTCAGAACCTTCCCCGCCTTGTGCCTGCCGCCATGCCCCCCGACGACAATCGGTTCCTCGCCGAAAAAGAGACGGGCCAGACTGACGGTCTCGGAGAAATTCCGGCACGACAGAACCCTCCCGTACTCCGCCCCGAAGGTCTGGACGAAAGGCCGCAGGAATTGCACATGCGGAGTGTTCGTGAAGTCGTACCAGAGAGTCGGTGTCATCGCAGATTGGTCCAGAGTTTGAATCCGAGCGCCCCGAAGCGGTAGAGCAGGGGGCGGTGGATTTTACGGTAACGGCCGTATTCCACCAGTTCGCCGCCGAACTGAGCCTTGAATTCCCGTACCCCGTACGGTTGGTCCGGGGAGCCGGCGCCCATGAAGTCGAACGAGGAGAGGCCACGCTCGCATCCCCACTCCATCGGTGCCCAGTTGGCGAGCACGCTGGGGTACAGCTTCGAAGAGTAGTCGCTGTACAGGTACCAGGCGTAGACCGTTCTCCCCGGGGTAATCGGCGAGAGCTGGCAGCCGAGTGTCCTGCCGTCCTGCTCCACGAGAAAAACGCGGCCGAGGTCAGCCTTGACAAGGATTTCGACGAAAGAACGGAAGAAGCCGCGGCCGGGAACGGGCCTCCGCAACCTCTCCCGGTACATCTCCGCGAACAGAGGATACACCTTGTCCATTTCGGCGGGTTCAACGAGCTCCCGGACGGTCAACCCGGCTTCGCGGGCCCGCCGGATCTGTTTACGCCGCTTCTTGTGGAGAAGACGGTAGACCTCTTCAACCGTGCTCGATAACGGTATGATGTAGTTCAAGTGTTCGATGTAGAGGTAGCCGTGTTCAGCCATCAGCCCGCGGAAGGCGCTCGTATCGGACAGATTTCGGAATTCACTGTAAAGGGCGCGCCCGGCGAGGGCCTGCTCGTAAGCGGCGATCAGCTCGGCGAGAGCCTCGCCCGGGTCGGCGTCCGGCGCGACAAGCGGTGCGCCCCAGGCGACGGAGCGCGCGGAGAACGGGCCTTTCCACCCGGGCTCCCGCTGCAGAACGGCGAGCAGGAGACCCTGCAGGCGGTCCGGTCCTTCACCCACTGCGGCGAGTACCGGCTCGAACCCCTCTGTCGCGGCGAAGAGGTCGTGCATCTCCGGCCGCTGGAAGACGCTCCCCTGCGGGTGGTTCTCGACGAAGCGTTTCCACGCTTCGCGGTCCAGTTCACGTGCATCGGTGTATCGGTTCAACGGCTGTTCCACCTCGGTTGCAGGAGCAGAGATTTCAAGAGGTTTTTTGCATGTTGTGACAGCAGCTCCAACGTCCAGGGAACGACGGCGTCCGTCCAGCGTTGCGGGTGTGTGTTCAGCACCGCGGCGCGGGGGAAGCGGTCCTCCTCGATGGCACGGATGATGTCCAGGGTACCGTGGAAGTCGGAGCGGGACCCGGAGGTTGTGCGGTCACGGATGTTGTACCGGTCCCCATCCCACCGCCGCCCGGTGTCGGTCAGGTAGGCGATCTTGCCGTAATCGAGCGAGAAATAGGGCTCCCCGAGAATTCCCGCTTCCTGGAAATCGTGCTGCTCCCAGAGAGCGCGGTTGTCGAAGCGCGATAGTGGGCTGCCGTGCATGCAGGCCGTGTCCACGGTGACCACTTCGCGGAAACGCTCCAGGTTCCGCAAGAAACTCTCCCAGGCGCGGTCTGCATCCCCCCGGCAGGCCGCAAGGTCTTCATAATGGTAGCCGACCTCGTGCCCGAGGGACTCGATCTCGCGCAGTATGTCGGGCCGGAAAGTAGCCTTCACGGCGCGCACGTAGTAGGTTGCGCAGATGCTTCGGATCTCTTCGAGCCGCGCCATTTCCAACGCATGGGCGGGCCGCAGGTCCACATCGTGACGCAGCACGATATACGGTTCACCATGCGCCGGCGACCGGATCAGGTCACGCATGGACAGAAAATGGTACCCCGCCCCCTGAAAGGCCTGCAACAGGTCCGCGTAGAGGGAGAGCGTGAAATCCCTTTGCAAGATAACCGCCCGGGATAGTGTGGGAGCCTAAGCTTCGATCAGGGAGTCGTAGATCGCTTCCAACTCCGCTTCCTTGTGAACCAGGTCGAGATGGTTCAGAGCATATTCCTGGCCTGCCCGCCCGATCGTCTCGCGCAGGTCACGGCTGTGCACCAACTTCAGGATAGCCCCCGCCAGGGCGTCCACGTCCCATTCATCAACCAGCAACCCCGTCCTGCCGGATTCGATGACATACGGAATGCCCGCGTGTGTTGTCGAGATCACCGGCAGACCGGACGCCATCGCCTCGATGATCGTCCCGGGGATTCCCTCCTTTTCCTTCTTCGGGCTGATCACGCTGGGGTGAATGAAAATGTCAGCCTGCTCGATCGCCCGCATGAAGGGCGGGGAGAGGTACGGGAGCGGCCCATGGAAATGAACATAGGGGCTCAACCCGTGCTCCTCTGTGAACCGCATCAACTCACGGTGGTACTCCAGGTAACCCGGCACCGTCCCCCCGACGGCGTTCAAGCGCAGGCCGGGAGCATCGGCGACGACCTTTTCCATCGCTTGAAGGAGAAAGAGGTGTCCCTTCTGGGGGGCGAGGTTGGCGAGGATCAGCAAGGTGACCGGTTCGCGTTCCGGGTAGGAACGCTCCCTGTGGAACCGGGTGACATCGGTCCCGTAATAATGGACGATGATCTTCTCTTCCGGGCAGCCGAGGGTGAGAAAATCTTCGCGCATGTCCTCGCTCATGGCGAAGATGCGCGTGGCAGCCCGAAACACCCTGCCCAGGAGCCTCCGCCCCACCCCGCCGTACCAGCGGGGAAAGGAGGAGGCGTCGTAGCCGTAGAACGAAACCACCGAAGGGAGCCCGCTGCGGCGCATGATGTCGAGGTAGAGCGTTGCATCGGATCCATAATGGAAGTGGCAGATGCGCGTTCCCCGCTCCCCGAGGAAACGAAGAACCCCGGCGGTGTCGATGCCGCTCAACTGGCGCAGGCGGCGGTGGGGGAGGCGTGCGAGGAGACCGCGGAGCCCCCCGGCCACTGCGGGGCACGAGAGCGACGGTGTTTCGCCGAGGAGCTCCCCGGCGAGAGGTCCGGGGTTGTCCGGGTTGCGGTAGACCAGCACGGGGCGGTATCGCTGGTGATGCCTCACCTGGTTGTAAATGAATGTCTGGTTGAGTTGGCTCGCCTTGCGGGTGAAATGGGCTACCACCGGGCGGCCGGGAGCATCCGTGGAAGCGCCGCGGCCTTTCTTCTCTTCGTTCATCGGGTTTCGAGTCTCACCGTTGGAGTATCGAGTTGTCGGCGTGTTGCGGATCCTGGAACCCCGCGTCCGTACGGCTTGCTCCTCTCGTGCAGCCCGCCCGCCAGTGCATACTACTCTCTCAAAAAGCGCCGGTACAAGTCGACGGCGTGTTCGATCATCTTGTCCCGCGTGAAGCGCTTTTCCACGTGACGGGCCGCGTTCTCCCCCAGCTTCCGGCGAAGGGAGTCATCACGATAGAGCGTCTCGATCCGTTCGGCCACCGCGGCGGGATCCTGCAGCGGGACACGGAACCCGACGACACCCTCCTCGACCAGTTCGCGGTTTCCGCCGATATCCGAGGCGACCACCGGCTTGCCCAGCGCCATGGATTCGAGCAGCGCATTGGAAACCCCCTCGCCGAGCGGCGTACTGGTCAACAGGCCGACCTGGAAATGGGGAATCCAGTGTTCCACGTCGAGCCGCTGCCCGGCGAGGGTCACATCCTCGGCCAGCCCCCGTTCCGCGATGCGACGCTCGATTTCCGGCCGCGTGGGCCCGTCGCCGAGGAGAACCAGGTGCGCCGGAACACCATGCTGCCGGAGGATCTCCAGCGCATCGATCGCGGTGAAGTGATCCTTGTACTGCGTCAGGTTGGCGATCATCCCGATGATGAACTTTCCCCGCGCCTGCCGGGGAAGATCGACCGGAGCGTCGGCCCCGGAACGCAACCGTTCGAGATCGACACCGTTGTACAGCACCTCGCCCCGCGAGGCGGGAATGGAAAATGCGTCGAGCCCCGCCTGCGAGTTCGCGACCATCAGGTCGGCGAACCGCCAGGCCGACTTGTAGAGGATATACCCCCCGTCACGATTTCCGAAAACGGTTTGCAGGGAGCCGGCGATCCAGGGAACCCCCGTGAGCAGCTTGACCGGCGGGACGAAGAGATCCGCGAACGGAGCCCAGGAGTGGATCAGGTCGACCTTGTGACGTCGGACGAAACGCAGCAGGTCACGGAACGGCGACGGATCGAATCGGCTCCGCCGGGAGAAGACCTCCGTTTCGACCCCCTCCGCCTCGAGGGTCTCCCGGAACCGGCCGTCGCGCAGCGCCGCAGCCACGGGACGGATACCGTGATGGCCCCGCTTCAAGCCGATGGCGGTTTCGGTAAGCTGGCGTTCCGACCCGCCGACGATGAACGAGTCGATCAGTAGAAGTACCGTTTTCATCCGACTTTCGTTTTTTCCAAGGTGTCATGCCGGCGCGAGAGACTTCATCGAACCGGCATCGGACGATCCATGCCGGGGGCGGCTTTTATCCTTGCCAGAGACTTTCGTCGATAGGAAGATCGAATGATGATATCCACGGCGCCGAGATAGACCGCGACGAACATGGTGTTGGTGAAATAGGGCGATGTGAACAGGTCGTAGTTCACCAGGTAGACAATCATGCTGCCGACCCAGCCGGCGATCAAGACGACGAAGGAGGATCGCAGCCGGCCCGGTGGTATGTCTGTGAGTGTTCGTACGATTTTATAGCCGATGCTGAACAGGACGGAGCCGATGACGAACGAGCCCAGGATTCCAAAAACCAAAACCGTGTTGAGGGCGCCGAAGTTGTTGTTATATTGACCCTTGGAGGTAATAGCCGAAAGCCCATTACCGAGCAATGGCCGCTGCTTGATTTGCGCAAGGATGGGTTGCATCTGGCCAATGCGCGA
>CAYOKT010000042.1:0-24308 GCA_964404605.1 uncultured bacterium
TGAGGGCGAGACCCCCGCCCAGGTGGCACCGGCCGACACGACCGCCCCCGCCGGACAGGAGGCGGGCGCGCAGGTTGAGGGCGCCGCTCCGGACACGACTGCCGCCGCAGAAGTAGAGAGTGAGGTTCCCGCGCAGGCCCCGGCGGCCGACACGACCGCCGCCGTCCCCGCGGAGGAAGCCGCGGTCGACACCGCCGCAGCGCAGGCGGGCGGCGCGGCGCCCGACACCGCGGGCGCGGTTGCGGGGGAGCAGCCCGCCGACACCACCGCCGCTGCTGCTGTTGACACCTCCGCTGTCGTCGCCGCGGACACGTCCGCCGCTGTCGCCGACACGACGGCGAAGCAGGAGGCCGGTCCCCAGCCGTTGCTGAAAAGCGAGAGGATGTTGATCAACGCCATCGACATCTTCACCAGCAACTTCCCCAAGGACCCGAAGACCCCCGACATGCTGATGCGCGGGGGGATGCTCTACTTCGACAAGAAGGACTACCCCCGTTCCCGGGCGTATTTCGAGCACCTGATCGCGGACTACCCGGGCAGCAGTCACCTCGAAGAGGCGTACAAGGCCGTGATGGAGGGGTACTTCCAGAGCGGGGATTACGCCAACGCCGAGAAGGTCGCCGCACGGATCAAGGAGGCGGGCATCGGCGGCGAGCTGCTGGCGACCGCACGCACGCGGCAGGCGGAGTCCATCTTCCTCTCCGCGAAGCAGACCAAGGAGAAGGGGAGCAAGCGTGATGCGGCGTTCAACTTCCGCCGCGCCGCCCTCGAGGTGCCCGATTATGAATTCGCCGATGGTTCCCTGCTCGAATCCGGGATCACCTTCATGGAGATCGAGGACTGGCAGGAGGCGATCACCTCCTTCCGCCTGCTCGCGCACGGATACCCGAAGTCGGAGCATGTCGACAAGGCGTACTACAACATCGGGGTGATCTTCCAGGACAAGTTGCGGAACCCCGAGGAGGCCGCCGCCGCGTTCGACACTCTCGCCTTCCAGTATCCCGAGTCGAAGTATGTCCAGGTCGCGCTCTCGCGGGCCTCGGCGAACTACATCGAGGCGGAGCGCTGGAGGGACGCCATCCGGATCAATGCGGAGTACGTGAAGCGCTTCCCCGATGCACCGGACACCAAGCAGTACCTGTTCGAGACCGCGGGCTTCTACCTCAAGCTCGGGGATGAGGCGAAGGCGACCCGTGTGTATGGCGACTTCGCCCGCAAGTACCCCGAGGATCCCCGAACGGTGCAGGCTTACTTCGAGCAGGGGGACTTCTATCTCCAGCAGGGCGACCGCGAAGCCGCGCGGAAAGCCTTCGAGGGAACCCTCGCCACCCACAAGAGACTGGTTGAGAAGGGCGGTACCGGCTATCCGGAATACGCCTCGAAGGCCCTCGATCACCTGACGGAGTGGAAGTTCGAGGAGTATGCCAAGATCCGTTACACCGGGTCGAAGGCCAGCCAGGAACGGGCCCGCGAGGAGAAGAAGCAGAAGCGTGAAGAGCTGATCAAGGATTACACGGAGTTGATTGCCCTCGGCCGGAAGGAGTCCTTCCGGGCCTATTACCGGATGGCGCAGCTCGATGAGCTGGTGGCCGATGCGGAGTGGACACGATCCCGTACCACGTCCACGGTTCCCGAATCGCTGGTCGCCCAGACCCAGCGCTTCGCCGATGACGCGATCGCCTTTTACAACGGCGCCATCGGGAGCTACAAGACCACTGAGCAGAAGCTGTTGGACGCGTACCGGATGATCCAGGGGATTCAGCGGGACCTCGACGCCCGTTATGATTCCCTGTCGGCCCACATCGCCGTGTTGCAGAAGCGGGTGCTCGACCCGGCGCTCACCGCCGGACAGAAGGACACCCTCGAGACCGCCCTCGTGGACAGCCAGGAGGTGCTGAACGACCTGAGCCAGCGGCAGAAGGACGTCCGGGAATCCATCGGGTTCGCCGTGGCGTTCCGTGACTCGGCGCGGATGAGAATCCCGGAGATCGTCCTGCAGAACGCCGACATCCAGGAGGAGGCGACCCTCGCCTTCCTCGGTCTGCCGGATGTGGGGCAGCGCCGCCGTGACAAGATGACCTACCGGAACCTGGTGCTCAAGGAGCTGGTCCTGCCGCGGGTGCGCACGACGGTCGAGATGTACCTCGAGGCGATCACCACGGCGGACACGATCAAGGTGGAGGGGCCGTGGGCGGATATCGCACGCGGGAAGATCGTCCACCTCACCGACACGCTCTATTCCGAGTTCGATCGCAACCTCCAGCGGGCGATCAAGGAGGGGTACTCGTTCTATCTCACCGGGTACGAGTGGTTGTTGCGCCAGGAGGACGAGGAGGCCCGTGCGTACGGCCTGTACGTCGATGAGTTCCCCATGGAGATCCAGGACTTCCAGGACATCATCGTCGACTTTGCCACCGGCGCGCAGGATATGATGTACCAGGTGCTCGGCCTCGCCGTGCAGGACACCGCGGGGTTGCCGGTGTATGAGCCGTTGGCGGAGAAAGCGCTGCAGGACGCCTGGAATACGGTCCAGCAGTTCGAGGCCTTCGGTGCGGCGGCGCTGAAGGCGAAGGCGCGGCATACGAAAAAGTTCGAGGAGAGCCTCCTCTACCTCGAGCAGGACGCCGTGGACCAGTATGACGTGATCGCGTTCAACTGGGACGAGAGCCTGCTGCGGGTTCTCGAGACGGCCTGGCAGATTCCGGAGGATCTCGGCCTGCGCCCGCAGCCGTTGACGAACGAGTTCGCCCGGCGCCTGGTCCAGGCCGCGCCGACGACATATGCCTACCTGCTCGGGCTGAAGGAGACGGCCAACTATGTCGTCTCGGACACCACCTGGCTGGCGACGGCGGAGTTCGTGGACGGCTTCGAGACGGATACGGCTGATGTGAGTGTCTTCGTTCCCGCGATGGTCGCGGGCTTCCCCGAGCCGCTCGAGGTGGATTCGGTGGAGGGGGCGAACCCGGTCGCGATCGGGCTGTACACGATGGTCACCGACACGATCGTGGTCGACACCCTCGTGATCGATACCAGCTATGTCGCCCCGCAGCCGGACACTCTCGGCGCGGACACGGTGGGCGCGGGGGAGCCCGGGGGCAGCCCGGCTTCAACCGACACCCTCGCCGCCGCGGCGGACACCGCCGCTGTCGGGGACACCCTCTCCCTGGCCGGGGAAACGGTGGATCTCGAGGCCGACACCCTGGCGGTGGATACCTTGGCGGCGGACACTCTGGCGGTCGACACCTTGGCGGTGGACACCAGCGCCGCGGAGACCGCGGTACCGCCCGGCTTCCGCCTCGAGCACCTGCTGCGCATCGGGGAGCGGCGGGAAGGCTACGAGACCGTCTTCTTCCGCAAGCAGTTCACCTCGGAGAACCGGATCACCTTCTCGGAGGTGTACATTACGGCGGATGACGATTATACTCTGTACGTGAACGGCGAGTATATCGCGGAGGACGAGCACGAGGACAGCACCGACTGGTCCCAGGTGGACACGTGGGAGATCACCGAGTTCGTCCACCGGGGCGAGAACCTGATCGCCGTCGAGCTGAACGATCCGGACAGGACCAGCGGCGGACTCTGGGTGCGGATCGTCTACAACACGATCCCCGAGGTCTCGGAGGATATGCCGGTGGTTCTCCCGGGCGAAGAGGGGAGCACGGAGGTCGGCCAGCAGGAGCAGCAGGGCACCTTCGAGCAGCCGATCGAGGAGTTGCAGGAGACTCCCACCTATCCCACCGAGCCGGACACGACGGGCGGCGGCGGGGGGTAGGTTGCGGGATCTCGACGGAGAGGACGGGCGCGTGGGAAGGAAACGATGATGGCGCCGCGAAAATACCTGGAGCGATTCGGCGGAGCCGCGCTGGTGCTCCTCCTGGCGCTGGCGTTTGCCCGGCCCGCCGCGGCGCAGCGGGGAAGCGATGAGCCGACCGGGCCGGTGCTGCGGCTGGAGGCGATCGAAATCCGGGGCGAAGTGTCTCTCCCCACGGCGATCATCAGCCTTTCGCGCAGGCGGCCGGTTTTCAAGCCGACCACGCTGGAAAAGGACATCAGCAGGGAAGGATTGAACTTCGACCTCGATCTGCTCAGACCCTCGGAGCAGGACCTGGTCCCGAAAAAGATGGACGACCTGAAAGCGCTTCTTGCAAAAGAGCGGAGGTAGGCCTATATTTCGGCGGTCCTAAACCCCGCTTCCCTGTTCGCTTATTCCTGTTTCGACGACACATTTCGGTTGGGGGTAACCTCTTCAATCGGTCACGACGTAGGAGACGTTTGTTATGGCCAGTGACTTTTTCCAGTCCTTCAATCCGGCGACACCCGGCTACCAGTTCATGTGGATTCTGCTGGCGATGTTTGTTTGGATGCTGGCGCTGGCAATCGAACGCTTGATTTCGATCTATGGACGCGCCAATGTGAACGCGGTGCGTTTCATGAACGAAGTCAAGAAGATGGTGCAGGCCGGCGACTACAAAAAGGCGATCAACCTTTGCAAGTCCGCCGGTGCCCGGGCACTGCCGCGCGTGGTGTTGGCCGCCCTTGAGGAGGCGGAGAAGCGCGAGCTGATCGATTATCGCGCCGTGCAGAACGCCATCGATGAAAAGACGCTCGAGATCATCCCCGAGCTGCAGAAGCGCACGAACTTCCTCGCGATGATCGGTAATGTCTCCACCCTGACCGGGCTGATGGGAACGATCTTCGGTCTGATCGTATCGTTCAAGGCCGCGGGACAGGCCGGTGGCGGCACCGGTGAGCTGGCGCAGGGGATCTCGATTGCGATGATGACCACGCTTTCCGGTCTGATCGTCGCGATCCCGGCAATCGTCCTCTACACCTTCATCAACACGAAGACGAATCGCATCATCGAGGACATCGACGAGCACTCGGTGAAGCTGATCCACCTGTTGACCGGCGGTCGATAAGGAAGCGGAGGTCCGGTCGTGGCATTCAAACCCTCTGCCAAGCGCAAGGCGCTGGAAGAGAACGTCGAGCCGAACATCACGCCCATCATGAACCTGATGGTCGTGCTGATCCCGATGCTCCTCTCGGTCGCCCAGTTTGTGCAACTGTCGTTGCTGGAGTATTTGCCTCCTCCGATCGAGGATGTTGCGAGCGAAGGCGGTGGCGGCGGTGAAGGCGGATCGGGCCCGGCGTTGATGGATCTGCTGGTCAATGTCGGTGACAACGGTTTCGAGGTCTCCCTGTTCGGCGACAACAAAGGGGAGAACTTCAAGGTGATCCCCAAGCTCCCGGACGGGTCGTACGATTTCGATGGGCTGCATGCCGAGCTGGTTCGGATCAAGACCCAGATCGTCGGCCAGCCCATCGACGTGCAGGAGACGGAGGACCCACGCACCGGCAAGACCGTTCGCCGCGAAATCTTCAAGTATGAAGATGCGAACAAGATGAACGTCGCGGCGAAGGGGGATATCCCCTGGCAGTTCATCGTTCACGTGCTCGATGCCGCGCGGGATTATGAGGACGAGAACGGGGCCAAGAAACCGCTCTTCCCCTCCCCGCTGCTCGGACAGATTCAGTAACCTATCGTCCGCCGCGCCCCAGGCGGGGTACGGCGAAAAATTGAAGGTGAGGTTGACGCTATGGCGTTTGCCCCTTCCAAGCGCAGGCGGCTCAAGGTCCAGAAAGAGGCGACGGTGAGCTTGAACTCGATGATGGACATGATGACCATCATCCTCCTCTTCCTGCTCAAGTCGTATTCGACGACCGGGGCCCTGATCAAGCCGGCGATTCCGAACCTGCCGAAATCCACGGTGCAGACTGAGCCGAAGCGGGTCCTCGGCCTGATTCTCTCCGAACAGGGGCTGTTCCACGATGTGGAGGGGGAGCAGAAGCCCCTGGTCACCGCGGTTGACGAGTTGGCCTCGGAAGAGGAGTTGATCATGCCGTCCCTCGAGGCGTTCCTCCTCGACCGGCAGGAGCTGGACCGTCAGCTTGGAAAGAAGGTCACCGAGGAGATGACCTTGCAGGCGGCGGACAATATCCCATATTCGTGGATCCTGAAGGTCGTGCAGACCGCCGCGAGCGTGGATTTCATCAAGTTCGACTTTGTTGTCATCAAGACAACGGAAGGCGCTTAGGAGGTCTTGTGGCTCAGTTGGCCGGCTTCCCGAAGGAGCTGAATCACCACTTCACGGACAGCATTGACCGCCTGTTCATGACCACCATGTTGGTCACGTCTCTGGTCTTCTTCCCGCTGTTGTTCTACCTCCAGTCTCTGCCTCCCAAGGATCTTACGGACGAGCAGTTGAAGAAGTACCTCCAGGTGATCTACAAGGTGGAGCCGGAAAAGCAGATCGTCAAGAAGGTCGAGAAGAAGACGGCGGCGAAGGCGCGCAAGGTCGAGGCGACAGAGGTTGTACAGCAGACCGTCGAGCAGAAAAAAGAGCGGCGCAAGACTCAGCGGGCGGCGCGTGAAGCCCGCCGCGCCAAGGCCCAGGCGGCCGCTCGATCCACGGGTATCTTCGCTGCGGCCGGGGCGCTTTCCTCCGGGCGTGGAGGAGGCGGCCGCGGCCGCGTCGGCAAGACCCTCGGCGGCGGCGGTCTCGGCGGTGTGAATGTCGGAAGCCTCTCCGGCCTCGCCACCGGGACGGATATCGGCAAGGTCGAGAAGCTGCGCGGCGGCGGGGCGATCACCGAGGGCGCGGGGGACATCGATGTCACCCAGCTCTCCCTCGAGGAGATCGACCTGATTCTGGAGGGCTCCACGGTCGAGGTCGAGGAGATTCCCGAGGTCCGCGGGGCGGCGGCGAGCGCGACTTCGCGCAGCGGCGAGGCGATCATGGCGGTGATCTCCGCTGAATCCAACCGCCTGAAGAACTGTTACAACACGCAGAAAAAGAAGGATCCGAACCTCCGCGGCAAGGTGACCTTGCAGTACACGATCAAGGCGGACGGCTCGGTGCAGCGGGTGCGCGTCAGGAACAGCCAGTGGACCAACCCCGCCCTCGGGCGCCGGGTCGAGAGCTGCCTGCGCCAGCGGGTGGCGCGCTGGAAGTTCGACCCCGCCAAGGGGGACGTGACCACGGAGTTCCCGCTGATCTTCACCTGATTCGTTGACCGGCCGGACGGCGAGTTTTCAGGGCCCTCGCGAGCGAACGCCGCGAAGGCCCTTTTTCACAACTTCTGAGGCGGCTGTGTATCGCACCCATACTTGTGGCGAACTCCGGGCGGAGGATGCCGGCCGCGAGGTGACCCTCGCGGGTTGGGTGGCGCGGGTCCGCGACTTGGGCGGACTGGTGTTCGTCACCCTGCGGGACCGCTACGGCAAGACGCAGGTGGTGTTCGACCCGTCGGAAGCGGGGGAACTCGCCGCGCGCGCCAAGGCGCTGCGGGCGGAGTGGGTGGTCCGCATCCTCGGGACGGTGCGCCTTCGTCCCCGGGAGATGGTCAACCCCGATATGGCGACGGGTGAGGTGGAGGTGGCGGGCGGCGGCATCGAGGTGCTGGCGGAGTGCGAGACTCCGCCCCTGCTGCCGGAGGATGAGTACGAACCCTCCGAGGAGCACCGTCTGCGCCACCGCTTCCTCGACCTGCGCCGCGAGCGGATGCAGCGGAATCTGCACGTGCGCCACCGGCTGATGCAGGAGGTGCGGCGCTACTTCGACGCCGAGGGGTTCCTCGAGATCGAAACCCCGATGCTGACCCGCAGCACCCCGGAGGGCGCCCGGGACTTCATCGTCCCCAGCCGCCTGCATCCCGGCTCCTGGTATGCGCTGCCGCAGTCCCCGCAGACGTACAAGCAGATCCTGATGATCGCCGGGTACGACCGGTACTGCCAGATCGTCCGCTGCTTCCGCGACGAGGACCTGCGCGCCAACCGCCAGCCGGAGTTCACCCAGATCGACCTGGAGATGGCCTTCGTCCACCGGGAGGATGTGCTCCGCGTGGCGGAGGGCATGATGCGGGTGGTGTTCGCCAACGTCCTCGAGGTTCCGTTTCCCGAGGAGGTGCCGCACCTTTCGTACGATGAGGCGATCCGGCGTTACGGCACCGACAAGCCGGACACCCGCTTCGGCGTCGAGCTGGTCGAGCTGACCGACCTGCTGTCGGGGCATGGGTTCGGCGTCGTCGACCGGGCGGCGGAGGCGGGGGGTGGCGTCGTCGCGCTCCGGGTGCCGGGTCGCGCCCGCGCCTCGCGGAGAGAGGTTTCCGTGTGGGAGGATTTCGTCAAGGAGCGCGGGCTTGGCGGGCTGCTCCCCCTGCGGCGGGATGAGGCCGGTGCCTGGACCGGTCCGCTGGGGAAATTCTGCCCGGCGGAGGCCCTCGACGCCGCCGCGGAGCGGCTGGGGATGGAGCCGGGCGACCTCGCCCTGGTCGCGGCGGACGGTTCGCCGCGCCGTTTCGAGGTGCTGGGGATGCTGCGCCTCGAACTGGCGAAGAGCGAGAAATGGGTGGACACGTCACGGCATGAGCTGCTCTGGGTGACCGATTTCCCGCTGGTGGAGTGGAACGGGGAGGAGAACCGGTGGGATTCCCTGCACCATCCCTTCACCGCGCCCGACCCCGAGACCTGGGATCGGTGGCGGGAAGAGGACCCGGCGAGGATTCGCAGCCAGGCCTACGATCTCGTCTGGAACGGCGCGGAGGTCGCCGGCGGCAGCATCCGTATTCATGACCGCGGCTTGCAGCAGCAGGTGTTCTCCCTGATCGGGATCGACCCGGAGGAGGCGCAGGAGCGCTTCAGTTTTCTCCTCGAAGCCTTGCAGTACGGCGCGCCGCCGCATGGGGGGATCGCCTTCGGGTTCGACCGCCTGGTGATGCTGGCGACCGGCGAGGAATCGATCCGCGATGTGATCGCGTTTCCGAAGACGACCACCGCCGCGGCGCTGTTCGAGGGCGCCCCGGGCGGAGTGAATCCGCACCAACTCGAAGAACTTGGTTTGAAGCCGGCGGGGAAGTCCCGGTCCTGACGGAAGTTCAGCGAGCCGAGGGGCATGGCGTGAGCCCTTGACTTCTCGAAGCTTGCGCCCCTACCTTTGTACCGAAAAAGTGCGAGCCGGGTTCGGTGGCGGAGTGGGTCCGGGAGGAATGCCGCCGAAGACCGGGAGGGTGGATTGTTCCAGTGAACAGGCGAGGGTAGAATGATCCGACGTAAAGCCCGGTGGGTTGCAGGGGTGATTACGGTCGCTCTCGCACTGGCGTTCATCGGCGCAGGATGCACCAAGTACGCCAGCGAGGAGGACCTGAAAAACCTCGATACCCAGAAACAGGCTGCTCTCTCCGCTGAGAAGAAGGTGGGTGAGCTGAAGAAGGAGAAAGCCGCCCTCGAGAGTCAGAAGGCCCAGAAGGAGAATGAGCTGGGCCAGGCTGAGGCCGAGAAGGCAAAGGTCGAGCAGCGCCTCGCGGAGGAGAGCGGCGGGGCGGGCCAGGAGATGGAGGGCGATCAATGATGCGCACGACCATCGTCCTGTTGCTTGCCGTGCTGCTCCTGGGGATGGCGTTCCCCGCTTCGGCGCAGCAGAAAATGACCTACGAGGAGTACCAGGCGGAGCTGGCGCGGTGGGCCGAACGGGAGCAGGCGGCGCAGGCGCAGATCGACCAGCTCAACGGCGAACTGGAAGCCCTGAGGAACGAGATCGCCGGCATCGAGCAGCAGATCGCCACGACGTGGCAGGAGATCTACGCGATGCTCGCGGTGACCCAGGACGACCTCAACGCCTACGCCGGCGAGCTGGATGTCATCGCCGCGGAGATCGATGCCTGGAAGGCGGTTTCGCCGGAGGACATCTACCAGCGCCAGGATGAGCTGGATGACCTCATGGCGAGAGTCAAGGAGGTCGCCGCGCGCAACCCGGGCAAGCTGAGCCAGTACCGCGACACCCTCGACCAGTTGCAGGCCCAGGTGCAGGGGGTGCGTGCGCGAATGGCCAAGCCGCGCACACTGATGTACACCGTGGCCCGTGGGGACTACCTGTGGAAGATCGCCGGCATGCCGGAATACTTCGGCGATCCATGGAAATGGATGCGGATCTACTCCGTGAACGCGGACCAGATCGACGATCCGGACCTGATTTACCCGGATCAGCGGCTTACGGTGCCGATCGATGTGGATCGGAACAAGCAGTATCTGGTCGCCCGCGGCGATTTCCTCTACAAGATCGCCGAGCAGTTGTATCGCGATCCGTTCCAGTGGCGCAAGCTTTACGAGGCCAACACCAAGGTGGTTGGCGAGGATCCGAACCTGATCTATCCGGAGACGATTCTCGCGTTGCCGGGACGCTGACCACGGTGAGGAGACGCCGGGATCTCCCGCGCGCTCTTTCGGTCGTGGGGACATGAAGATACGCAAGCGGTGCCGCGTTCCCCCGCAGGGGAGGGCGCGGGGCCGCTTTGCTGTTTCATCGACGGAGTTCGGTGAGTACCCGATACGAAATCAAGCTCGATGAGACCGTAATGCCGATCGTCCTCGGCGCGGGGGACAGCCTGCTGCGCCGGGTCGAGGAGGTCGTGCGGTCGCATATCGTGGTCCGGGGCGGACGGGTTCTTGTCGAGGGTCCCATGGAGGAAGAGGGACCGCTGCGACAACTCTTCCTCGACCTCCAGGGCATGGCCCGGCAGGGCTCTGTCGATCCCGCGGGCCTGGAAGCGGCCCTGACCCTCGCCGGGTTCTCCACCCGGAACGGGGACCGGGAGAGCGGCGAGGGCGAGCTGCTCGTCTTCGAACGCGCCGGGTTCAGCCTGCGGACGAAGAGCCGCAACCAGCGGGAGTATGTCCGCGCCGCGCGCGAAGCCTCGCTGCTCTTCGTCGTCGGTCCAGCCGGGACGGGGAAGACCTATCTCGCGGTCGGCTTGGCGGTCAGCGCGCTGCTCAACGACGAGGTGGACCGCATCATCCTCGTCCGCCCGGCGGTCGAAGCGGGGGAGAACCTCGGATTCCTCCCCGGGGATCTGCGCGAAAAGCTCGAGCCGTATTTCCGCCCGGTCTATGACGCCCTGATGGACCTGCTCACCCCGGAGCGGCTGCGACGGCACCTCGACCAGGGACGCATCGAGATCGCTCCCCTCGCCTACATGCGGGGACGGACCCTGAACAACGCGTTCGTGATCCTCGACGAGGCGCAGAACACCACCAGCGACCAGCTCAAGATGTTTCTCACCCGCCTCGGCGCCCGTTCACGGGCGATCGTCACCGGCGACCTGACCCAGATCGACCTGCCGGACAAGACGGCGAGCGGGTTGGCGCAGGCGATGGTGATTCTTCGCGGAATCAAGGGCATACGCTTCGTCACCCTGGACCACCATGATGTCGTTCGCCATCCTCTGGTGAAGGACATCATCCAGGCGTATGAGCGCGAGCGCGGCGGGGGGGAGTAGACGGCGATGAGCGAAACCCAGGGAAACCCGAAACGCCAGGACCCCCTCTCCCGGCTCTACTCCTGGCTGCCTTGGACCCTCTGGCTGCTGCTCACCCTCGGCACCACGGCGCTCTTCCCCCGCCAGAGCAGTTTCCGCTACTCCGAGTATACCGTCGGCTCCATCAGCCGCGAGGAGATTATCGCCCCGTTCACCTTCGAGATCCTGAAGAGCGACGAGGAACTCGCCGGGGAACGGGAGCAGGCGCGGGAGGCGGTCGAACCCGTGTTTCTCCGGGTCGACTCGGTGCGCACCAGCCAGATCGCCCAGCTCAGGGGGTTCTGGCGTGATGCCGGCGAAATCGCCGCCGAGCTTGCCCGGACGACGGCTGCGCGCCGGAGGAACAGTCTGAACCTCGACAGCCTGCGGCAGGCGGAACTCGACACGATGAAGGCGCGCTACGGGGTGAACCTGAGCCCGCAGTCCTGGGCTTTCCTGTTGCGGCACCTCTCGAGCCACGTCCGCGCCGGCGGGGAGGAGCCGCCGCTGAACCGGGCGGACCTCGAAACGCTGCTCAATGACCTGTTCGGGTACGGCATCCTCGACCGGCCGCGTGACGATGTGAAGGCGAGCCGGGGCACGGTGCGCATACTCCACGGGGGCGAGGAGCGCTCCGTGGCGCTGAACACCCTCTACGATGTCGCCTCGGCGCGGGAGGAGGCGCTGGCGCGGCTGCGGGACAGGGGCGCGGCGGCCGCGGATTCCGCGAGGGCGGACACGGCGGTCAAGGTCAGCTATGAGCTGCTGCTGCCTTATATCGTCTCCAACCTGGTGTACGATGAGGCGGAGACGGAGTCCCGCCGCGAGGCGGCGGTGGCGCGGGTGCCGCTCGTCAAGGGTATCGTGCTCAAGGACGAGCGGATCATCGACTCGAACGAGAAGATCACCCGGCGGCACCTCGACGTTCTGCGTTCGATGGAGATCAAGCGCGCCGAGATGGCGGCCGAGGAGAGCTTTCTCGGCCGGTTGCTCCCCTGGGTCGGGCGCTTCCTCCTCGCGGGGCTGATCTACGGTCTCTTCGGCGTCTGGCTGGCCCGTTTCCGGCGCGACATCTACGGCAAGCCCAACCACCTGCTCCTCGTCTCCCTCCTGATGGCGTTGATCGTCGCCTTCTACGGCCTGGTGGTCCTGCCGCTGGGGATGAACCGCTATCTCTTCCCCGGGGCGCTGCTCGCCATCATCCTGACGATCGTGTTCGACGGCAGGCTCGCCCTCCTGTGCAGTTTTGCGCTTGCGATGATCGCCACGGCGCTCACGGGCAATGACTACTTCGTCTTCCTCGGGATACTCGTCCCGGCGGTGGCGGCGATCTTCCCCGTCCTCCGCGTCCGCACCCGCGTGCAGATCATGCGCTCCAGCCTGTCGATTCTGGGCGCGTGCCTGCTGGTGATCGTCATTCAGCGGCAGTTGACCTACCAGTGGAACGGCCAGGTTTTCCATGACATGTTCTACGCCGCCGGGGTCGCCCTCGCCACCCCGCTGGTGGCGCTGGGGATGTTGATCGCCATCGAGGCCCTGTTCGGGGTGACGACGGACCTGACCCTGCTCGAGCTCGCCGACCTGAACCGCCCGCTGCTGAAGCGACTCTCCCTCGAGGCACCGGGGACATACCACCACAGCATCATGGTGGGGAACCTTGCGGAGGCCGCGGCGGAAGCCATCGAGGCGAATCCCCTGCTGGTCCGCGCGGGGGCGTATTACCACGACATCGGGAAGATGGCCCGCCGCGAGTATTTCGTCGAGAACCAGACCGGGCTGGAGAATGTCCATGACAAGCTCGAGCCCGAGGAGTCGGCCGCGGTCCTCAGCGCGCATGTCACCGACGGGGTCAAGCTCGCGGACAGGTACCGGCTGCCCGAGGTGATCAAGTCGTTCATCCGCGAGCATCACGGCACCAGCCTGATGGTCTACTTTTACAAACGCGCCCTGGACATGCGTCCGGAGGGCTCCGTCGATGAGGGTGCGTTCCGCTACCCCGGCCCGAAGCCGCAGTCCAGGGAGACCGGGATCCTGATGCTCGCCGATGCCGCCGAGGCGGCCACCCGCAGCCTCGACGACCCGACGCCGGAGAACATCGGGAAGGTGGTCCGCGACGTGGTGATCAACAAGTACCGGGACGGGGAGTTGGACGCCTGCCCGTTGACGATGCGTGACATCCGCCTGATCATCGACGCTTTCGTGCCCATCCTCCAGGGGATGCACCATCACCGCATCCGCTACCCCTCCCGCGAGGAGCTGGAGCGGTTGCGCCTCGCCGAGGGGCGGGCGAAGGCAGGTTCGGAGTCGGCATGATTCGGCTGTGGCTCGCGGCGGAAGGGTGGGATTTCACCGGAGAGCGGGAGCTGCTCGCCTGGCTGAGCCGGGAAGCCGCGAAGGAATCGCTGTCCGGCGAAATCCACTTGATCCTCGTCGACGATGCGGAGATCGAGCGGTTGAACCGGAGCTACCTTGGGCATGAGGGGGCGACGGACGTGATGGCGTTTCCGCTCGAGGAGGGGGAACCGGTGACCGATCCCGGGGAGGAGGGTACCTCCTTTCCCGCCGGTGAGGTGTACGTGAGCCTCGAACGGGCCGCGGAGCAGGCGCGGGAGTACGGGGTCACACTTTCCGAGGAGGTGGCGCGGTTGGCGCTGCACGGCGTTCTGCACCTCGCGGGGTGGAGCGATGAAGATGCTGCGGACCGGGAGGCGATGAGACGGCGCGAGGATGAAGGGTTGCACCGTGCGGGGGCGGCGGATTCTCTCCCCTGGGTCGCCGTCCCGCCGCACGTCAAGGAGGAAAAAGAGTAGGTGGACCCATCAAGTATCGGCGTATGGGCCGCGGTCTTCTTCGGCCTGCTGTTGCTTTCGGCGTTCTTCTCCGGCAGCGAGACAGCCTTTTTCTCCCTGAGCAATTCGCAGCTCCGTCACCTGCGGGGAAAGGACGATTCCCGGGCGCGGCGAGTGTTGAAACTCCTCGACCGCCCTCGTGATCTCCTGATCGCCATCCTCGTCGGGAACACGGTGGTCAACACCGCCGCGGCGAGCATCGCCGCCATCGCCGCGTACCGGACGGCGGTGAGCGCGGGGTTCAGCCCCGCGGTCGCGGTGCTGATCCAGATCGTCCTCGTCACCTTCGTCCTCATCATCCTCGTCGAAGTCACGCCGAAGGTGGTCGCCCTGAAGAACAACGAGAGCTGGGCGCTCACCTTCGCTTCTTCGATCAGGCTGGTGATGTTTCTCCTCTGGCCGGTGACCAAGTTGCTGGTCCTCTTCGTGGAGTCCGTCGCCCGCGCCCTGGGAGTGGAATCACGGCGCGTGCTCTTCAACGAGGAGGAGCTGCGCACCCTCGCGGAGGTCGCCGAGGAGCACGGCGCCCTCGAAGAGGAGGAGCGGGAGATGATCCACTCCATCTTCGAGTTCGGCGAGACCGAGGTGCGCGAGGTGATGGTGCCGCGGATCGACATGGTCACCCTCCCGGAGGATGCGACCCTCGAAGAGGCCTCCGAAATCGTCCGCAGCAAGGGACATTCGCGGATCCCGGTGTACAGGGAGGACATCGATCACATCTCCGGGATTCTGTACGCCAAGGATCTCATCGGGACCGGCGGGGATCACAAGACGATCGCCGATCTGTTGCGGGAAGCCTATTTCGTTCCCGAGAGCAAGCGGATCAGCAGCCTGCTGAAGGAGTTCCAGCTTCACAAGATCCACATGGCGATCGTCGTGGACGAGTACGGCGGCACGGAGGGTCTCGTCACGATGGAGGATGTGATCGAGGAGATCGTCGGCGAGATCCAGGACGAGTATGACAGCGAAGAGCCGCTCGTGACCGCGATGGAAAAGGGACTCTGGCGGGTGCTGGCGAAGATCGAGACGGACGAATTCAACCGGCTCGCGGGAGAGGATCTCGTGCCGACGGAGGAGGGGTACGAGACCCTGGGCGGCTTTATCTTCAACCTTGCGGGGGAAGTGCCGGCGCCGGGCGCCGCCTTCGAGCATGAGGGCTGGACCTTCACCGTCGAAGGGGTGGAGGGGAACCGGGTTGTCACCCTGGTCGTCCGGCCGCCGGAGGGGAGCGGCCTCGCTGTCGGGGGCGAAGAGGCCGGCGGTACTTCACCCGCTGAGGGGACCTCCTGAGGGGTGGTCATCAGGTTCACCGCCGTCTGGCTGCGAAGGCCCGGGGGCGCAGAATGCAACAGGATATGAAGGACAATCAGGCTGGAGCCGGCACCTTTGAGCAGACGATTCTCCCCCGCGTGCGAAAACCGCATCGCTATACCGGGCTCGAACTGAACCGTATCGTCAAGCCCGACCCGGAAGTCCGTTTCGCACTCGCCTTTCCCGATCTCTACGAGATCGGCATGAGCCACCTCGGGTTGCAGATTCTCTATCACCGGGTGAACCGCGCCGTGCGGGAAGTCGCCGCCGAGCGGGTGTTCCTCCCGGACCCGGACGCCGCCGCGCTGATGCGCCGGGAGAGGGTTCCGCTCTTCACCCTCGAATCGCGCACCCCGCTGGCGGAGGTGGATGCGATCGGCGTCAGCCTCTCCTACGAGATGGCGATGCCGGGGGTTCTCGAGCTGCTGGACCTCGGCGGGGTGCCGCTGCGCGCGCGGGACCGGGGCGAGGGCGACCCGGTGGTCATCGCCGGGGGGCCGGTGACCTGGAACCCGGAGCCCGTGGCCGACTTTTTCGATGCGTTCGCCCTCGGGGACGGCGAGGAACTCGCTGTCGAGATCGCCGAAACCCTGCGGGATGCGAAACGGATGGGGCTTCCCCGCTCCTCGGTGCTCGACAGGCTGGGCCGGCTTGATGGGGTCTACCTGCCGCACCGCTACGACCTGCTGGAGGGGCCGGAAGGTGAGATTCTCGTCGGGAATCCCCTGGATGACGGCCTGCCCGGCCGGCTCCGCGGGCGCACGGAGCCCGTGCTCCGGCGCGACTACTACCCGGATGCGCCCCTCGTTCCCCTGCTCGAGGTGGCCCATGACCGGCTCAGCCTCGAGGTGATGCGCGGCTGCACCCGCGGCTGCCGCTTCTGCCAGGCGGGAACACTGTACCGGCCGGTCCGGGAGCGGCCGGTGGAGGAGATCGTCGAGCAGGCGCTGGCGAACCTCGCGGCCACCGGGTACGAGGAGATGGGCCTGCTCTCCCTCTCGACCTCCGATTACGGCCCGCTGCCGGAACTGCTGGCGGCCCTGCACGACGCCCTGCGGGGGCGCGGCGTCAACCTCGCCTTCCCCTCGCTGCGGCCCGATTCGTTCACCCGGGAGATGGCGCGCTCTTCGCCGGAGGGACGCAAGGGCGGACTGACCTTCGCCCCGGAGGCGGGAACGCAACGGCTGCGCGACGTGATCAACAAGAACACGAGCGAGGAGGACCTGCTGCGCGCGGCGAAGATCGCCTTCGAGGAGGGTTTCACCGGGCTGAAGCTCTATTTCATGTGCGGCCTGCCCACGGAGACGAAGGCGGACCTGGACGGCATCGCGCACCTCGTGGGCAGGGTGGCGCGCCTGCGGACCAGCCGGAGGCAGCGGATCACCATCTCCGTCAGCCCCTTCTCGCCGAAACCGCACACGCCCTTCCAGTGGTACGGTCAGCAGACGCCCGGGGAGGTGCGGGAGAGGCTCGCTTACCTGCGCGAACGCTTCCGGGGTGTCCCGGTGCGTTTCACCGCCCACGACCCGGAGAGCGCCCTGTACGAGAGCGCCCTGGCGCGCGGCGACCGCCGCCTCGGGCGGGTCGTCGAGCGGGTTTGGCGCAACGGCGGGGTGCTGGAGGCCTGGCATGACCACTTCGACCCGGAGCGCTGGGCCGAGGCGTTCCGCGCCGAGAAGCTGGACCCGGAGGTTTTCGTCCGCGGGCGCACGCCGGGCGGCAGGCTGCCCTGGTCCCACATCGACAAGGGGGTCACGGAGCGGTACCAGACGCTGGAGAACCGCCGGGCGATGGAGAGGAAGGTCACGCCCGATTGCCGCGAGGGGCGCTGCACGGGCTGCGGATTGACCGGGTTCTTCCTCCCCGGAAAGAAGGTTTGCAACCTCTACCCGTCCGTCTCCGCGCCGATCACGAAGCCGGCGGAGGGCCGTCCGCCGGGGGAGGTCGTGCTCACCGCCAGGGTGCGCTACCGGCGCGGCGGCGCGATGCGCTGGACCGGCCACCTCGACCTCGTGCGTCTCTGGGACCGCGCCCTGCGCCGCGGAGGAGTTCCCGTCGCCTTTTCCCGGGGCTTCCACCCCCACCCGAGGATCGCCTTCGCCCCGCCGCTCCCCGTCGGGATCCGGTCGGAGGATGAGTATGTGGACCTGGAGCTGAGCGACACCCTCACCGCTTCGGACCTGCTGAGCCGTTTGCGCCGCACCCTGCCTGCCGGACTCGAACCCCTCGAGGCGGCGACCTTCCGGGAGAAACTTCCCTCGCTCTCCGCGCAGGTGGAGCGCATGGAGTACCTCTTCCGCCCGCGGGAGGAGAACGGTTGGCTGGAGCGCATGGACCGGTGGCTGGCGCAGCCCCGCTGCCCCGTGCGGAGGCGCAAGCGGGACCGGGTGCGCACGGTGGACCTTCGCCCCTTCGTCGAGGAGGTCGAGAGGCGCCCGGAGGGCGACTGGAGGCTTCGCTTGCGGCTGGAGAACGGGACCACGGCGCGGTTGGATGAGCTGGCGGAGGCGTGGGGGCTGGAGGAGCGTCTCGGCGGCGAAGTGACACGGCTGGCGATGCTGGTGCCGACGGAGAAGGGGTGGCGCCGGCCCATCGAAGCGGCGGCGGGGCAGTTGAAACCTGTCTCCCGGGCGGGAGGGCGGCACGGATGAAGAAGGAGATCATCATCAACGCCGCCACCGCGGAGACCCGCATCGCCCTGCTCGAGGACGGGCATGTCGCCGAGCTTTTCGTCGAGCGCCCCGAAACCGAGCGCAATGTGGGCGATATCTACCTCGGGCGGGTGCGCAAGGTTCTGCAGGGCATCTCCGCCGCCTTCGTGGACATCGGCTGGGAACAGGACGCCTTCCTGCATTTCAATGATGTCAGCCGCCTGTACGAAGCGGACGGCGATGAGAACGGCGTCGAGCGGGAGAAAGGGCTGCCGGCCGTCGTCCTGCAGACCGGGCAGGAGATGTTCGTCCAGGTGATCAAGGAGCCCATCGGGGGAAAGGGGCCGAGGGTCACCAGCCAGATTTCCCTCCCCGGCCGCTATGTCGTCCTCGTGCCGAACGAATCCTCGGTCGGGGTCTCGCGGAAGATCCGCGACAGCCGGGAGAAGCGCCGCCTGCGGAACCTGGCGCGCGATCTTCGCCCGGAGGGGTTCGGGCTCATCGTCCGAACCGTCGCCGAGGGCAAGGGGGAAGAGGAGATCCGCCGCGACATCGAGAACCTCGTCGAGACCTGGCGCCGTGTGGACCGCAAGGCGGCCCGCCTTCAGCCCCCCGCGCAGGTCTACAAGGAGGTCTCCCTCGCCGGGAGCGTCCTCCGGGACCTGTTCGGTCCGGACATCGACCGCCTGATCGTCGATTCCCGCTCCCTGCACCGCGAGATCATTCGTTACCTCGAAACGGTTTCCCCCTCCCTGATCGATCGCGTCGAGCTGTACCGGGACAGCCTCCCGGTGTTCGACCATTTCCAGATCGAGTCGGAGATCGAGCGGGGCATCCGGCGGAAGGTGTGGCTGCAGGGCGGCGGGCACATCGTCATCGAGCACACGGAGGCGATGGTCACCATCGATGTCAACTCCGGGCGTTTCATCGGGCGCAGGAACCACGAGGAGAACAGCCTGCGGGTGAACCTGCGCGCGGCGCGGGAGATCTGCCGTCAGCTCCGCCTGCGGGACATCGGGGGGATTATCGTCGTCGATTTCATCGACATGCTGCAGGAGAAGAATCGCAAGAAGGTCTTCGATGAGATGCGGCGTGAACTGAAGCGCGATCGTGCGAAGATGGATGTCGCCCCCATCGGGCCCTTCGGCCTGCTGGTCCTGACCCGGCAGCGTGTCCGCCCGTCCCTGCTGTTCACCTTCAAGGAGCCCTGCCCCACCTGCCACGGCACCGGGATGGTGGACTCGAAGGAGACGGTCGTCACCGAGTTGGAGCGCTGGATCAAGCGCTTCGTCAGCCGCACCGGCCAGAGACGACTGAAGCTGGTGGTTCACCCCGAGCTGGCGGAGTTTCTCACGGAAGGCGGCCTCCGGAGCCGGCTGAACCGGATCATGCTTCAGCACCGGGTTTTCATTCGCCTGCAACGAAACGCGGAAATGTCTCCCACGGTGTTCCGCGTGATCAGCTCCCGCCAGAAGCAGGATGTGACCGAGGAATATCGCCAGTAGCGGCTTTCCCGCGTGGGGAAAGGGTTTGAGCCCATCCGGCCGAGGGAGGGATTGCCGCCGCGGCTTCTTATTGGGAGTGCGATGCGCCTTGACTCCTTTTGTGTCAATGCCGTAGCTTGCAAAGGGTTAGGATATCCTATCCGTTAGATTCGGCAAATAACCCGGCCGGTTAGTCATTGGGGGCGTCGAATACCGGTGCTGTTCGGAAGGCGTAGCGCGCAGGGCCGTGTGGCCGGTCCGGAGGCGGACGGCAGGCGACCGCGCGAGGAGGACATGATGCCACATCGACCCACGAAACGTGACTTGAGCCCCAACATGGAGGATTACCTCGAGACCATCTATCTCCAGGGTCTCGAGGGGGTCCCGGCGAAGGTGAAGCATATCGCCGATGCGATGGGGGTCTCCAAGCCGTCGGTCACCGAAGCGCTGAGCGTGCTCCAGGATCGCGGGCTCGTGCGCCACCAGAAGTACGGAGACGTGGAGCTGACCGAACAGGGACGGAGCAAGGCGAGCGAGATCTACCATCGCCATCGCCTCTTCAAGCTGTTCTTCCAGGCTATCCTGGCGATGCCCGAGGATGAGGCGGAGGACAACGCCTGCAAGGTCGAGCACCTGGTGAGCGAGACCGCGGTGGAGCGCCTCGAAGCCCTGCTCGCCTTCCTGGAGAAGACGACGAGCAACGGCGGGCCGTACCGTCACATGATCCAGCATTTTCACCGGGAGTTGGCGGAGAAGGACTGAGCGAAGCGCGGAATGCGGGCGGGGCAGGGTGCTCTTTCCCCGCGGCATCGGGGAGATAAAGCAGCCGGGGCATGGTGATCATGCCCCGTTTTCTTGTTTCATCTTGCCGCGTCAAGGCGACGGCGGCGCGTCCTCCAGGGATCAGAGCGCCCGGCCGAGGATGGCGGATTTGATCATCCGGTAACGCTGTCCGAGCACCTTGGCGGCGGCGGTGAAGTGGATCTGGTTGGTCGCCATCCGCGCCATCTCCACGTCGATGTCCACGTTGTTCACGCCGTTGTAGAAGCGCGGGGTGTCAGCGTTGCTGATCCGGGGCGTGACCGCCTCGAGCCTGCGCAGGCCCGCGCGGACGGGAATATGGTCCGGGTGAGTGCGAACCATGCCGCGGGAGTTCTGGTCCAGCGCCTTCCGGAGCTCGTCCTCGAACTCCACCTTCTTGGCGACGTAGTTGGGCGTCTCCGCGTTGGCGATGTTCGCGGCGAACGCCTTCTGCCGCAGGGCGTAGGCATCCAGCCCCTTCTTCAGCGAAATCATCCCGTCCGGGCGACGGAAGAGGAATTCGTACACCTTGTTTTCGGGCATGGGCGTTCTCCTTCGCAGGAACGATGTGCAACTCCCGTGCCTTTTTTCTCCGCGTGGGTTCTTGTGGACGCCGCCGCCGGGCCAGCCGGAAAGAGCAAAGGTATTCCATTGATAACATTAGGGATAGAAACGGGGAGGGGGAGGAGCGGGAGCGGCTATTTACCCCCTGGAGAGCGGGGATGCATCATCCGGGTGGGCAAAAAACGCCGGGGCGGTGATCCGCCCCGGCGAGCATTTCCCTGCGGTCGGGAGTGATCCAGTGGATCGATTCAGGTGAACCGGTCCACTACTCCTTCTTCGCCGCCTTGCGCCTTCTCGGACCACGGCGGCGATCCTTCTTCGACTTCTTCATCTCGGCCAGACGGTTGTTCAATTCATCGGGATCGAACATGTAAACCATGCTGTCACCCTTCCCGCTGGAGAAGAAGGCGATATCGAGTCGCTTGACCATCTTGCGGACCTGAAACACATCGAGGCCCATATCCGCCGCATACTTCCGATCGCTGACGTGCGCCATCTCTTCCTCCTTTTTTCATGATAGGCTTCGTGAAGCAAGAATAATGGATGCAACGAATATAATCTAAGAGAGTCCGGAAGGCAAGTAACAAAACGCGAGAGATCCCCTTGGAATCTCTTCGACAAAACGTGTTCAAAAGCGAACCGCGCCCTCTTCGCGTGCAGTCCGCAACCTCGGGTGTGAAACGGGTTGGAGTCCGCTGGAAGTGGCTTTCCGCAAAAAAACACGGTGAAAACCGGAACAACTCAGCAGTACTCCACATTATTATTTACATTATTGTAATCCAATGACGGGGAATCACGCGGCTCGCGGTGGCGCGCGTCTCGAGCGGTGACCCGGGTGAAGAGGAGGGTAGGGGCGGATTTTTCTCCGTAGTTTCCGGGGTGTCGGTGTCGATGATGTGACAGGCAGGAGAGGTCGGGAACGCTCATGTCCGCTGGAGAGGGTGACAGGGAAAAGCGGAGGGAGGAGCCGGCCCGGGGTCTCGGCGGCGCTTTCGTGCCGGAGCAGCCGGCGGGTATCTGGGCGAGGTGGCTGCCGCCGCTGGTCGGCGCCGTCGTTCCGCCCCTGATACGCGCCTGGGGTCGGACCCTGTCGCTGGAACTCGCCGGACTCGAGCACCTGCGCGCGGCGCGGAGGACCGGCCCCGTGATCTTCGCCGTGTGGCACGGGCGGATCTCCCTCCCGATCTATGTCCTGCGCAAGCTCGACTTCGACGCTCTCGTCAGCCCGGTGTGGGAGGCGGAGTTGATCGCGCGGCTGCTGCATGGCATGGGCTACGGGTTGATCCGCGCCTCCGACCTCTACCATCCCGCGCGGGGCGCTCTCGCCTGTGTCCGTTCCCTGCGGCGGGGGCGCAGCCTCGCCGTGGTGGTCGACGGGCCGGAAGGCCCGCCGCACGTCGTCAAGCCGGGGGTGGTTGCCATCGCGGCGCTCTCCGGGCGGCCGATCCTCCCGATGCTCGGCGTCGGCGAGCGCACATGGCGCCTGCCGACCTGGGACAGCCACCAGGTTCCCCACCCGTTCCGAAGGGCCGTGTTCGGCTTCGGACCGCCCCTCGAGGTGCCCCGGCGCCTGGCGAAGGGAGAGATGGAGAGCTGGACGCGTCGGGTCGGGGAGGCGCTGCGGGCTCTCGATGCCGACCTGCGGGAGCGTATCGGGGCCGGGGGGCCGGACGGGTGACGGCGCCGGCGGCGGGCGGAGTGGGAGAATGAACGCGGAACTCGAAGAGTACCTCGCCCACCTGCGGCTGGAGAGAGCGCGCAGCGCGAACACGGTGGAGGGTTATCGCCGCGACCTGGAGCGCTACCTGGCGGACCTTCGCGAAGCGGGGGTGCGTTCCCTCGCGGATGTCGGCCGCGGGGAGGTGCTGAAACACCTGAAGCGGTTGCGGGAGCTCGGGCTGGCCGAGTCCTCGCTGGCCCGCGCCGCGAGCGCGATTCGCGGTTTCCATCGCTTTCTCCACCGCGAGGGTCTCCTGGCGAACGACCCCGCCGCGATGCTTTCCGCCCCCCGGCCGGCGCGAAAGCTCCCCGACTACCTGAGCGTGGAGGATGCCGCCCGCCTCGTGGAGGCGCCCGACACCTCGACGCCCCTGGGGGTGCGTGACCGGGCGATGTTCGAGCTTCTCTGGGCCTGCGGGCTGCGCGTCGGCGAGCTGGTCGCCCTCACCCTGCCGGACGCCCTCTGGGACCAGGCGCTGCTGCGCGTGTTCGGGAAGGGGGCGAAGGAGCGCCTGGTGCCGGTGGGCGCTGCGGCGATCCACTGGGTCCGCGACCGTTACCTGCGGGAGGGGATCCGCGCGGGTCTTGCGGGCGGGCGCGGACTGGACGATGGGCGCCTGTTCCTCTCCGTGCGCGGCCGGCCGTTGACCCGGCAACGCGTCTGGCAGTTGTTGAAATCCTACGCCGCGCCGCTGAAACTGCGGGTGGAGGTCACCCCGCACGTGTTCCGCCACACGTTCGCGACCCATCTCGTCAACGCCGGGGCGGACCTGCGCGCCGTGCAGGAGATGCTCGGGCACGCAGACATCGCGACCACGCAGATCTACACCCACCTCGAGCGGGATTTCCTGAGGGAGGTCCACCGCAGTTTCCACCCGCGGGGGTAAACGGTCACGGCGGACGGGAGAGAACGGCTGGTTTTACGGGCGGTCAGGGTCCGTCGGCGGACTGCCGCGCGGCGGCCCTCTAATCGGTGATCACGCGGGGCTGGACCAGGTAGACGGCCAGGTTTTCGTTGAACCCGCTCACCCGGACGCGAATGGAGTCGATTTCGCTGCCGCTGATCCGCCAGGCGTTGTCGTACACCTGCAGGAGATACCCGTCGCCGGGCATGGTGTAGTTCCCGTTTCCCCCGGTCAGGTTGGTCCAGTCCTCGTAGCCGAAGGCTGTCATCCCCCAACCGAGGGTCTCGACGAAGAGCGCGCGGGTTTCGGCCTCCCCCTCGAAGGCGAGGTCGAAGTGCAGGCTGGCGGAGGCGATGTGGCGCGTGTCGATCGGCCGGCTGCTGTAATTCACGTCGCCGGTTCCCTCGAGGACGACGGTGTCGCCGTGCAAGGTGACCGTGTCACGCCAGCGCGCCGGGTCGGTGCCGTCCCACACCGTCACACCGGGGTCGATCACCGTGCTGGTGTCGCCGTCGCCGTTCCCGCCGCCCGTGCCCGGGGGCGGGGTGGGCGACTGTTCGCTGCAACCGGCGAGCCCGGCGGCGAGCCAGAGCGCGGCGAGGAGCAGGGGGAGTGCCCGCGGAACCCTGCCGGATGCCCGGCGTCCGCCTGCCCAACCGGTCCGGGGCGTGCAGG
>CAYOKT010000043.1:0-14796 GCA_964404605.1 uncultured bacterium
CGGCGCGCCGTGCCCCAACAATGTCAGCACTCCGGGGAATCGGGCCGGTAACCCGTAAGCGTCGTGCCGCGGCGCCCTCCGCTCCACCCTCGCCCCTGCCACTCCCGCTTCCCCTTGTCCCTCGCTGTGGAGCTGGCTACCTTGTGTTCGGGCATGGAATCACCCGCCCCGCCCCCGCGGCGGTCGGCGCAAAGACACGAGTCGGTGAATGCTTAGACGTTTCATGAAGAGCAAGATCCACCGGGCCACGGTGACCCAGACCGACCTCCACTACGAGGGCAGCCTGACCCTGGACCCGCACCTGATGCGCGTTGCCGACATCGCCCCCGGCGAGCAGGTGGAGGTGTACAACATCACCCGCGGCACACGTTTCACCACCTACACCATCGAGGGTAAACCCGGCAGCGGCGAGGTGTGTGTCAACGGCGCCGCCGCCCACCTCGCCGAGGTCGGCGACCTCGTCATCGTCGTCACCTATTGCGACCTGCCCGCGGAGGAAGTCGCGGCGCACCGCCCCCTTGTCATCCCCGTTGACGAGGAGAACCGGCCCCGCTGACCCTCCCCGCATACACGACCACTTCACTCGAACAGGGAGACTCCCGTGAACATCGTCGTTCGTGACCTTGCACCCCAGGATGTGGAAGCGGAACTCCTCGCCGCCGGGCTGTTCTCCGGCGAAAAACCTGTGGACGGCGGATTAGGACGGCTGGACGCCGCCCTCGGCGGCGGGCTCGAACGCGCCATCGCGCGCGAAGATTTCAAGGGAGAGAAGGGCGAGGTGCTCTCCCTCTATGGCTCGTCCGGGAAGGGGCCGGGCCGCGTGCTCCTCGTCGGACTGGGCGAACGTGACAAGTGGACTCCCGAGATCGTCCGCCGCGCGTACGGCGAGGCGGGAAAGCGCTGCCGCGAGCTGAAACTGTCCCGCGCCTGCCTACTCCCGCCCTTGAAGGGGATGGGCCGCGAGGCCGAGGAGCGGGCCGCCATCGCCGCAACCGAAGGCTTCGCCCTCGCCACCTACCGTTTCGCGCGCTACCGCAGCCGCGAAACCGAGAAATACCCGGCCCTCGAGGAGCTGCTGCTCATCCCCGGCGAACCGGAGGGGCTGGAGGGGTTGAACGCGGGCGCGGAGACCGCGCGGATCACCGTGGAGGCGACCCTCTACGCCCGCGACCTCGTCGCCTCGCCCCCGATCGACCTGTACCCCGAGTCCTACGGGGCTCTCGCCCGCGAGCTGGAAGGCGGCCGTGTCAAGGTGGAGGTGCTGAAGTCGGACCGCCTGCGCGAGCTGGGCATGGGCGCCCTGCTCGCGGTCGGAGGCGGCAGCGCCCGGCCGCCGGTGCTGATCCACCTGAGCTATGATCCCGGCATCGATGACGCGCCGACCCTCGCCATCGTCGGGAAGGGAATCACCTTCGATGCCGGCGGGCTGGACCTGAAGCCGGCCGCCGGGATGCGCGACATGAAGATCGACATGGCGGGCTCCGCCGCGGTGATGGGCGTGTTCCGCGCCATCGAGCGCTGGGCGCCCCGCTGCCGGGTCGAGGGGTTCATCCCCGCCGCCGAGAACCTGACCGGCGGACACGCCTACAAGCCGGGCGACATCCTGAAAACTTTCAAGGGGATCACGGTCGAGGTGGACAACACGGACGCCGAGGGACGCCTCGCCCTGGCCGATGCCCTCGCCTACGCGGTGGACAGCATAAAGCCGGACGCGGTCATCGACCTCGCCACCCTCACCGGGGCATGCTGGATCGCCCTCGGCAACCATGCAACCGGCCTGATGGGCAACGACGACAAGCTGGCGGAACTCCTTCGCGAGGCGGGGGAGCGGACCGGGGAACGTGTCTGGCGCCTGCCGCTGTGGGAAGAGTACGGAGAACAGATCAAGAGCGAAGTCGCCGACATCAAGAACACCGGCGGCCGGCCCGGCGGAGCGATCACCGCGGCGGCCTTCCTCGCGGAGTTCGTCGGCGACACCCCCTGGGCGCACCTCGACATCGCCGGCACCGCGAGCGAGGTTCCGGTGAGCTATGCGCCGCACAAGGAGCTCCCCACCGGGGTCGGCGTGCGCCTGCTCCTCGAGCTGCTCCGCGCCTGGGCCTGATCGCACCGTTGCAAGAGCCCTTCACGGCCCCGGATTTGTCCGGGGCCGTTTTCGCTCGCCGCCCTCCCGGCGGGCGGACCGGCGGGCCGCGAAGTGCGGCGGCGCCCGGCAACGCGTATCTTCCACGCATCCGGTGAATCGATTCGCCCGGTCCGATGTGCTCTGAGCACCCCTGCACCGTTCAATGCAAGGCGCGCCGTCGATGAGCGAACAACGATCGTCTCCCTCCGGCAAGCCCGCCGCCGCGGGCTACCCCCACCGCCGCTTCGCCACCGTGATGCTCGTCCTCCTGACCGTGGTCTGGGGGATGACCTTCCCCGCGACGAAGTCCGCCCTCGCCGACACCGACCCGATGCACTTCCTCGCCTTGCGCTTCCTCTTCGCCCTCGCGCTGCTCCTGCCCTTCGCCCTGCTGCAACAGCGGCGTCGTTCCGGCTCCGCTGAACGGACCTCCGGGGCCCGCGCCGCGCCGAGGGAAAAGAGGGCGGCCCGGCCGGGGGTACGCAGCCCCTGGGTCCGCGGCGGGCTGGTCGGCCTGCTCCTCGGGCTCGGGTTCACCCTCCAGGTGTTGGGCCTGCGCTGGACCACCGCGAGCCGCAGCGGCTTTTTCACCGGGCTGCTCGTCGTCCTGGTGCCGCCGCTGGCGGCGCTGCTCCGCACGAGCCATGCCCCCCGGCTAACCTGGCTCGCCCTCGCCCCGGCAACCCTCGGCATCTACCTGATCGCCGACCCGGAGGCCGGCGGGCTGAACCTCGGCGACTGGCTCACCATCGGCTGCGCCGTGGTGTTCGCGTTGCAGATGGTCACGCTCGAGGCGCTGGCGTGGGGCCGCCGCGAAACCCTCATCCTGACCACGGCGCAGGTGATCGTGGTCGCCGGCGGCGCCCTCGCATGGAGCCTGCTCGCCGGAAAACCGCTGCACCTGACCCCGACCGGCTGGCTCGCCGTCGCCTACACCGCCCTCTTCGGCACCGTGCTCGCCGTATGGATGCAGACCCGTTTCCAGCCGGAGGTGCCCGCGGGGCACGCCGCGCTGGTCTTCACCCTCGAGCCGGTGTTCGCGGGCCTCTTCGCCTGGCTGCTGCTGGGCGAGGGGTGGACCCTGCGCGGTCTGGTCGGCGCCGGCTTCATCCTCGCCTCGATGACGCTCTCCAGCCTCGCCGTCGCCCGGCGGGGACAACACGCCCTCCCCGGCCCGTCCGCCCCCTGAGGCGGGTTTGGGGCGGCCGCCGCCCGCGTGTTACATTTCCTTTCCCTTGGGACAAACAGACCGGAGGCGCACCCTCCGCACCGCGTGGGAGAACCGATGCCGGGAAAGACCTTTTCCGAGAAAATCCTCGCGAAATACGCCGGGTTGGACGAAGTCGAGCCCGGCCAGATCGTCGAGGTCACGCCGGACGTGGCGATGAGCCACGACAACACCGCCGCCATCGCCAAGACCTTCGAGCGCATCGGCGTGGACCACCTCTACAACCCCGACCTTCACCTGGTCGTCCTCGACCACTGCGTGCCGCCGGCGAACGAGACCTTCGCTGACAACCATAAACAGATCCGCGAGTTCGTCCGCAAGCACGGCATCCGGAACTTCTACGACATCAACAGCGGGATCTGCCACCAGGTGATGGCCGAGAACGGCCACTGCCTGCCGGGCACGATCATGACCGGCTCGGACTCCCACTCGACCACCTACGGGGCCTTCGGGGCCTTCGGCACCGGGGTCACACGCAGCGAAACCGCGGTGATCATGGCGACCGGCAAGATCTGGTTCCGCGTACCCGAGACGATGCACATCGAGCTCTCCGGCAGCCTGCCGGAGGGGGTCTATGCGAAGGACCTCGCCCTGCACATCATCGGCCGCCTCGGCGCGGACGGCGCCCTGTACCGGGCGGTGGAGTACGATGGCCCCGCCGCGCACACCCTCTCGGTCAGCGAGCGGATGACCCTCTGCAACCTCGCGGTGGAGATGGGCGCGAAGGTGGGGTACGTGCCGCCCGATGACACCATCTACGCCTACCTCGAGGGGCGGGCGAAGAGAAGCTACGAGCCGCTCTTCTCCGATCCCGACTGCCGCTATGACCAGGTGATCGGGATCGACCTCGGGCAGGTGGAGCCGGTCGTCGCCAAGCCGCACACGGTGGACAACGTCGTGCCGGTGGGAGAAGTCGAGAGGGAACATGTCGAGGAGGTCTTTGTCGGCACCTGTAACAACGCCCGCCTCGATGACCTCGCCATCCTCGCGCATGTCCTGAAGGGGCGCCGGGTACACCCCGACCTGCGGCTGATCGTCATCCCGGCGAGCAGCCGGGTGATGCTCGACGCGATGCACCTCGGCTACATCGAGACCATCGTCGGGGCGGGGGGGACGCTCGCCACGCCCGGCTGCGGCCCATGCATGGGCAACCACCTCGGCGTGCCCGCGAAAGGGGAGAAGGTGCTCTCCACCGCGAACCGCAATTTCCGGGGCCGCATGGGCAACCCGGAGTCGGAGATCTATCTCGCCAGCCCGCACACCGCGGCGGCCACGGCTGTCTCCGGCGCGATCACGGACCCGCGCCGGTTCCCGCTGGACCACGCGGCGATCCGCGAGGAGCTGAAGCGGGCGAAACTCTCTCCCGTGCTGACAAAGGAGTGACGTTGAGGGCGGGAATCCGCGTATCTCTATGCTCGAATATGTAGAGAAGTGGTTGGGTTCGGCGGCCCGGCGCACGCACCCCTACCGCAGCAACACCACCCGGCGCGTCACCCGCCGGTCCCCGAACACGCCCACCAGCAGGTAGGTCCCGCTCGCCGCGGGCGCGCCGGCCCCGGTGCGGCCGTCCCAGCGGAACCGGTGCAGGCCCGCCGCGACCGGCCCGCCGTGCAACACCGCAACCCTCCGCCCGAGCAGATTGTACACCGCGAGGGAGAGCGGCCCCGCGCGGCTCGTCCACGCGGTCACCTGCGTGGAGGAGTTGAAGGGGTTCGGCCAGGCGGGCGCAAGCTGGAAACGCGACGGCATCTTCCCCACCGCGGCCGGCGCACCGCCGCTCCCTGCCGCCAGCGCCTCACTCGCGGCCAGGTAGAGTTCGCCGAGCGTGCTCGCCGCGACCAGGGCGAACCGTGCTGTTCGCGTCTCCCCGTCCGAGATCGGTCCCAGGGAGAGGGAAATCGCGTGGGACCAGTCCGCCGGGTGGTCGGAGACCGCCTCGTCGGTGCCGCCGAGCAGGATGTCGCGCCGTTCGGCGTCGCTGAAACCGTCCGACTGCACGGTCACGTTGTCCACGGCCCGCACGGAGAGCGGCGGGCCGTCCAGGGAAACCAGCCCCGCGGCGCCGTCATCGCCGAGCATGTAGGAGAGGTGCAGCTCCTCGTCGTAGCCCACCGTGTTGGTCTCCAGCGGGTGGATATCCCAGTCGCAGTAGAGGCCGATGGTGTAGTCCGCGGAGCCGGGGATTTCGCGCGTTACATCGAGATCAATAAGGACGAAGTTGTTTCCCCCGGGATAGCTGGTAGTCCGCTGGTGCACGCGGACCCCGGTGGTCGGCAGGCCGTCCAGGTCGTTGTAGGCGGCTTCGTACACCTGCATCCCCTCGGGCGCTTCGACCGCGCGGATCTCCCCGCCGGGCCCGGTGACGAAATCGTAGCGCATCTCGTTCAGGCCGCCGTAGGCGCAGTCCGAAACCTCCGCCCCGTCGGTGACCATCACGCTGCCGTGGAAGAGCAGGCCGAAGGGACGCCCCGCGAGGGTCACCCCGTCGGGCGTCTCACGGTTCTCCATGTAGTCCCAGTAGCCGATGGCGCCGAAATCGGTGAACGAGGCGCGCATTCCGCCCGCGTCGTGCGTCCGCCAGGGGGGGTCCACGGGCACGCGGACGACCAGCGTGTCGAGCCAGCCGTCGGCGTCCGCGGCCAGCCACAAGGGGTGCGTCCCGCGCGAGGCGTCCGGCGCGATGAAGACGAGCATCGGGTCGCTCTGGAGAACGCCGGGAGCGGCCTGGTTCCAAGTAAAGGACGCCGCCGAGGTCACCGCCGTATCATAGCCGACGAGCCGGATGGAGACCGTCTCCGCCGGCCCGCCCGCCAGTTCCAGGTCCACGGTCATCGCGACCGCCTCCCCCGGTTCGAGGGTTCCGTCCCCGTCGCCGTCCTCGAAGCCCAGCGAGCGGAGGGCCAGCGCCGGGCGGCCGGAGGTCACCGAGCGCCAGGCGTTCACCCGGCCGACATGTGTCTGGCTGTCGCCCGCCGCCCGGACCTCCATGCTTCCCTGCGAGAGTCTCGCCAGCACTTCCGTGGGGCTCAGGCCGGGCTGGACCGCCAGCAGCATCGCCGCGACACCGGAGACCACCGGCGTGGACATCGAGGTGCCGGTAATCGTCCCGTACCCGTTGATGATCGTGCTGTAGATCCCTTCCCCGGGGGCGGCGATGTCCACCCACCAACCGCGGTTGCTGAAGGTGGACAGGTGGTCGTCCGGTCCGGTCGAGGCCACGGCGATCACCTCTTCGTACGCGGCGGGATAGTAGGGTGCGCTGGAGCCGAGGTTGCCCGCCGCGGCCACGATGACCGCGCCGCGCTGCACGGCGTAACGGATCACGTCCCACTCGATGGTGGAGAGGGTCTGTCCGCCCCACGAGAGCGAGATGACATCGGCGCCGTTCTCCACGGCATAGAGAATTCCCTCGAAGCCCGTGGTGATGTCGCCGCCGTTGCCCGCCCGGACCATCATCAGCCGCACACCGGGCGCGACCCCGCTAACACCGCGATGGTTGTTGTGCGCCGCCCCGGCGATCCCGGCGACATGGGTGCCGTGGTCCTTGTTCTGCACATTGGTCGGCCCGGTGGGATCGCCGTCCTGCTCGTAGGCGTCCCAGCCGTGAATATCATCCACGTACCCGTTGCCGTCATCGTCCACGCCCATCGCGCCGTCCGCTTCCTCCTCATTGGTCCAGAGAACGGGCGCCAGGTCGGGATGCGCCATGTCGAAGCCGTTGTCCACCACCGCGAGCACGACTTGCGAGGCGTCCGGGACCAGGTCCCACGCCGCGTAGGCGTCGATGGCCGCGAGGTGCCACTGGTAGTCGGCGAGGGGGTCGTTGGGCGCACCCGCGACCCCGTAGGCCGCCAGATGTCTCTCCGGCGGTCGTTCGACGGCCTCTACTTCGGGGTCGCCCGCCAGGCGGCGTAGAAGGGAGCCCGCCGCCGCGCGGGACTCGACGTCCAGCACCAGCCAGCGGGCGAGGCGGGGAGCACGGCCATGGGGTATCGCGGGAAAGGCCGGTCGAATCGCGTGCGCGCCCGGAACCTTGGACGTCCACCGTTCGATCGGCGAGGTTTTCCCCGCGCCCGGCTCTTCGCGGGGAAGCAGGTAGAGGCGTTCGGCGGCCGGCGCGGAAACCGGGACCAGCAGCCACAGGGACAGCAGCCACAGGGCGGCGAGTCGGCCCCGCCGCGTTGTGCCGCCGTGACGTGCATCCTCGAACATGCCCGCTCCCTCGCTGCCCGCCCTCACTGTTCCCGGAGGTCCGCCGCTTCGTCCCTCTCCCCGGACCTCACCCCGCCGGCGGGGAAGAGGGCGCGCATCTCCGCGTACAGATCCCCGAGCCCGTCGCCCTGGTAGTAGGCCAGCACCTTCGGGTACCACTCGGTGCGGTCCACCCGCCCGACGCTCGCCTCGACGAAACGCTGTATCGGCCGTGGCCGCGGTCCCCAGATAGCGAGGATGCGCCCCTCCTCGTCCAAGGGGGCCACCACGGGGACCTGGCGTTTCCCGTTCACAATCAGCATCTCCTGCAGCTCCGGGTGCTCCTCGCGGAAAAAGACCCGCCACTCGCAGCCGGGCGCCTCGTCCAGCAGGCGCAGGATGCGCGGTACCGCCCAGGCGCTGTCCGGGCACCCCTCCTGGGTGAGAACGACCACCCGGCACGGCGCCGTGAGGGAACGGAAATGCGCCAGCGTCCCGGGGCCGGGCTCCTCCTCGTAGCGCGTTTCCTGCTGCGCGCGGGTACGGGGAACACGCCGGAAGTACTCCGCCAGGCGCAGTCCCTCGCGGAACAGCTCCTCCCCGATCCGAACCTGCTCCATGACGATGAACGCCTTCCTCGTCCATGTTCCACAGCTCCGCCGGCAGGCGGCCAATAGCAAGATACGCAACCCTGCCGGGAAAAATGGCGCCGCACGGCTGCGTTACGGGGAGAATCGCTGTTCCGGCCGGAGTACGGGGTCGGGCGCTGCGCTTACGGGCTCACCTGGGAGGGCGAGGGCTTGTTGCTCCGCTTGGGTGGCGGGGAAGGGGAAAAGTAGGTTGTAATCTGGAGATGGTTGGTACCATCCTCGCCGCGATGGTACTTCAGCTCATCGCACATTTCGCGCAGGAGCACCAGGCCGAGGCCGCGTGTGGAGCGCTCGTTCAGGGGCGCTTTCGGCGCCGCCGGATCGAGGAGGGTCGGGTCGAAGGGGGTGCCGTTGTCCAGCAACTCGATGCTGATTCTGTCGGGGGAGTGGGAGACCATGACCTCGAACAGTCCCTGGGGTCCGGGCTGGCCGTGCTCGAGCACGTTTGTCGCGGCTTCGTCCACCGCGAGTTCGAGGCGGCGTGCGATACGGTCACCGGCCCCGGCGGCGAGAGCGAACTCGTGCACGAACCGCGCGATGTTCGGCAGTTCATCCATGTTGCACCGAAAGCGGCGTCGCATCATCTGCTCCACCTGTCTCCCCGCCGCTGAAAACACTATCGATACCCCCTTAGTGGATCGATTCGCCTGAATCGAAGTGTTCTGAGCGCCCCGCATCGTTCAATGCAAGACGCGCCGCCGAAGGAATAGCGGAGCTATTTCGAGAAGGCGCAACGCAGCAGTGGATGATGCGGCGCGCTCCCGAAGGGCTTGACGCCAAGCGGCCATCTTCCGCGTTGTATCTGCTTGGAGTAGCTGCCGCTACACCGGCGCATCTACGCCTTGAACCTGACCGCTTGGCATCAAGCAGAACCACGCGATTCAGGTGAACCGGTCCCCTACTAATCCTTTCGGCTCGACCGGTCACCGGCTTGACCCGGTCAGGCCATCCGCTCGATGGTTTCGTACCCCAGCCATGCGCCGGATACGCGGCGAAAACGACTGTCATCGAGCACATGCTTCACATCAATCACCCGCCCCGTGCCGAGAATCCACGCGGTCGCCTCCTCCACCGTCGACCCCCGCCCGATCTCCGCGCCTCTCTCGAGGACGAGCAGGTGCTGGTGCACCTGCACCCCGGCGGCCAGTCGGGGCGCGTCGGGGTGGCGGTAGAAAATATGCCGCTCCATTCCCTCGAGGGCGGCCAGTCCCGGGGAAGAGGGATCCAGCGCTGCGGCCACGACCAGGGCGGCCGCGCCCCGCGCTCCACCATCCGGGTCGAGCCCGAACCATTCCGCGTGGTGCGCCGGGTCGCTGATCGCCGCGCCACCCGGCGGAGCCGCCTCCGGCAGGGGCGGGCGGCGCACGAAAGAGCCGCGCAGGCTTATGATCTCCGCGAAAAACACCCCGCCGTAGAGCGGCCCTTCGGCTCCCTCCGCCGCTGCGCGCTCCAACACACGCCCCCAGATCTGCGCGGCGGTCAACTCCTCGCCGCCTTCCCCCAGGGGGCGCAGCGGAAGCCTGCCCACTCCCCGCAACACCACGTTGAACGGGGTGAAAACTTTCGCGGACGGGTCCCGCACAATCCGCGGCCGGTACAAGCCATCCCCCGGCAGGTAGGCCGCCACGTCAGGCGCCGTAAGCAGTTCGCCAAGGGAGCCGACAGCCCCGCCCGCGGTGTCCGCCACCGCCCCCAGGCCGAACGAGTACCCTGCCTCGGAGGCTTGAACCGATTTCAGCTCGTCCACCGCGACGCGGCAAAAAAGGACGTTCTCGATGGACCCCCGCAAGCCGATCGCCTTCAAGGCTGCTCCTTTCAACCAAGGGGGCGACAAGGTCAGGTAAAAGGTATAACACGAAAGGGGTCGGTAAAAGGATGTCCCGGAGGGAATGAAACTTCGCCGCGCCGGCAGGACGCCCGCCCACCTCGCTCCGCCCCGCGCCCGATTCCCCGCCGGGGGCGTTGGCCTCTCCAACCTCGCCCATCTCTCGAGCAAACCTTCAAGGGGAGGCTCTCCTGTCTCTCTTTTCTCTCTCGAAGTTTAACCTCTTGTATTCCAACAGGTTCGACTCCACCCTTCGGCCCCTGCTCGCAAAATCCCTCTCCGCTTGCTGGAGAAAAAGCTAAAGTTTTCCTGGAACCTTCCGATCTCATGGGAGGAAGGCGGGCTTGTCCCCTTTCCCATGCGAACCGTTCAAGCAGTCAGGAGGCTCCCATGAGCACGCGAATCAACCACAACGTTCTCTCGCTGATTGCCCAGCGAAACGTGATGACCACCCAGAACGACCTGGACCGCGCTGTGACCCGCCTCAGCTCCGGGCTCCGGATCAACTATGCCTGGGAGGACCCGGCGGGCATGGCGGTGTCGGAACGATTCCGCGCGCAGATCTCTTCGATGCTGGAAGCCGAGAGGAACGCCAGCTACGCGATCAACCTTCTCGCCACCGCGGAGGGTGCGCTCCAAGTCATTGATGAGAAGCTGATCCGCCTGCGGGCGCTCGCGATCCAGGCGGCCAACGGCACCCTGCGCAGCGACGACAGGGTTGCGCTGAACCTCGAGTTCACCCAGCTTCGCAGCGAGATCAACCGCATCGCCCGCACGACCAACTACAACGGGCTCTACCTGCTGGACGGGTCCCTGTCCGGCAGCGGTCAGAACGGAATCAAGTTCCACATCGGGACCTATAACGTCTCCGGCCTGGACTACTATTACGTCTCCATGGGAGATGCAACCACCTCCGGGCTCGGCATCCAGACCCTGAACGTTCTTAACACCGCCAACGCCCAGACCGCGATCAACGCGATCGACATCGCCATCACCTCGAAAGACTCGCTGCGCACCTATTTCGGCTCCTATGTGCACCGCCTGCAGAACACCATCCTCAACCTGCAGATCGGCCGGGAGAACGCCACCTCCTCCGAGTCGCAGATCCGCGACGCCGACATCGCCGAGGAGATGAGTGACTTTGTCCGCGCCCAGATCCTGATGCAGTCCGGCGTCTCCATGCTGGCGCAGGCGAACCTCGTGCCGCAGATTATCGCGCAGCTCATCGGATAAACCGGGTTTCCAGCCGTTTCGAAGATGGTTCGCATGGCCGGGCGCCGGCTCCACCGTGAGTCGGCGCCCGGTTCATGGAATGAACCGCCGCGCCTTTCCAGTACCTTCTCCAGCCACACCGGCCGGCCGGCCGGTTGAACCGGCACCCGACATCGCCTCTCCCTCGCCGCCTCCCAGCCGTTATTTTCTCCCTGACCCCGTTCCACGGACGATGCACCCCGGGAGGGGACATGCGCTTTGCCCCATACGCCGACCGGGCACGGCGGCGAAGATGGCCGCCGCCGCTCGGATTGATACTTCTCCTCGCCTTCCTGTTTGCCGCTCCGGTCGCGCCCGCCGGGAAAGGCCCTCGTCCCCGGCGCTCCGGAAAAAACGAGCGCGTTGCGGACCGCGACACGATGGTGCGCACGCAGATGCGCGATGTTCGCGATGCACGTGTGCTCGCCGCCATGCGCAAGGTTCCCCGTCATCTCTTCGTTCCCCCGGCCTGGCGGCGCTACGCCTACGCCGACCGCCCGCTCCCCATCGGCGAGGGCCAGACCATCAGCCAGCCCTACATCGTCGCCATGATGACGGAGGCGTTGGCGCTGCGCCCGGGCGACAAGGTGCTGGAGATCGGAACCGGCAGCGGCTACCAGGCGGCGGTGCTCTCCGAGATCACCTCCGCCGTGTTCACCATCGAAATCCTCCGCGACCTCGGCGAAGAGGCGGCAAAACGGCTCGGGGAGCTCGGCTACTCCTCCGTGCGCACGCGGATCGGGGACGGCTACTACGGCTGGGAGGAGGAGGCGCCTTTCCGGGGGATCATCGTGACCTGCGCCGCGGGCCATGTTCCGCCGCCGCTGGTCGCCCAGCTCGCGCCCGGCGGGCGGATGGTCATCCCCGTCGGCGGGGTGTTCGAGGTGCAGCGGCTGATTCTCGTCACCAAGGACAGCACGGGAGCCGTCACTTCACAGGACCTGCTCCCCGTGCGTTTCGTCCCGATGATCGGCCATGCCGGGCGGTAGGGAGCGTAAACCGCCCTTCACTCCGGGGCGGGACTCGACGCCCTCCCAGCGGCTCGCCGTGGGGTTGCTCTCCGCGGAGTTGCTCGCGCTCCAGCTCGTGTTCATGCGCTGGTACGCCGTCGCGAGCTGGCATCACCACGCCTACCTCGTAGTCAGCGCGGCGCTCCTCGGCCTCGGCGCCTCGGGCAGCCTGCTCGCCCTCTTCCGGCGCCCGCTGAGTTCGTGGTTCCCGGGCAGCGCGGCGGCGGCGGCAGCGCTCTTCGCCCTCGGTGCTCCCGCCGGGCTGCTCCTCGCCGATGCGCTGCCGGTGGAGGCGCAATACATCGCCTACGACATCCGCCAGGTCGGCCTTCTGCTCCTCTCGCACCTCTGCGTGATGATCCCCTTTCTCTTCGGCGGCGCAGCGCTCGGTCTCTCGCTCATCGGGTTCTCCGACACCGGCCGCGTATACGGCGCGAGCCTGCTGGGAAGCGGCGCCGGCGCGGCCCTCGGCGCCCTCCTGCTGAACCTCCTGCCGCCCGGGCCCGCCGTCCTGCTCCTCGCGGGGCTGGGGATGGCGAACGCTCCCCTGTACGGCGCCCGGGCGCCCGGCGGACGAACCGGGCGGTTCGGGGCCGTCCTCCTCTCCCTCTGCGTCCTGCCGGGCGCACTCGGCGTTCTCCTCGGCGTCTCCGGGGTCCGCTGGTCGCCCCGCATCGACCCGTACAAGGAACTCGCCGTTCTGCGTCGCTGGGCCGCACAGGGGGATGCGACTTTCCTCGCGACGCGGCACAGCGCCCGGGCGCGGTTGGACCTGGTCCGCTCGCCACGGTTGCACCGCACCCTCTTCGCCGGGCTGGGCACCGTGCAAATGCCGCCTCCGCAGAATGCCCTCCTCGTCGATGGTCATTACGCGGGCCCGGTTCTCCGCATCCGCACGCCGGACGAGGCATCCATCCTCGACGACACCCCGCAGTCGCTCGCCTACCGGCTGGTCCGGCGCCCCCGTGTCCTCCTGCTCGGGGAGGCCGGAGGGGCGAACGTCTGGCTCGCCCGGCGCTTCGGCGCCACGGAGATCACTATCGTCCAGCCCGACCGGAACATCCTCGAGATGATCCGCGCCCTCGGTCCCGGCGATGGAGGCGCGGCACTGGAGGGAAACGACCTGGAGGTCGTCGTGATGGAGCCGCGGCGTTTCCTCGAGACTTCGCGCCGCCGTTTTGACATCATCCAGATCAGCGCCGCCGAGGGGATGGCGGCGGGAGAGAGCGGGCTCCTCGCGTTGCGCACCACGCCGCTCCTGACGCGCGAGGCGCTCGCCCGCTGCCGGAGGCTGCTCTCCCCGCGCGGCGTACTCAGCATCACCCGGGGACTGCAAGCGCCGCCGCGGGACAACCCGAAGCTGCTGCTGACCGCCGCGGACGCCTGGCGGGCGGAGGGCGCCGACCCGGCGCGCCGCCTCCTCCAGGCGCACAACTACCTCGCCGCGGTCACCCTCGCCTTCCGGGGCCCGCCCGCCGACAGCCTCCGACCCCGGATCGAGGCTGCCCTCGAACAGCTCGGGCTGGAGCTCGACACCGCCCCCTGGAGCCGGCCGGAGGCGGGAGCGCTGAACGGGGGTGACCTCCTCTCCATGGGGACCGACGCCCTCGGTCCACTGGCCCGGGGGGTGCTGTCAACGGCGCGCGACAGCCTCGTGGCGGGCTACCTGTACGACCTCCGCCCCGCCCATGATGGCAGGCCCTACGCCTACCACTCCTTCCGCTGGCGCTCCCTGCCCGACCTGTGGCGCATCTACGGTTCCCACCTGCTGCGAAAAATCGAGTTCGCCGAGTTCTCCCTCGCGCTTTTCCTCCTGGAGGCCCTCCTCGCCGGAACGGCGCTGATTCTCCTCCCCGTACTCCTCCTGCGGCGGCGGGCCGGGCGGGGCGCGGTCCGCGCCCTCGCGGCGCTCATGGTCGCCACCCTGCTCGGCGCAGCCTACCTCTTCGTCGAAATGGCGGGCCTGCAGCGCGCCGCCCTCGTCCTCGACCACCCGGTGTACGGTGCCGCCGCGACGCTTGCGACGCTCCTCGTCGCCTCGGGCGCGGGCAGCCTTACCGTCCGGCGCTCCGACCCAATCGGCAGGGCGATTCCCCGTGACGCCGTGCTCGTCGCGGTTCTGCTGCTCGCCGGCCTGCTGGTGATCCTGTCAACCCGAGCATGGATCATCGGAATGCCCGCCTGGGGGAGATGGTCCGCGACCATCGTGCTCCTCGCGCCGGCCGCCTTCTTCATGGGACGGCCCTTCCCCCGGCTTCTCCAGCAACTCCGCGCCTCCGACCCGGCCCTCGTTCCCCTCGCCTGGGCCGCCAACGGCTTCGCCTCGGTGGCGGCGGCTCCCTTCGCGATGATCCTCGCGCTCGGGCAGGGGTTGCCGCTGGTCAGCCTGCTGGCCGTGTTCGGGTACCTCGCCGTGTCGCTCCTGGGGATGAAGGGCGTACTTCTGCGGGGGTTGAGGGAGCCTTTATAGCGCGGAAACTCTTATGAAACCCGGGGCTGAAGTCCCCGGGCCACCC
>CAYOKT010000043.1:14896-23607 GCA_964404605.1 uncultured bacterium
GCGGAGGGGGTAGGTGATGTGCTGATATCTCTATATGCGAATATTACTTGAAACTCCAGCTCCGCTGCACGTTATGAAGCAGCATCGCACCCTCCGGCAGGGCGTCGTGCCAGCCCTCCAGCAGGATTGCGCGGCCGCCGCGCCGGTAAACCACCACCATGCGGTACCGGGCCGGGGGCGGAGCGTTCTCCGTCGAATCCCAGGGTGCCATGACGCTCCCGGCCTTCAGGCTGTCGCTCTCAACAGCAGCGGAGACATGCTCCACCGTTCCGGACTCCCCCGTGTCCGGCCGGACCACGGTGCCGTGCGCGAACCACCCCGCCTCCACGCCGGCCTCCCGCAACCACTCGCCGTCGACCGGCCGCGCCACCAGGGGAAGCCCCAGCTCGCCCGCTCGTTTCAGCAGCAGGGCGCGGGGGCCGGCGTCCCCGGCAACAGTACGTAGCAGTACCCCGCCGGAGGAGTCGGGCGCCGTGATCACCACGCGCTCCCCGCCCTCCGTGCGCACCTCCCAGTCCGCCGGGACCTCCAGCGAACCGAGCGCGCCGAAGTCCCGCCGGGCGATCTCGCCGCCGTGCAGGGGCACCGCCACGGCGAGGAGCAGCGCGCCGGGAACGACGAGAACTCGCGCGAGCGACACGATCCCGCGTGCATACGACCGCACGATCATCCCTCCGTGGCTGAAACCGCTGGAGTGATCCGCAGGGAGGCGGCCAGCGCGCGCAGCGTCTGCTCGACGTCATCGAAGGCCTCGAAGCGCGCATCGACGGAGAGGACGACCGTTCTCCCGTCACGGAGGCGGAGCGCCTCGATGAGGTACATCCGGTTCGGAACGTTGCCTTCGCGCGTTTCGCTCTCGGTTTGAAGCAGTGAGAACGCCCCCGAAACCGCCTTCAGCCGGGCGAGCTCCCCGCTCTCCAGCGGATCCGGTTCGATGGGGGTGCTGAGAAGTTGCCGCGTCCGGCGGAGCACCAGCTCCTTCGGCGGGGCGATGTGCGCCGTGTCCGGAAACACCGCCAATGCCAGCCGGAAGTTTCCATAATCGCTCGTGGCCTGCCATTGGCGGCCCGCGGTGTCGGACTGGGCGAACACCTGCACCGGCAACAAGAGTTCCAGGCCCATCGGCGCAAGCCGCACGGGGCCGGCGCTGACGACACCCCGGGGCAGCTGCTCCTCGACCCGCTTCTTCGCCTTCTCCACGCCGCCGCCGCAGCCCGCCAGGAGAAACGCCCCGGCCAGCGCCGCGGCGAAAACTCCCCGGAGCGCCCGTTTGCGATCTGCTGTCTTCCCGATTCCCATGCGGTTTCTCCCCGGAAATGTTCCACGCTGTGCCTGTAGAGCGAAACACAAGGTAGCACGACCCCCGCGGGGTGGCAATCGCCTCGTGCTCCTGCGCGCCCGGGAGTATATAAACGGCGGGTTGCGCCCGCCGGGGAGCGCCGCTATATTCGTTGCTTCCGGGAACCTGTGAGAGTCACCGGTTCGGGGGTCGACAGGCCCGCGCGCCGTAACGATTGGTGGAATGATGAAGCGTACGTACCAGCCACACAACCGCAAACGCCGCAACAAGCACGGATTCCGGGCGCGCATGGCCTCCAAGTCGGGTCGCCTGGTGTTGAAGCGTCGCCGCGCCAGGGGCCGCAAACGCCTCACCGTGTCGGATGCCTGAGCCTCGCCGCACGCTGAAGAAGGAGGAGATCCTTCGCGGCCGGGCGCCTTACCGACGCCTGCTCCAGGAAGGCAAACGGGTGCGCGGGCGTGGCGTCACCCTTTTTTTTTGCCCTCACCACGGCGACGCTTCGGCAGTCTCGTCCCGCGCAGGGCGTTTGGAGGCGCCGTCGGTCGGAACTATGCCCGGCGCCGCCTGCGTGAGTATTTTCGCTGCAACCGGGAACTCTTCCCGGACAACACCGACCTGCTCGTCCGCCTGTACGAAGCCCCGCTCGACTGGGAGGCTTTCCTGCTTCACCTCGGGGAGCTTCTCCGGCGCGCGGGCAGGCTGCGAGCCCGCATGAATGATTCGATGTCCGGCGGTGAAGCTGGGAGCCGGGCTGTGAGAAAGCCGACATGAGAGAGCCGGTGAAAACGCACACGGAGCCTGTTGATGAGCAGCCGCGGGAGCCCTTTTTCGCGGCGCTGAACCGCGCGCTGGCGAAGGGCGTGATGCTCCCTTTGTTGCGGGCCTATCATGTCGTCGGGTCACCGTTCTTCGCCATGCTCGGCAGCCGCTGCCGCTTTTATCCCACGTGCAGCCACTACGCGGAGGAGGCGTTCCGGGTGCACGGTTTCGGGCGCGGGCTCTGGCTGTCGACGGTGCGGCTCGCCAAGTGCAACCCCCTGCACCCCGGGGGGGTCGACCCGGTTCCTCCGCGCATCGACCGTTCCGCATCCTCCGAGGCGGCGCGTGCACAGACCCCCTGAGGAACCGTCATCCGCTGAGAGTCGCCCCGCCGCCGGCCGCCGGCCGCGGTGCGAAGCCAGAGGAAGTACGCCATGAACCGGAACACCCTGCTCGCCATCGTACTCACCGGCGCCGTGATCCTGTTGATGCCCTATTACTACCGGCTGATCACGCCGCCTTCCCCGGCGCCCGGGGCGGACAGCACCGCCGCCGTGCAGGCGCCTGCCGGAGGCCTGGAGCCGGGGAAAGCTCCCTCCCGAGCCGAGCGCGGCGCGGGAGGGCGGGAGGCGGCATTGCCCGCGGGTACGCCGGCCGGGATGGGTGCCACCCCCCTTCAAACGGACCTGCTCGCGCCGGATACAGCCGCGGCGGCCCGGGAAGTCGTCGTGGAAACGCCCCTTTACCGGGCGCGGTTCAGCACCCTCGGGGCGACCGTGCGCTCCTGGATCATCAAGCCGACACAGCCCTACCTGCACGAGCCCGAGGAGCTGGTGCGCGAGCAGTACGCCCGGCGAAACCTGGTGCTCACCGCGCGCGGCGGGCGGGGCCTGCTCCGCACCGAAGAGAAGGTTTTTCAAGTAGACCGCAGCCGCCTGGTGTTGGACTCCACCGACGCCCCCGCCACGATCACCTTCACCCTCCCGCTCGGAGAGGGACGCTGGTACCGCGAGAGCTACACCTTCCACTCGGACCGGTATGCGGTTGATCTCCACATCGAGAGTCGCGGCCTCGGAGAGTTGATCGGGGCCGCCAGTGCGGTCTTCTCCTGGGGGGGTGGGCTCGCTCCGACGGAGGAGGACAGCGCGCAGGACCTCTACTACACCGAGGCGTCCTACCTGATGGGGCGCAACAAGGAAAAGTTCACCACCCGCGGGAAGAAAGCCCGCGAAGAGCAGCCGACCGGCCCGACGCAGTGGGTGGCGCAACGCACCAAGTACTTCCTCTGCGCCATCGTCCCGGAAACTCCCGCGGACGGCGCCTCGCTCTACACCTGGCCGGACAGCCTGTACCAGGGAAAGTACACGCCGAAGCTGTTCGACACGGGGTTGGTGTTCAACATCGCCGGGGGTGACATCGACCGCGACCTCACCCTCTACCTCGGCCCGCTGGAGCAGGGGTTCCTCTCCCAGGTGGATCCCTCCCTCAAGCAGACCATCTCCTGGGGCATGGCGGTCATCCGTCCCTTCTCGAAGATCGTGCTCTGGACGCTGGTTCTCCTGCACCGGTTCATTCCAAACTACGGCGTGGTGCTGATTCTCTTCTCCGTGCTGATCAAGCTGATCATCTGGCCGCTGACGCACAAATCCCACGCCTCGATGAAGCGGATGCAGCTCCTGCAGCCGAAGATCAAGGAGATCCAGGCCAAGTACAAGAGTAATCCGCAGAAGATGCAGCAGGAGGTGATGGCCCTCTACAAGGAGCACAAGGTCAACCCGATGGGAGGGTGCTGGCCGATGCTCCTGCAGATGCCCCTGCTGTACGCGCTGTTCATCGTCTTCCGGTCAACCATCGAACTGCGCGGCCAGCCCTTCATCCTCTGGATCAAAGATCTTTCGATGCCGGACGTTCTCTTCACCCTGCCGTTCACGATTCCGCTCTACGGGGATCATGTCTGCGTCCTTCCGCTGGTGATGGCGGTCAGCACCTATCTGCAGTCCAAAACCACCATGACCGATCCGAACCAGAAGGCGATGCTGTACATGATGCCGCTGATGTTCATCTTCCTCTTCAACAACTTCCCCAGCGGGTTGACCCTCTACTACACCCTGTTCAACCTGCTCAGCTGGGCGCAGCAGCGAATGATGAAGATCGAGGATCCGGCCATCGCCAAGACTGTCGCCGGTGTCAAGGAAGAGGAAGAGCGGAAGGCCCGCCGCGAAGCACGCCGCAAGCGGAAGGCATGAGCCACACGACGGCGCGTGCGATGCCTGCCGGCGAACAGGACACCATCGTCGCCCTGGCGACCCCCGAAGGCAGGGGGGCGCTGGGGATCGTCCGCCTCTCCGGGCCGGACGCCTGGGCGATCGCCGCCCGCGCCACCGGCAGCGAAGACCGCTTCCCCTCGTTGCCCCCTCGCCGGGTCACCCTGCTGCCCCTCCTCGACCGCAACGCCGAACCTATCGATGACGCCGTTGTAACCCCCTGGCGCGGTCCGGCCTCGTACACCGGCGAGGACCTCGTGGAGTTCTCCTGCCATGGCGGACGCGAGGTGTTGCGGGCGGTGGTTCACCGCCTCACGGAGCTCGGCGCCCGCCCCGCGCAGCCCGGCGAGTTCACCCAGCGCGCCTTCCTCCACGGGAAGATGACCCTCGAACAGGCGGAGGCGGTGGGGGCACTGATCGAAGCCCGCACCGAGGCCGCCGCCCGCGCCGCCCTGCGCGCGCTCCGCGGCGGACTCGGGGGGCGCATCCAGGCGACGCAGGACCGCCTGCTGGAGCTGCTGGCCCGCATCGAATTGGGCCTCGATTTTGTCGAGGAGGAGATCGAACTCGAACCGCCGGGCACGATGGCCGCCCGCGCCGGTGAGCTGGCGGCGGAGATGGAAGCCCTCCACTCCCAGCACCGCGCCGGACGACTGCTGCGCGAGGGCGCCCGGGTGGTGATCGCCGGGGCGCCGAACGCCGGAAAATCGACGCTGCTCAACCGCCTGCTCGGGCAGGAGCGGGCAATTGTCAGCGAGGCCCCCGGCACCACCAGGGATTACCTCGACGCATCGCTGGACTGGGGCGGACTTCCGGTACGGCTCTATGACACCGCCGGGCTGCGGAAAACCGCCGACCGGGTCGAGGCGGAGGGCGCGCGGCGCACGGAGGAGCTGCTCGCCGGGGCGGATGCGGTTCTCTGGCTGACCGCCCCGCCGGACTGGACGCTGCCTCCGGAGGAATTGCGAGGGTCGGACCGTATGCTGGTGGTGGAGAACAAGGCGGACCTCGGGGTCCGTGCCCCTGTAGGCACATCTCCAGATATACGCATAAGCGCACTGGGCGGCGAGGGCGTTGAAACGCTGCGCGACGAGGTCGCGCGCCGCCTTCTCGCCGGGTATGACCCCGGCGAACTGCTCCTCGTCGAGCAGCGCCACGCCGACCGCCTGTCGGAGGCCGCGGGTGCGCTGCGGCGCGCGGAAACCGTCCTCCGCGAGGGCGCCGGCGAGGAGCTCGCCGCCGCCGAGATGCGCATCGCGCACAACGCCCTCGGGGAGATCACCGGCACGGTAACCCGTGAAGGGCTGCTGCACGAGATCTTCTCGCGCTTCTGCATCGGGAAATGACTCCATCGCACCCTTTCGCGCGCCGCGCTTGCGCGAGGGGTCGGCGTCACGCTATGCTCCCGGCGTCCTGCAGGGATAGATAGATTCCACGGGCGGGGCCGTACGCCCATGTTTCACGTGAAACATGGGCGCAACCCGACTCCGGTCGCCGCCGGCCGCACACGTTCTGATCGAGCGCTCGTCACGTGGCGGCGGGGCGGACAGCATCGGGCTGAAGGGCAGGTTGAAGAGGACCATGTACGACGTTGTCATCATCGGCGGAGGACATGCCGGCACCGAGGCGGCGGCTGCGGCGGCCAGGATCGGCGCCCATGTCGCCCTTATCACCCGTGAACGGTCGGCTCTGGCGCGGCTCTCCTGCAACCCCGCCATGGGCGGCACCGCCAAGGGACAGCTGATCCGGGAGATCGACGCCCTCGGCGGCTTGATGGCGCGCGCCACCGATCTCGCCGCGATCCAGTACCGCATGCTCAACCGTTCCAAGGGGCCCGCGGTCTGGTCGCCCCGCGCCCAGGTCGACCGTGAAAGCTACACGCGGGCCTTGGACCGCCTCTTCGCCGAGCGTTATCCCCAAGTGGAGATCCTCGAGGATGAAGCCGTGGGGCTCGAGGTGTCCGGCGGCCGGCTGCGCGGGGTCGTTTGCGCGGGCCGTGGCCTGGTCCCGGCCCGTGCCGCCGTCCTCTGCGCCGGCACCTTCCTCCGCGGCCTCTGTCACATCGGCGGAAAGAGCTGGACCTCGGGGCGGTACACCGAACCCGCCGCCGAGTCGCTCTCGGAAAGCTTGTCGGCCTTGGGGTTCCCGTTGCACCGCTTCAAGACCGGCACTCCGCCGCGGGTCGTCGCCGGAACCGTGGATCTCTCCGCCCTGCAGCGCCAGGACAGCGACCCGGACCGGTGGTTCTTCAGCCACGAGACCACGCGCCGCCACCAGCGGCAACTCCCCTGCTACCGCACCCACACCACCCCCGCGACCCACGAGGTGATCCGCGGGGGTATCCACCTGTCCCCGATGTTCAACGGCACCATTCACGCCGTCGGGCCGCGCTACTGCCCGTCGGTGGAGGACAAGGTGGTGCGTTTCCCGGACCGCGATCACCACCCCCTGATCTTCGAGCCGGAGGGGATCGGGCACCCCTGGTTGTACCTCAACGGTTTCTCCTCCAGCCTGCCGGAGGAGACACAGCTCGCCGCGCTGCGCACCCTGCCGGGCTGCGGGGAGGCGGAGATCGGCCGGCCGGGCTACGCGGTGGAGTACGATGTCGTCCCGCCGCACGAGATCCGCCCCACGCTGGAGACGCGCCGTGTCGAGAGCCTCTACCTTGCCGGCCAGGTTAACGGCACCTCCGGTTACGAAGAGGCGGGAATCCAGGGGTTGCTCGCCGGGGCGAACGCCGCGCTGCGCCTTTTCGGACGCGATCCCCTGCTGATCGAGCGCCATGAAGGGTATGCGGGCGTGCTCGTCGACGACCTGATCACCCTCGACCCCGAGGAGCCCTACCGGATGTTCACCAGTCGCGCGGAATACCGCCTGCTCCTTCGCCAGGACAACGCGGAGGAGCGGCTGGGCGAAAAGGCGTACGCCGCCGGCCTGATCTCCGCGGAACGAATCGAGGCAATCCGTGCTCGCTGCATCGAGGTGAAGAGGTGGGTGGACAGGCTTCACCAGGTGCGCCTGCCGCGGTGCGAGGTGCTCGACCACGACGCGGAGCCCGACCGCGTGGAAACCGCCGCCCATTTCCTCACTCGCCCCGGGATTCGCCTCGAGAAGCTGGTCAAGCGGCTGGACGGCCGGTTGAGCGGCGGGCTTCCCACCGGCCGCGATGTTCTCCACGCCGCGGAGATCGAAGTGCGCTATGCCGGTTATTTCCGCCGCCAGGAGCGGGAGATCGAGCGGCTGCGCGCCCAGGAATCGCGCCCCATCCCGGAGGAGTTCGACTACTCCCACGTGGGCAATCTTTCGGCGGAAGCCCGCTTCCGGCTGGAGAAACACCGCCCCGCCACATTGGGGCAGGCCTCCCGGCTCGCGGGGGTCACTCCCTCCGATCTCGCCATTCTGCTGGTGTACCTTAAGCGCGGCGAACTCTCTTCTGCCGCGGAGAAGGGCGAAGAGGGGGTAAGTTCGCATGCGCCAGCCAACGCCGGCGCGGGCGGACGGAAGGTTGAAACGCTGGAGGGACCGGCCCGGTGAACGACGGGAAGCAGAAGGGAGCGCGCGGGCGACGGCGGCAACCCGTTTCACGTGAAACCACCTTCCGGTCCCGAGCGAAACACCGCAGCGACGGCGGAAAAAAACCGGCTCCCGGACCCGCACCGGCGAAACGCCGCAGGATGGTTCGCCATCCCCCCCACGCTCCACTGGGACTCCCGTGGATGACGGGGGGCGACGAGCCGCCCCTCGGCTCCGCCGCGGTGCGCGAGATCACGGAAGCGTTGAACCTTCAACTCGAAGAGGACAAGGTCGCCCGCCTGCTCGACCACCTCCTGCTGGTGCGCGAGCTGAACCGTGAAATCAACCTCGTCTCCCGCTCCTCGGTGGAGCGAACGCTTCTTGCTTCCCTTTGGGAAAGCCTGGTTGCGGCCCGCCTGCACTGGGAGACAGGGGAGCGCCTGCTTGACCTCGGCAGCGGGGGCGGTTTCCCCGGACTGCCCCTGGCCATCGTTCTCCCCGGCCTGTATGTCACCTTGCTGGACTCCCGGCGCGCGAAGACCCTCGCCCTGAAAAGAATCCTCGCCGAGTTGAAGATGAACCCGGTTCCGGAAGTCGTGCATGACCGCGCGGAAACCCTCGCCGAGCACAGCGACGTCCGCTTCGACGCCGTTGCGGTCCGCGCCGTCGGGCCCCTGAAGGAGGTCGCCCCCTGGGCGGAGAGACTGCTGGTTCCGGGCGGGCGGCTGCTCGCCTGGAAAGGCCCGGAGGGACTGAAGGAGTTCCAGTCGCTGCCCGCGGAGCGTTGGAAGCTGCAGGAGCGCCTCCCGGTGCTGCCCCACCGTAGCATATTGGTCCTCGCCCGGGTGTAGTCTCCCGCGGCGGGGAGCATACTC